>NZ_JBFBBA010000022.1:0-132900 GCF_040682455.1 Streptomyces sp. NPDC051183
GCCCGTCGAATACGAAGCCAACTACTACACCGAACTCACGAAACCCCAGGTCACAACCACAGTCTGAGATCTCTATGGAACCCGGGGCGGTTCACATCGAGGTCTGCTCCGTCAGCATCCAGGAGAGCGTCACGCAGCTTCTCCCACCTGGCCGGGCGCATGCTCAGCTGGGAGCGGGGCGAGTCGGCCAGGTCCCTGACCTGGGGGCCGGTCAGCAGCCCACGGCCGTCCATCCACGTTTCCCCGTGCCGTGACCGGTAGGTGATGACCGGCTTGGTCTTGCTGCCCGGTTCCTCGAACTCGGCGCCGCACTTGTTGCACAAGCAGGTGGGCTTGAGCCGCTTGCGGCGCTTGAAGTCCGCCTTCTTGCAGGCCGGACAGAAGTAGAGGGTCTTGACCGCGCTGCCGGTCTCGATCGCGGAGATCTTCCCAAGGCCGAGCAGCTGCTTCTTGTCCCACAGGGCGATCACGTCGCCCACCGCCAAGTTGGCGTGGTTGGGGACGGTGTCGTCCCAGCTGTAGTGCTGCGACGGGTCGTCGTCGTACCCGTCGTTTCCCCCGTGCTGCCGCTCGTCGCCCACTGCCAGCACCAGCCAAGCCGTCGTCACAACGCCCCCTCACGCCAGAAACAAAGGCCGGGGGCAGCCACCCTCTCGCAAAGACCGGCTGCCCCCTATCCAGCCCTTTCCACTGAACTGGAGGCATCCAGCATGACCCATCCCACTGACATCGGGCAGCCGCCCAGGATCCTGGACGCGTTCTGCTGCCAGGGCGGCGCTGGCATGGGCTACCACCGGGCCGGGTTCGAGGTGACTGGCGTCGACAAGGACGCCCAGCCCCGCTACCCCCTCGGCTTCCACCAGGCCGAGGCCGTCGCCTTCATCCGCACGTTCGGCGCCGACTTCGACTTCATCCACGCCTCCCCGCCCTGCCAGCACGACTCCGAGTGCCAGCGCATCCAGGGCAACACCCACCCCGACCTCATCGGCCCCACCCGCGACGCCCTCAACGCCACCGGCCACCCCTGGGTCATGGAGAACGTCCGTGGGGCCGCCCACAAGCTGCGCGAGCCGGTGATGCTCTGCGGCGCGATGTTCGGGCTCCAGACCTACCGGCACCGGTACTTCGAGACCGGCGGCGGCTTCACCCTCACCCCGCCCCCGCACCCCGCCCACACCGCCCCGCAGGCCAAGATGGGCCGTCCCATCCCCGACGGCTGGTACGGGCAGTTCGTCGGGAACTTCTCCGGCGTCGGCCTGGCCCGCCAGGTCATGGACGTCCCCTGGATGAACCGCGACGGGATCCGCGAGTGCATCCCCCCGGCCTACACCCAGCACATCGGAGCCCAGGCCCTCGCCCAGCTCGGCGCCGCGGCGGTGGCCGCATGAACACGACGGTGTTACCGCTGCGTCGCCCGAACGGGCTGAAGGTGCTGGACCTGTGCTGCGGTGCCGGCGGCCTGTCCATGGGCTACTACCTCGCCGGATTCGACGTCACCGGCGTCGACAACCGGCCCCAGCCGAACTACCCCTTCACCTTCCACCAGGCCGACGCCCTCACCTTCCCCCTCGACGGCTTCGACCTCATCCACGCCTCCTGGCCCTGCCAGCACTTCGCCCGCGTCACCGCCTGGCGCGGCGACCGCACCCAGCACCCCGACCTCCTCACCCCCGGCCGCCAACGCCTCCAGGAATCCGGCATCCCGTGGGTCATCGAGAACGTCCCCGAAGCACCCCTCAGGCCTGACTACCTGCTGTGCGGCTCCCAGTTCGGGCTCAACGTCCGCCGCCACCGCACCTTCGAAACCTCCTGGGGCGGCGGCGGAGACCTCCTGCCCCCCTGCTGGCACCACAAGAACCTCCTCGCCTTCCAGCACAAGGGCGAACGCGCCTACGCCGACTCCATGGGCTGCACCTGGATGAACAAGACCGAAGCCCGCCAGGCCGTACCCCCGGCCTACACCCACTGGATCGCCACCCAGTACCTCACCCACGAGACGAGGGCCGCTGCATGAACCACCTCCTGTACGCCGCCCTCGCCACCGCCGACCGGGGCTGGCCGGTGTTCCCCCTCCGCCCCGGCTCCAAGGTCAACGCCCTCCACCGCGAGGACCGGTGCCCCGGCACCGGGGCCTGCGCGGGCAGGCACGCCAAGCCCGAGCAGCGGGCCACCACCAACCCCGACCGGATCCGGACCGCCTGGGCCACCAGGGCGTACAACGTGGGGCTGGCGACGGGGCCTGCCGGGCTGGTCGTGATCGACCTCGACCCGCCCAAGCCGTCCGACCCGCCCGGCACCCTCAGCGGCACGCAGATCCTCGACGCCCTGTGCCGGGCGATGGGCGAGCAGCTGCCGCCGACGTTCACGGTGACCACGCCGTCCGGCGGCCTGCATCTGTACTTCGCCGCCCCGCCTGGCTCCAAAGTCCGTTCCAACCAGGACATCCTCGGCCGGCACATCGACCACCGTGCCTGGGGCGGATACGTCGTCGCCCCCGGCAGCGCCACCCCCACCGGCACCTACACCATCACCAACGACCGGCCCGTCGCCCCGCTCCCCGGGTGGGTGCACGCCAAGATCACCGAACCGCCCCGCATCAAGGCCACCCCCATCTACCCCCTCGTCGAAAGGCCCGCCGGGCGCCGCGCCGCTTACGCCAGCGCGGCCCTGCGCAACGAGGAGGCGAACGTCGTAGGCGCCCCCGACGGGACCCGCAACAAGGTGCTGGTCAGGGCGGCGCGGGCTTTGGGGCGGCTGGTCGCGTCCGGCGACCTCGACCGGATGGTGGTGGAGGAGGCTCTTAGCCGGGGGGCGGAAGCGGCCGGTCTGAAGCCTTACGAGTACCGCTCCGCCATCACCAGCGCCCTCAACTGGTCCATCCGCAACAACCCCGCCACCCGGCGGACGGCATGAGCGCCCGCGAACACCCCCCGGCTAACAGCCCTACCCCCACACCGGCCGGGCTCAGCTCCGCCGGACCGGGCCCGGCCACGGACGGCAGTGGCGCGCCGAAGGTCATCGCCGAAGGCGTCCCTTCATCTGTTCGCCCTGACCCGCGCCCGGCGTCGGACGGCCGGTACATCGTCGCCACACTCCACATCCGCGCCCCACACGGGGCGGTCCCCTCCGCGCGCTCGGTCTGCGCCTGCGGACGTGACGAGACCGCGTACGGGCCCCGGCAGATCCTCGCGCTCGTCCAGCGCCACACCGACCACCGCAGCACCTGCCCCCTGCGGGCCGACGATAGGAGTGCCGCCGCATGACCCTCACCACCATCCACCCCGCCCACACCAGCACCCCCGAGGAGTCGGAGCAGGTACCGGAGGGGGCGGCCCTCCTCGACGCGGTGGAAGCCTTCCACCGCCGCTTCAACGTCTTCCCCAGCGAAGCCGCCTACGTCGCCGTCGCCCTGTGGGACGCGCACGCCCACCTCCTCGAAGCGTTCGACGCCACGCCGCGGATCGCGTTCCTCTCCCCGGAGCCCGGATCGGGCAAGTCCCGCGCGCTGGAGATCGTGGAAACCCTCGTCCCGGCGCCGATGGTGGCGGTCAACGCCTCCCCCGCCGCGCTCTTCCGCGCGGTCTCCGGCGGCGAGGGGCGCCCGACGATCCTGTTCGACGAGATCGACACCGTCTTCGGCCCCAAGGCCGGGGAGAACGAGGAACTGCGCGGGTTCATCAACGCCGGCCACCGCCGCTCCGGCGTCACCTACCGGTGCGTCAGCGACGGCGCCGGCAACCAGTCCGTCGTGGGGTTCCCCTCGTACTGTGCGCTCGCCGTCGCCGGGCTGGGGAACCTGCCCGACACGATCCTGACCCGCTCCGTCGTCATCCGCATGCGCCGCCGCGCCCGCTCCGAGAAGGTCGAACCGTTCCGCGCACGCCTCCACACCGCAGAGGGCCACGCCCTCAGGGACCGGCTCGCCACCTGGGCCGACAACATCCGCGACCGCATCACCGGCGCCTTCCCCGTCATGCCCGACGGGGTCACCGACCGGCCGGCCGACGTCTGGGAGCCCCTCCTCGCCGTCGCCGACGCGGCCGGCGGGGACTGGCCCGACCGCGCCCGCGCCGCGTGCCTGGAGCTGGTCACCGCCGCCGAGAGCGACGACAAGGCCAGCCTCGGAATCCGGCTCCTGACCGATCTGCGCGACCACGTCTTCGGCGACATCCCCCGCCTGCCCACCGCCGCCGTCCTCGAACAGCTCCGCTCCCTGGACGAAGCCCCCTGGGGCGACATGAACGGCCGCCCCCTCGACGCCCGCGGACTCGGCCAGATGCTCCGCGAGTACATGACCGGCAGCAACCGGCCGATCGTCGCGCGGAACATCAAGACCGGCGGGACCGTGCTGAAGGGCTACTACGCCGACGACCTCGCCGACGCCTGGAGCAGGTACTGCCCGCCCCCCGGTTCCTGAAAGTCCGCTACCGCCGCTACCGCCGCTACCTCGCAGGTCAGAGCACCTGCCGAGGTAGCGGCAACACCCCTGGGTAGCGGCAAAGATCCGCTACCCACGACCCGCCACCGGCCCGAGCGCACCCCGGGCCGGTGGCGGCACTCATCCGCTACCGCTACCCCATCCGCTACCAAAACACCGCCCCTGACCTGCGCGGTAGCGGAGTAGCGGCGGTAGCGGACCTCTAGAGGGGGAAGCGAGGGAGCTTCCCATTGCCAGATGTTCACGAACTCAAGGAGCCTCGCTGTGGCCAAGCCCCGCGACGAAATGCTGACCATCCCGCAGGTGGTCGAAGAGATCGGTGTTCCGCGAGCCACGTTCTATCGCTGGAGGCAGTGCAAGAAGGGCCCTAAGGCCATCAAGCTCCCCAATGGGTCTGTGCGTATCCGCCGATCCGAGCTGGTCCGTTGGCTGGAGATGCGGGAGGAATCCGCGTGACGAAAGACGCCGATTCCGGGTCCAAGCAGAACGATAGCTCGGACCCGGAAGGGTTTTCCCTCGATGTCCGTCTGTGGAATGTGACCAAGGCGCAGAGCAAGACCCGCCCTTATCAGCTCCGCTGGATTGTCGGCGGCAAGGTGAGCAGTAAGACCTTCGCCACCGTGGCGCTTGCAGGGAGTCGCCGGTCCGAGTTGTGGTTGGCCATGAAGCGGGGCGAGGCGTTTCGCATCAAGGACGGGCTGCCTGAGTCCGAAGTACGGGCCGCCGCGCAGGCCGCAGAGCCTGCGGACGCTCGTGAGGAACTTTCCTGGTTCACGTTCTGCCGTGAGTACATGGCCATGCGCTGGCCTACGGCTGCTGCCAAGACACGTGAGGGCATCGCGGATGGTCTCGCTGCGGTGACCCTGGCCATGGTGGACCAGGACAAGCAGATGCCCGAGGTGGAAGAGCTGCGCCTCGCTCTGCGATGGGCGGTCGTCCCGGCAAACGCCGAGTTGGAGCCGCCGGCCGAACTCGAAGATGCTCATCAGTGGCTTTCGGAGAAGTCGCTACTGGTTTCCGCGCTGGAAGATCCGAAGACCCTGCGAGACGTCCAGTACCGGCTTTCTTTCAAGCTGGACGGGACGCCTGCGGCGGGGGAGACGTCCCGGCGTAGGCGCCGCGCCTTGAACACCGCCGTGGAATACGCGATCGAGCGAAAGCTCCTGGTTGAGAACCCTCTTGCCGTGCTCAAGAAGGTGAAGATCTCTTCATCGGATCGTGTCGACCCGCGCGTTCTCGTGAACAAGGCCCAAGCCGCTCAGTTGCTCGCCGCGGTTTCGTATGTCGGCACGTGGGACCGAAAGAAGGGGCGCCGTCTGGTGGCGTTCTACGCGGTGATGTACTTCGCGGCGCTCCGCCCGAGTGAGGCCGTTGGGCTGCGAAAGTCGGACTGCTACCTCCCCGAGAAGGGATGGGGGACGCTCACCCTCCGGGACACGCACCCTGTGTCGGGCAAGCAGTGGACGGACAGCGGGGAGCGCCACGACAAGCGTGGGTTGAAGTCTCGGGAGGCCAAGGACGACAGGCCGGTCCCGATCCCGCCGCCGCTGGTCGCCATGCTCCGAGCCCACCTGAAGGAGTTCGGCACGGCCAAGGACGGCCGGCTCTTCACGAACGAGCGGCTCGGTCTCGTCGGCAGCAGCACGTACTGGCGGGTCTGGAAGGACTCCCGGGAGTACGCACTCCCGCCGGACCTCGAGGCATCCATCCTCGGCGGGAGGCCGTACGACCTTCGGCACACCTGCATCACGACCTGGCTGAACGCCGGGGTGCCCGTGGCTGAGGTCGCCCGTCGGGTCGGTAACTCACCCGAGGTGATCCACCGTGTGTATGAGGGCTGTATCTACGGCCAGGAGGAGGCCATGAACCGCAAGATCGAGGCTGAGCTGGACTGGTCTGGGTGACGGCCGAGAAGCCTGCCAGTGGCCATCGGTAGGCGGGGCAGTGAGCATGTTGCCGCCGGAATCCGGCGGCAACATCTTGTGATCGGGTGGGGGGATGGCTTGCAGGAAAAGGGTCGTTGGTGAGATTGCGGCTTGACAAGATCCATGCCGGATGGCATGTTCTGGTCGTCGAGTTGCCGATCTTGGGGGGTTGTTGTGACTGCTCGTAAGCTTCCGGAGCCTGGAAGCGCCGAATTGGCCGCGCTTGTGTCGAACGCGGAGACGTCTGCCATCTACGGACTGCTCCATGAGACCCGCGAGGCCCCGCTGGACATGCTGGCCATACGGCAGCGCGTGGAGGAGGTCATCGGCGCGGCGAACGAGCACACGGGTCGGCGCCTCCGGGAGTTGCGCACGCACTTTGAGATCGACCTGGTGAAGCTCCCTGGGCAGCGTCGGCCCGTCTACGTACTCAAGGGCTGGCACCCGCAGGCGGAAGACAGGACGCGCAGAACGACCGTCAGGGGTGCGATCCGGGCAGCGGTGTTCCATAACTACGGGAATCGGTGCGCGCAGTGCGGTCGGACGCCCAAGGAAGACGGTGTGAAGCTGGAGCTGGACCACAAGGTCCCGCTCGACTTGGGAGGGGACAACGAGCTTGAGAACCTCCAGCCCCTGTGTCGGCAGTGCAACAACGAGAAGCAGGCGATGTTCGCCGATCACGACGCGGACGGCCCGGCCATCAAGGCGGCGATCTCCCAGGAGGACGTCCACCTGCGCATCGGTGAACTTTTGAAGGCCAAGCAGGGTCAAGACGTCTCGGTCGACCTGATCAACCTTGTTGCGCGCGATGAGAACCAGGGGGACCCGACACGCCGCCTGCGCGACCTGCGCTCGCTGGGTTGGAAGATTGACGCCTGGCGCCGGAAGGAGGGCAAGCGCACGGTGAGCTACTACGCGCTCCGGCACTGGGAGCCTTGGCCGGCGGAGGGCCCGCGGGCGGCTGTTAATGCCCTTGAGGCTGCACGTAAGCGCCGCAGGAAGGGTGAGGGCGCCGCCTAAGGTGACTGCGGTCGGGTTCAGCGGGGCGCGGGACCGCCCCGCTGGGAACCTCTATCGCAGGTCTATCACGCGCCGTGCATAACAACGACAAAGACCTGGACTCAGTGGGACTGGGTCCAGGTCTTCATACTTGGCACTTGTGCAGATCAGCGGATATTTCACGCTGGTCCAACAGAAGTGCCCCCGGCAGGATTCGAACCTGCGCACACGGCTCCGGAGGCCGTTGCTCTATCCCCTGAGCTACGGGGGCGCGTCGTTCGCGTTGCGGCGACGGGTTGAACACTACCAGCTTCCGCGGGGTGATCAGAAACGGTTTGCAGGGGAGAGGGGGGTCGGTCGCTCGGAGGGGGTGGAAGTGGCAAAAACCCGGACGCGGGGGCCGGGGCGGACCTACTCTCGAGTTGTGCCAGGCGCCTCGCGCCGGGTGCTTGTTGTTGACGACAACAAGGTCATCCGGCAGCTGATCAAGGTCAATCTCGAGCTGGAGGGCTTCGAGGTCGTGACCGCGAACGATGGTGCCGAGTGTCTGGACATCGTGCACCGGGTCAACCCGGACGCGATCACCCTTGATGTGGTCATGCCCCGGCTGGACGGGTTCGGTACGGCCGCTCAGCTGCGGGCCGATCCGCGGACGCGGCACCTGCCCGTCGCCATCGTCAGTGCCTGTACGCAGCACGAGGTGGAGGCCGGGATCGCCGCCGGGGTGGATGCGTTTTTGGCCAAGCCCTTCGAGCCCGCCGAGCTGGTACGGGTCGTACGGCGGCTCATCGAGCGCCGGGACCGCCGCGAGCGGATGGGCACCCCCGCCGGGCGGGGGAGGGGCTAGGCGTCGGCCCGTTCCACATGGCGAAACCATTCGCGTGACGTGGGGGCTTCTCCCCTAGGCTGGGGCACGTGACCCCCGCCGACCTCTCCCGTACCGTCGTGCGCGCCGTGCGCTGCGCCGTCGAGGACGGGGAGCTGCCCGCGGATGCGGCCGTGCCCGCGCGGGTCGTCGTCGAGCGGACCCGGCCCGGCGGGGTGGGGGAGTACGCGACCCCGGTCGCCCTCCAACTGGCCAAGAGTGCCGCCCTCGTCCCGGGGCGCGTCGCGGACGTACTGGCCCGCCGCCTGGCCGGGGAGCCCGGCATCGAGCGCGTGGAGATCACCGGCCCGGGGTTCCTGAACTTCGTCATGGCCCCGGCCTCCGTCGCCGACCTCGTGCGCGACGTACGGGAGCGCGGGGCGCGGTACGGGTTCGTCCCGGCCCCCGACGACGCCCCCGACGACGCCCCCGACGCCTGCCCCGAGCCACCCGAGCTGCCCGAGCTGCGTGCCGGTGTCGTACGGGCCGCCGTGCAGCGAGTGCGCGACAGCCAGGGCCAGAGCGACAGCCAGGGTCTGGGGCTGGGCGCCGCCCCCCTCCCTGCCGGCCCCCTCCCCGTCGCCCCCGTCGCCCGCCGCGACGGTGACGTACGGGCGGCCTACGGTGCGGACGCCGCCGCCTGGGCCATGCTCTGCGTGCCGCCGCAGGAGACCCCGGTGTTCTCCGCGCGGCTGCTCGTCCAGGACGAGTCCAGCGAGTTCTTCCGCGTCAGGTACGCCCACGCCCGATCCCGGGCCCTCTCGCGCAACGCCGCCGACCTCGCCTTCCGCTCCGAGCCCGGGGACTTCACGGACGACGGCGACGACGCCGCCGCCCCGCTCCTGCGCGCGCTGCGCGACTACCCCCTCGTACTCGAAGCCGCCGCGCACCACCGTGCGCCCGAGCGGCTCGTCAGGCATCTCGTCGAGCTGGCCGACGCCCTGCTCGACTTCCAGTACCGCGTCCTGCCCAAGGGGGACGAGAAACCCTCGGCCGCCCACCGCGCCCGGCTGGCTCTTGCCGAAGCCGCCGGAACGGTGCTGGCCGGCGGCCTGGCCCTGCTCGGCATCGACGCTCCCGACTGCCTGTGATCCCCGTGATCCCTGTGATCTGTGAAGAGAGATACCGATGAGCCGTTCCGCGCACCCCGCCGGCCCCCGCCACGCCGATGTGCTGCCCGAGGGCCACTACTCCCCGCCGCCCGCCGACCTGAACGTCCTCGACGAGAAGGTGTGGGCGCGGACCGTCACGCGCAACAGCGCGGGCGTCGCCTGCGTGGGCGGGATCGAAGTCACCCGGCTCGCCCAGGAGTTCGGGACCCCCGCCTACTTCCTCGACGAAGAGGACTTCCGCCGGCGCTGCCGGGCCTGGGCGCACGCCTTCGGCCCCGACGCCGACGTCTTCTACGCCGGCAAGGCGTTCCTCTCCAAGGCCGTCGTGAAGTGGCTGCGGGAAGAAGGGCTGAATCTCGACGTCTGCTCCAGCGGGGAGCTGACCACCGCCCTCGCCGCCGAGATGCCCGCCGCGCAGATCGCGTACCACGGCAACAACAAGTCCGAGCGCGAGATCCGCCGGGCCGTCGAGGCCGGAGTGGGGCGCATCGTCCTCGACTCCTTCCAGGAGATCGCCCGCGTCGCGCACATCGCCCGCGAGCTCGGCGTGCGCCAGCCCGTGCAGATCCGGGTGACCGTGGGCGTGGAAGCGCACACGCACGAGTTCATCGCGACCGCGCACGAGGACCAGAAGTTCGGGATCGCCGTCGCCGACGGGTCCGCCGCCGAGGCCGTACGCCGCGCCCTCGGGCACGACTCGCTGGAACTGCTCGGCGTCCACTCCCACATCGGCTCGCAGATCTTCGACATGGCCGGCTTCGAGGTCTCGGCCAAGCGCGTCGTCCAGCTCCTGGCCGCCGTACGCGACGAGCACGGCGTCGAGCTGCCCGAGATCGACCTCGGCGGCGGCCTCGGCATCGCGTACACCTCCGCCGACGACCCCCGCGAGCCGCACGAGATCGCCAAGGCCCTGCACGAGATCGTCGCCCGCGAGTGCGAGAGCGCCGGCCTGCGCGCGCCCCGCATCTCCGTCGAGCCCGGCCGCGCCATCGTCGGCCCGACCGCCTTCACCCTGTACGAGGTCGGCACCATCAAGCCGCTCGAAGGGCTCCGGACGTACGTCTCCGTCGACGGCGGCATGTCCGACAACATCCGTACCGCGCTCTACGACGCCGAGTACGGGGTCTCCCTCGTCTCCCGCGTCTCCGACGCCGAGCCCATGCTGGTCCGCGTCGTCGGCAAGCACTGCGAGAGCGGCGACATCGTCGTCAAGGACGCGTTCCTGCCCGCCGACCTCGCCCCCGGCGACCTGCTCGCCGTGCCCGCCACCGGCGCGTACTGCCGCTCGATGGCCAGCAACTACAACCACGCGCTCCGCCCGCCCGTCGTCGCCGTGCGCGACGGGCAGGCCCGGGTCATCGTCCGGCGCGAGACGGAAGAAGATCTCCTGTCTCTGGACCTCGGATGATGAAATAGACGTCTCACTCAATGGACCGAAGGTGGAAACTGCTGTCCATTGAGTGAGACTGGTTCACACCTGGCGTACAAACCGTGCGCAAGGTAGCGAAGAAAGATCGAAAGGCGTAGGTCGAATGATGCGTACGCGTCCGCTGAAGGTGGCGCTGCTGGGCTGTGGAGTGGTCGGCTCAGAGGTGGCGCGCATCATGACGACGCACGCCGACGATCTGACAGCCAGGATCGGCGTGCCCGTCGAGCTCGCCGGCGTCGCCGTGCGCCGTCCCTCCAAGGTGCGCGAGGGCATCGACCCGGCGCTCGTCACCACCGATGCGACCGCGCTGCTCAAACGCGGCGACATCGACGTGGCCATCGAGGTCATCGGCGGCATCGAGCCCGCCCGCACCCTGATCACCACCGCCTTCGAGAACGGCATCTCCGTCGTCTCGGCGAACAAGGCCCTCCTCGCCCAGGACGGCGCCTCGCTGCACGCCGCCGCCGAGGCCGCCGGGCTGGACCTCTACTACGAGGCCGCCGTCGCCGGCGCGATCCCGCTGGTCCGCCCGATGCGCGAGTCCCTCGCCGGCGACAAGATCAACCGGGTGATGGGCATCGTCAACGGCACGACGAACTTCATCCTCGACAAGATGGACTCCACCGGCGCGGGCTACCAGGAAGCGCTCGACGAGGCCACCGCCCTCGGGTACGCCGAGGCCGACCCCACCGCCGACGTGGAGGGCTACGACGCCGCAGCCAAGGCCGCGATCCTGGCCGGCATCGCGTTCCACACCCGGGCCCGCCTCGACGACGTCTACCGCGAGGGCATGACCGAGGTCAGCGCCGCCGACTTCGCCTCCGCGAAGCGCATGGGCTGCACCATCAAGCTCCTCGCCATCCTGGAGCGCGCCGAGGACGGCGAGTCCGTCACCGCCCGCGTCCACCCGGCGATGATCCCGCTCAGCCACCCGCTCGCCTCCGTCCGCGAGGCGTACAACGCCGTCTTCGTCGAGGCGGAGGCCGCCGGGCGGCTCATGTTCTACGGGCCCGGCGCGGGCGGCGCTCCGACCGCCTCGGCGGTCCTGGGCGACCTCGTCGCCGTCTGCCGCAACAAGCTCGCCGAGGCAACGGGGCCCGGCGAGTCGGCGTACACCCAGCTGCCGGTCAGCCCCATAGGAGACGTCGTCACCCGCTACCACATCAGCCTCGATGTGGCCGACAAGCCGGGCGTGCTCGCCCAGGTGGCGACGGTATTCGCGGAGCACGGTGTCTCGATCGACACCGTAAGGCAGCAAGGTCGTCAGGACGGGGGCGGCACTGAGGCCTCCCTCGTCGTCGTCACCCACCGCGCGCCCGACGCGGCCCTCTCCGGGGTCGTCACGGCGCTGCGGAAGCTGGACACCGTCCGCGGTGTCGCCAGCATCATGCGTGTTGAAGGGGAGTAAGGACCCATGAGCAGCAATCGCACCCACCAGTGGCGCGGCATCATCGAGGAGTACCGGGACCGCCTGCCGGTGACGGACGCCACTCCCGTGGTCACGCTCCGTGAGGGCGGCACTCCCCTCGTTCCCGCGCAGGTGCTCTCCGAGCGCACCGGCTGCGAGGTGCACCTCAAGGTCGAGGGGGCCAACCCCACCGGGTCCTTCAAGGACCGCGGCATGACCATGGCCATCACCAAGGCCAAGGAGGACGGCGCCAAGGCCGTCATCTGCGCCTCCACGGGCAACACCTCGGCCTCCGCCGCCGCGTACGCGGTGCGCGCCGGCATGGTCAGCGCGGTCCTCGTGCCCCGCGGCAAGATCGCGCTCGGCAAGATGGGCCAGGCCCTGGTCCACGGCGCCAAGATCCTCCAGGTCGACGGCAACTTCGACGACTGCCTGGACCTCGCCCGCGCGCTGTCCGACAACTACCCGGTGGCGCTGGTCAATTCCGTCAACCCGGTGCGCATCGAGGGCCAGAAGACGGCTGCGTTCGAGATCGTCGACGCGCTCGGCGACGCCCCCGACATCCACGTGCTGCCCGTCGGCAACGCCGGCAACATCACCGCGTACTGGAAGGGGTTCAAGGAGTACAAGGCCGACGGCCTGGCCTCCCGTACGCCCCGCGTGTGGGGTTTCCAGGCCTCCGGCTCCGCGCCCATCGTGCGCGGTGAGGTTGTCAAGGAGCCGCACACCATCGCCACCGCGATCCGCATCGGCAACCCGGCCTCCTGGGACTACGCGCTGGCCGCGCGCGACGAGTCGGGCGGCTTCATCGACGAAGTGACGGACCGTCAGATCCTCGCCGCCTACCGGCTGTTGGCCGCGCAGGAGGGCGTCTTCGTCGAGCCCGCCTCGGCCGCTTCCGTGGCCGGTCTGCTGAAGGCCGCCGAGCTGGGCCTCGTCGACCCCGGTCAGAAGATCGTGTGCACCGTCACCGGCAACGGCCTGAAGGACCCCGACTGGGCGGTCGCGGGCGCTCCGCAGCCCGTCACCGTTCCCGTCGACGCCGAAGCGGCCGCCGTCCGCCTCGGTCTCGTCTGACCCACGCCCGGTCGCCGGATTCCGGAAGCTCCCGGAATCCGGCCACCGAGGCCGTACGACCAGTACGACCCGTAAGTTCCGTACGACACCAAAAGTCAACGCGATTCAGCGGAAGTTCGCGACACGCATCGTGCGCCTCCTGTGCGCCCTATGTCGGATGAGAACCTTCCTTCGATACGCTGTACTTACATCCGCCACCGCGCATATGACCGCGGTGCTGCCCACAGGGCCTTCGGGTGTCGTACGTTCTCCAGTACATTCGCAGCGAGCCAGCGAAGAGCGAAGATCTCGCACAGTCACAAGGAGTGTCATCGGACGATGGCCGGTCCAGCGTTCCGCGCCGCCGCCGTACGGGTGCGCGTCCCCGCCAGCAGTGCCAACCTCGGCCCGGGTTTCGACACCCTCGGCCTGGCCCTGGGGCTCTACGACGATGTCGTCGTCCGCGTGGCCGATTCCGGCCTGAACATCGACATCGCGGGTGAAGGTGCCGACACCCTCCCGCGGGACGAGAGCCACCTGCTCGTACGCTCCATGCGCACCGCCTTCGACCTGCTGGGCGGCCAGCCGCGCGGCCTGGAGGTCGTCTGCGCCAACCGCATCCCGCACGGCCGCGGCCTCGGCTCCTCCTCCGCCGCCATCTGCGCCGGAATCGTCGCCGCCCGCGCCGTGACCATAGGCGGCGAGGCCAAGCTCGACGACGCGGCGCTGCTGGAGCTCGCCACGGAGATCGAGGGCCACCCCGACAACGTCGCCGCCTGTCTGCTCGGCGGCTTCACCCTGGCGTGGATGGACGGGGGCAGCGCCAAGGCGATCCGCATGGAGCCCGCCGATTCCATCGTTCCGGTGGTCTTCGTGCCCTCCAAGCCCGTCCTGACCGAGACCGCGCGCGGCCTGCTGCCGCGCTCCGTCCCGCACGTGGACGCGGCCGTCAACGCGGGCCGCGCGGCCCTGCTCGTAGAGGCCCTGACCAGGCGTCCCGAGCTGCTGCTGGCGGCCACCGAAGACCGGCTCCACCAGGAGTACCGGTCCCCGGCGATGCCCGAGAGCGTGGCACTCGTCGCCCGGCTGCGGGCGGACGGCATCCCCGCGGTCATCTCCGGCGCGGGCCCCACGGTCCTCGCGCTGGTCGACAACGGCGCGGCCGACAAGGTCGCGCAGCTCGCGGGCGAGGGGTGGGCGGCCAACCGGCTCGCACTCGACGCCGCGGGCGCGAGCGTACTTCCGCTGGGCACCCAGGGCGGCTAGTCCGTGTCGTAGGGACATGGCCGGTCAGGGGCGGGCGGCCGGGGCAGGCCGCCCGCTCACGGAAGGGCGATTGCCGGTGACTGAGAGGGGGAATGTCTGTTGGATCCGGTAGTGTTAGTGTCAAGTGCGCATCCGAAGCCGCCATGGCTTGGTGCTCAGTGTCCCTATCAGGGACCACCTTTCTTCCGGGAGCCTCCCCGACTGCTTTGATCGCTGCCAGCAGTTTTCGAGCACGCTCCGGAATCGGCGTGACATTCCCACGCTTCCAGCTCGGGGGCTTCTCGCCGGAACCACCCACGCACGTTTCTCTCCGCCGTCGTACCTCCATCGGCGGACCACCGCCCCGGCCGCGGTCCATGCCCCATCAGGTCATGGTCCGTTGTCGGACAGCACAACCGGTCGCCGAGCCAGACAGGCCGACGTCCGCTCCAGGGAAGGACCCTTCGTGAGCGACACCACCGATCTGATGGGCGCTGCCGACACCAATGTCGGCACCAGTGCCCCCGCCGAGGGCGCCGCGCCGACCAAGCGCCGCCGCACCGGCACCGGCCTCGAGGGCATGGTCCTGGCCGAGCTGCAGCAGGTCGCGTCGGGCCTCGGCATCAGGGGCACCGCGCGGATGCGCAAGAGCCAGCTGATCGAGGTCATCAAGGAGGCGCAGGGCGGCAGCGCCCCCAAGGCCGCGGCTTCCGCCGCCGCCGACACCGCCGAGGCCAAGCCGAAGCGTCGCGCCACCAGCAAGGCCCGTACGGGCGAGGCCGCCGAGGCGCCCGCCGAGAAGCCTGCCGCGCAGGCCCAGATCGACATCCCGGGCCAGCCCGCCAGCGAGGACGCCCCGGCCGGCGAGCGCCGCCGCCGTCGGGCCACCGCGCCCTCCGGCAGCCCGGAGGCCTCGGCCCCCGCCGCCGTCCAGGTCGAGCAGAAGACCGAGACGGCCGCCGCCACCGCCCAGGCCGACGCCAAGGCAGAGGCCGCCACCGCCGTCTCCGCCCAGGGCCAGGCCCAGGACGGCGAGGGCCGCGGACGCCGCGACCGCCGTGACCGCGGGGACCGTGCGGAGCGCGGCGACCGCCAGCGCGACCGCCGTGACCGTGGCGCCAAGGCCGACGACCAGGGCCAGGGCGGCCAGGGTCAGGGCGGCCAGGGTCAGGCCGGTCAGGGCCAGGCCGGCCAGGGCGGCGGCCGCCAGGACCGCGCCGACCGCCAGGACCGCCAGCAGCAGGGCGGCCGCGGCCAGGGCCAGGGCCAGAACCAGGGCCAGCAGGGCCGGCAGGACCGTCAGGACAACGGCCCCCAGGACGACTTCGACGACGAGGGCGGCCGCCGTGGCCGTCGCGGCCGCTACCGCGACCGCCGTGGCCGTCGTGGCCGCGACGAGTTCGCCCCGAACGAGCCGCAGGTCGCCGACGACGACGTCCTGATCCCCGTCGCGGGCATCCTCGACATCCTCGACAACTACGCGTTCATCCGGACCTCCGGCTACCTGCCGGGCCCGAACGACGTGTACGTCTCCCTCGCCCAGGTCCGCAAGGCGGGTCTGCGCAAGGGCGACCACACCACCGGTGCGGTCCGCCAGCCCAAGGACGGTGAGCGCCGCGAGAAGTTCAACGCGCTCGTGCGCCTCGACTCGGTGAACGGCATGGCGCCCGAATCCGGCCGCGGCCGACCGGAGTTCCAGAAGCTGACCCCGCTCTACCCGCAGGACCGGCTCCGTCTGGAGACCGACCCGGGCGTGCTGACCACCCGCATCATCGACCTCGTGTCGCCGATCGGCAAGGGCCAGCGAGGCCTGATCGTGGCCCCGCCGAAGACCGGCAAGACCATGATCATGCAGGCGATCGCCAACGCGATCACCACCAACAACCCCGAGTGCCACCTGATGGTCGTCCTGGTCGACGAGCGTCCGGAAGAGGTCACCGACATGCAGCGGTCGGTCAAGGGCGAGGTCATCTCCTCGACCTTCGACCGCCCGGCCGAGGACCACACCACCGTCGCCGAGCTGGCCATCGAGCGCGCCAAGCGCCTCGTCGAGCTGGGTCACGACGTGGTCGTCCTGCTGGACTCCATCACCCGTCTGGGCCGCGCGTACAACCTCGCGGCTCCCGCCTCCGGCCGCATCCTGTCCGGTGGTGTCGACTCGACCGCGCTGTACCCGCCGAAGCGCTTCTTCGGTGCCGCGCGCAACATCGAGGACGGCGGCTCGCTGACCATCCTGGCCACCGCGCTGGTCGACACCGGCTCGCGCATGGACGAGGTGATCTTCGAGGAGTTCAAGGGCACCGGCAACATGGAGCTCAAGCTCGACCGGAAGCTCGCCGACAAGCGCATCTTCCCGGCCGTCGACGTCGACCCGTCGGGCACCCGCAAGGAGGAGATCCTCCTCAACGCGGAAGAGCTCGCCATCGTCTGGAAGCTGCGCCGGGTGCTGCACGCGCTCGACTCGCAGCAGGCCATCGAGCTGCTCCTCGACAAGATGAAGCAGACGAAGTCGAACGCCGAGTTCCTGATGCAGATCGCCAAGACGACCCCGTCGGGCAAGAACGACGACTGACGTCCCCGCGCAGCACCACGGCGCCACCACGGCCGCCCCCGCCGCACCCGCGGCGGGGGCGGCCGTGCGTTTTCCGGAGTTTCCGCCGTTTTTCGGGTTTCCGGCTCTTTCGGCCCCTGTGCGACCTTCGCCACAATCCCGGACCGGGTGAATCCGGGGCCGCCGCCCGGCGTCCCGTACCGAAACCGCAGGTGGGTGTGGCATTACGCGGTGTTTATGCCGGTCGGTTCGCCGGATTGCGGTGTTTTTGCGCCCGTCGGGGCCGTGGAACCCTGGAGAGCGTTCGTCCGTCTGTGTCAGGGGGCGGCGCCGGGGAGGCAAGGGCGGACCCCGGCCGGTCAAGCGGACCCAGGACGGACAGAGGGAGAGCATGAGCCAGGACAGCAGCGGCCGCGGTACGCGCGCCGCAGGCCGGCGGCGACGGAAGCCGCCGAAGCGTCGCAGGGCCCTCGTCATCGCCGCGTGGTGCGCCGCGGGCGTGGTCCTGCTGGGCGGGGTGGGGCTCGGCTACTTCTACTTCAAGCTGAACGGCAACCTGAAGACCGTCGACATCGACCAGGCCCTCGGCAAGGACCGCCCGCAGAACATCGACAACGGGTCGATGGACATCCTCGTCCTCGGCTCGGACTCCCGGGGCGGGGCCAACAGCGAGTACGGCGCCGACGACGGCGGCTCCGCCCGCTCCGACACCGCGATGATCGTCCACCTGTACGAGGGCCACCAGAAGGCCAGCGTCGTCTCGATACCCCGCGACACCATGGTGAACCGGCCCTCCTGCACGATGCCGAACGGGAAGACCGACCCCGGCAGCTCGCGCTCGCAGTTCAACGAGTCGTTCACCATCGGCGGGGCCGCCTGTGCGGTCAAGACGGTGGAGAAGATGTCGGGGATCCGCATGGACCACTACCTGGAAGTCGACTTCACGGGCTTCAAGAAGATCATCGACAACCTCGGCGGCGTCGAAGTGACCACGACCAAGCCGATCAAGGACGGGGCCAGCCACCTCGACCTCAAGGCCGGCACCAACCGGCTGGGCGGTGAGCAGGCCCTGGGCCTGGTACGGACCCGCAAGACCATCGGCGACGGCAGCGACCTGGGCCGAATACAGCTCCAGCAGGCCTTCATCAAGGCGCTGATCAAGCAGGTCAAGGGCATCGGCCTGTTCGACAACCCGAAGCGGCTGCTCGACCTCGCCGACACCGCCACCAAGGCGCTGACCACGGACAAGGCGCTCGGCGACGTGAAGTCGCTGATGGGCTTCGCCCAGGGCCTCCAGGGCATCGACGCCCAGAACATGCAGATGATCACCCTGCCCGTGACCACCGACCCGCGTGATCCCAACCGCGTGGTCCCGCTGGTCAAGGAGTCCAAGATGGTCTGGGACGCGCTGCTGGCCGAGCAGGCGATCCCCGCCGAGGCCACCGTGAATTCCGCCGGGGACAAGGGAACGGCGGGCGCCGTCGTCTCCTAGCGCGGCGGCCAGGAATAGATGCCGGACCCCTCCTGTTGAGGGAGGCGTCCTCAGAATTTTGACAGGCAGCCCGGTCCTGGCAGACTGGTCTGTCGGCCCCGGTTCACGCAGCGCGCAATTCGGCTCCTGCGACCCGGCGCCCTCCCGAATCTAGGAGACACCTTGAAGCGCGATGTTCACCCCGAGTACGTCGAGACCCAGGTCAGCTGCACCTGTGGCGCGTCGTTCACCACCCGTAGCACCCTGACCGAAGGCACCATCCGTGCCGAGGTCTGCTCCGAGTGCCACCCGTTCTACACGGGCAAGCAGAAGATCCTCGACACCGGTGGCCGTGTGGCCCGCTTCGAGGCCCGCTTCGGCAAGGCTGCACAGAAGTAGCGAGCCTCAGGCGTCGGATCCGGCTGCACCCTGTCGATACGGGGGCGGCCGGACCGGCGCCTTTCTCGTCCCGCAGCCCTTTTTCGTACTTTCACCACAGGAGCCCCCGATGTTCGAGGCGGTCGAGGAACTGGTCGGCGAGCACGCCGATCTTGAGATTAAGCTCGCCGACCCGTCGGTCCACTCCGATCAGGCCAACGCGCGCAAGCTGAACAAGCGCTACGCGGAGCTGACCCCGATCGTCGCGACCTTCCGTGCGTGGAAGCAGTCGGCCGAGGACATCGAGACGGCCAAGGAGCTCGCGGCCGACGACCCGGACTTCGCCGCCGAGGCCAAGGAACTGAGCGCGCAGCGCGAAGAGCTCACCGAGAAGCTCCGCCTGCTGCTCGTCCCGCGCGACCCCAGCGACGACAAGGACGTGCTCCTGGAGGTCAAGGCGGGCGCGGGCGGCGACGAGTCCGCCCTGTTCGCCGGCGACCTGCTGCGCATGTACCTGCGCTACGCCGAGCGCGTGGGCTGGAAGACCGAGATCATCGACGCCACCGAGTCCGAGCTCGGCGGCTACAAGGACGTCCAGGTCTCCGTCCGCACCAAGGGCGGCAACGGCGCCACCGAGCCCGGCCAGGGCGTCTGGGCCCGCCTGAAGTACGAGGGCGGCGTGCACCGCGTCCAGCGCGTTCCGGCCACCGAGTCCCAGGGCCGCATCCACACCTCCGCCGCCGGCGTGCTCGTCACCCCGGAGGCCGAGGAGGTCGAGGTCGAGATCAACATGAACGACCTCCGCATCGACGTGTACCGCTCCTCGGGCCCCGGCGGCCAGTCCGTCAACACCACCGACTCGGCCGTGCGCATCACGCACATCCCGACCGGTGTGGTCGCCTCCTGCCAGAACGAGAAGAGCCAGCTCCAGAACAAGGAGCAGGCGATGCGCATCCTGCGCTCGCGCCTGCTGGCCGCCGCCCAGGAAGCCGCCGAGCAGGAGGCCTCCGACGTGCGCCGCAGCCAGGTGCGCTCCGTGGACCGCTCCGAGAAGATCCGGACGTACAACTACCCGGAAAACCGGATCTCGGACCACCGGACCGGCTTCAAGGCGTACAACTTGGACCAGGTGCTCGACGGCGACCTCGACTCGGTCATCCAGGCCTGCGTCGACACCGACTCCGCCGCGAAGCTCGCGGCCGCGCACTGACCGGCCCGGCCCAGCCCGGCCCTGCCTGACCCCAGCACCACCCCCCGTACGACAGCAGCCCGGAGGACCAGCGTGAACTTGCTGCTTGCCGAGGTGGCCCAGGCCACTCAGCGGCTGGCCGCCGCCGGCGTGCCCTCACCGCGCTTCGACGCGGAGGAGCTCGCGGCCTTCGTGCACGGCGTCAAGCGGGGGGAACTGCACCACGTCAAGGACGCGGACTTCGACGCCCGCTACTGGGAGGCCGTCGCCCGCCGCGAGGCGCGCGAGCCGCTCCAGCACATCACCGGCCGTGCCTTCTTCCGGTACCTGGAGCTCCAGGTCGGGCCCGGGGTCTTCGTGCCCCGGCCCGAGACCGAGTCGGTCGTGGACTGGGCCATACAGGCCGTCCGGGCGATGGACGTCGTCGAGCCGCTGATCGTCGACCTGTGCACCGGCTCCGGCGCCATCGCGCTCGCCATGGCGCAGGAGGTGCCGCGCTCGCGCGTGCACGCGGTGGAGCTGTCCGAGGACGCCCTGCGGTGGACGCGCAAGAACGCCGAGGGCTCCCGGGTCACCGTCCACCAGGGCGACGCGCTCAGCGCGCTGCCCGAGCTCGACGGACAGGTCGACCTGGTCATCTCCAACCCGCCGTACATCCCGCTCACCGAGTGGGAGTACGTCGCCCCGGAGGCCCGGGACCACGATCCCGAGATGGCGCTGTTCTCCGGCGAGGACGGCCTCGACACCATCCGCGGCATCGAGCGCACCGCGCACCGGCTGCTGCGGCCCGGCGGCATCGTCGTCATCGAGCACGCCGACACCCAGGGCGGCCAGGTCCCGTGGATCTTCGCCGACGAGCGCGGCTGGGCCGACGCGGCCGACCACCCGGACCTGAACAACCGCCCGCGCTTCGCGACGGCCCGCAAGGCACTGCCGTGACCGGCGCGACGAATCCCGCCACCCCCCTGCTGCACGAGGAGGCCCGCTGATGGCCCGGCGATACGACTGCAACGACGCGACGGACCGCAAGACGGGCCTGCGCGAAGCCGCATCCGCCGTGCGCCGCGGCGAGCTCGTCGTGCTGCCCACCGACACCCTGTACGGGATCGGCGCGGACGCCTTCAGCGCCGAGGCCGTCGGTGACCTGCTCGCCGCCAAGGGGCGCGGCCGCAACATGCCCACCCCCGTCCTCATCGGCTCCCCGAACACCCTGCACGGCCTGGTCACGGACTTCTCCGAGCAGGCCTGGGAGCTCGTCGACGCCTTCTGGCCGGGCGCGCTGACGCTCGTCGCCAAGCACCAGCCGTCGCTGGCGTGGGACCTGGGGGAGACCCGCGGGACCGTGGCCGTACGGATGCCGCTGCACCCCGTCGCGATCGAGCTGCTGACCGAGGTCGGGCCGATGGCGGTGTCCTCGGCGAACCTGACCGGGCACCCGGCGCCGGAGGACTGCGACGCGGCCCGCGAGATGCTGGGGGACTCCGTCTCCGTGTACCTGGACGGTGGTCCGACTCCGGGGATGCAGCCGTCGTCGATCGTCGATGTCACCGGGAAGGTTCCCGTCCTGCTGCGGGAGGGGGCGCTGACCGCCGAGCAGCTGCGGGAGGTCGTACCCGACCTCGAGGTGGCCCCGTGAGCCCTGAGGGGCGTGGCATAGCGAGTGACACTTTCCGCATACTCCACGTCAGCACCGGCAACGTGTGCCGCTCGCCGATCACCGAGCGGCTGACGCGGCACGCCCTGTCGCACCGCCTGGGCGGGCTGGTCACGGGTGACCTCATCGTGGAGAGCGCCGGGACGTGGGGGCACGAAGGTGCCCCGATGGAGGCGAACGCGGCCGCCGTGCTGGCGGACTTCGGCGCGGACGCCTCCGGCTTCACGGGGCGGGAGCTGCTCGACGAGCACGTCATACGGGCGGACCTGGTCCTCACGGCCACGCGCGACCACCGCGCGCAGGTCATCTCGATGGGCCACTCGGCGGGGCTGCGCACCTTCACGCTGAAGGAGTTCACCCGGCTGGTCCGGGCGATAGACCCGGCGACGCTCCCGCCGCTGGACGACGGCATGGCCGAACGGGCGCGCGCGCTGGTCCGCGCCGCCGCCGCCCTGCGGGGCTGGCTGCTGGCGCCCTCGCCGGACGCGGACGAGGTGTACGACCCGTACGGCGCGCCGATCACCTTCTTCCGCTCGATCGGCGACGAGATCAACCAGGCCCTGGAGCCCGTGGTCACGGCCCTGACGGGCGTCACCGCGTCGCGGTAGGCCGCTGCGCGGAGCCTCGCCGCGTGCGCCGGGGTCCGTCGCGAGGCGCCGGGGCGGGGTGCGGCCTACAGTGGCTGGTACCCGGTACCCCACTGCGCGGGAGCACGCCATGAGCGTCATCACCCAGCCGACGGACCTCCTGCGGCAGCAGGATCCGCAGATGGCCGACGTCCTCGCGGGGGAGCGGCAGCGGCAGGCCGGGACGCTCCAGCTGATCGCCGCGGAGAACTTCACCTCGCCCGCCGTGCTCGCGGCGCTCGGCTCCACGCTCGCCAACAAGTACGCCGAGGGCTACCCCGGCGCCCGGCACCACGGCGGGTGCGAGTACGCCGATCTGGCCGAGCGGATCGCGGTCGAACGGGCCAGGGCGCTGTTCGGTGCCGAGCACGCCAACGTGCAGCCGCACTCCGGTTCCGCCGCCGTGCTGGCCGCGTACGCCGCCCTGCTGCGGCCCGGGGACACCGTCCTGGCCATGGGCCTGCCGTACGGCGGCCACCTCACCCACGGGTCGCCGGCGAACTTCTCCGGCCGCTGGTTCGACTTCGTCGGGTACGGGGTCGACGCGGAGACCGGGCTCATCGACTACCTCCAGGTCCAGGAACTGGCGCGCGCGCACCGGCCCAAGGCGATCGTCTGCGGGTCGATCTCCTACCCCCGCCATCCCGAGTACTCCGCGTTCCGGGAGATCGCCGACGAGGTCGGGGCGTACCTGATCGCCGACGCCGCCCACCCGATCGGGCTGGTCGCGGGCGGGGCCGCCCCCAGCCCCGTCCCGTACGCCGACATCGTCTGCGCGACCACCCACAAGGTGCTGCGCGGTCCGCGCGGCGGGATGGTGCTCTGCGGCGCCGAGTTCGCCGAGCGGGTCGACCGGGCGGTGTTCCCCTTCACGCAGGGCGGCGCCCAGATGCACACCATCGCCGCCAAGGCCGTGGCGTTCGGGGAGGCCGCCGGGCCCGCGTTCACCTCGTACGCGCACCGGGTGGTGGCCAACGCCCGGACCCTGGCCGACGCGCTGGCCGCCGGCGGCTTCGCCGTGACGACCGGCGGCACCGACACGCACCTGATCACCGCCGACCCCGCGCCCCTGGGCCTCGACGGCCCGACCGCCCGCGGCCGTCTCGCCGCCGCGGGGATCGTGCTGGACACCTGCGCCCTCCCGTACGGGGACCAGCGCGGGATCCGCCTCGGCACGGCCGCGGTGACCACCCAGGGGATGGGGGAGCCGGAGATGGGCCGGATCGCGGCCCTGTTTGCGCAGGCGCTGCGCGGGGAGGCCGCGAGAACCCGTGCGGAGGTCAACGAGCTGGCGCTGGAATTTCCCCCGTACGGGGAGCAATAGGGGCGAGAGGGGCGTACCGCAACCGGGATACCGCCACCTTGCGTCCTCGATACCGACTGCATCGCAGCTAGTGTGTGGGGCTGAGATGGCCGGCGATACATCTGGGGCAGCCCGTGCGTGAATATCTGCTGACGCTTTGCGTCACGGTCGCGGTGACCTACCTGCTCACCGGGCCCGTGCGGAAGTTCGCGATCGCGGCCGGCGCGATGCCGGAGATCCGCGCCCGCGACGTCCACCGCGAGCCCACGCCGAGGCTGGGCGGCATCGCGATGTTCGGCGGGCTGTGCGCGGGGCTCCTGGTCGCGGACCACCTGCAGAACCTCAACGGCGTCTTCGAGCTGTCGAACGAGCCGCGGGCCCTGCTCTCCGGTGCGGCCCTGATCTGGCTGGTCGGCGTGCTCGACGACAAGTTCGAGATCGACGCCCTGATCAAGCTCGGCGCACAGATGATCGCCGCCGGCGTGATGGTCATGCAGGGCCTGACCATCCTGTGGATCCCCGTCCCGTGGATCGGGACGGTCGCGCTCACCCAGTGGCAGGGCAACCTGCTGACGGTGGCCCTCGTCGTGATCACCATCAACGCGGTGAACTTCGTGGACGGCCTCGACGGCCTGGCCGCCGGCACGGTCTGCATCGCGGCCGGCGCCTTCTTCCTCTACGCCTACCGCATCTGGTTCGGCTACGGCATCGAGGCGGCCGCGCCCGCGACCCTTTTCGCCGCGATCCTCATGGGCATGTGCCTGGGCTTCCTGCCGCACAACATGCATCCCGCCCGCATCTTCATGGGCGACTCCGGCTCGATGCTGATCGGTCTCGTGCTGGCCGCCTCGGCGATCTCCATCACCGGTCAGGTGGACCCCGACACGATGGCGCTGTTCGCGGGCGGCGAGCGCAACGCGACGCACGCGATGCTCCCGGTCTTCATCCCGCTGCTGCTGCCCCTGACCATCATCGCCATCCCGATGGCCGACCTGATCCTGGCCATCGTCCGGCGCACCTGGAAGGGCCAGTCCCCGTTCGCGGCCGACCGCGGGCACCTGCACCACCGGCTGCTGGAGCTCGGCCACTCGCACAGCCGTGCGGTGCTGATCATGTACTTCTGGTCGGGGCTGATCGCCTTCGGCGCGGTGGCGTACTCGGTGCACTCCGCCTCGATGTGGATCGGGCTCGCGATCGCCGGGCTGAGCGCCCTCGGCCTGGTCCTGCTGCTCCTGCCGCGCTTCACCCCGCGGACCCCGCGGTGGGCGGAGGCACTGGTCCCGCCGCGCTACCGACACGCCGAGCGGGCCGCGGAGGCGGCCCTGCAGGAGGCCACGGCCGCGGAACCGGAGCCCGTACGGCCGGTCGCGGCGGGTGTCTCCGGCGTCAACGGGGCGACCGCCGTAGGCCCCCGTTCGCGCTTCCCCGACCGGCGTAAGGCCGAATCCTCGCGCTGACATCCAGGGTGCATGTCGGATATACACCCCCTTTAGCAGGCAAGCCCGTTAGCTGCCGTGCACACACGCGCAGGGTCACTCTCATGTGTGACAGTCAGCACACCCGGCAGGTAAAGCTCTCATCAAATAGTTTGTGATACCGTTCACTAAACCCGGCGACAGAGCCGAAGGACCGTAGTGCGACGGTCCATTGGCCCGAGGTT
Source organism: Streptomyces sp. NPDC051183 (assembly GCF_040682455.1). Classification (NCBI taxonomy): domain Bacteria; kingdom Bacillati; phylum Actinomycetota; class Actinomycetes; order Kitasatosporales; family Streptomycetaceae; genus Streptomyces; species Streptomyces sp. NPDC051183. The sequence continues at coordinate 25,310 of NZ_JBFBBA010000022.1, forward strand.
TCCACTCGAACCGGGCTTACGCTCGTCCCGTACGAGTCCCGTGCCCCCACCACCACGCGGAGCAAACCGCCATGCGGTCAGACGATGTCCGATCCCTCCTGCAAACCGCTGTGCCCACAGCCGCGGCCGGCGCTCTAGCCGCCGTCATCTGCGGCGTGGCCGTCGGCGGCAAGGGGGCTCTCGGTGCTGTCATCGCGACGCTGGTCGTGATCCTCTTCATGGGTGTCGGGGCCGTGGTCCTGCAGCGCACGGCGAAATCACTACCGCACCTGTTCCAGGCCATGGGGCTCATGCTCTACACGGCCCAGATCCTGTTGCTCTTCGTCTTTCTCGCCGCGTTCAAGAACACGACACTGTTCCACCCCCGGTCCTTCGCGATCACGCTCGTCGCCGCCACCCTCGTGTGGATCGGCGTCCAGACCCGTGTTCACATGAAGGCCAAGATCCTCTACGTCGAACCGGACTCGACCAAGGGCGAAAAGCCCGAAAATTCGGGGCCGAAGCCGTGAGGGGTAGGGGCGGAATAAATGGGCGTTCGAGATGCTGCTATCGTCCGGTTCCAACTGCGGCACTGCGGGCGCGGGCATCTGAGCTGACGCCTGTTCCATCGCGAGGCTCGATGCCTGACTGCCGCCCCACCATCCGTAACACCAGTCCAGTGCCGAACCGCGGCTGCGCGCCGCGCCGACACAACGAGGTTGCCGTACCTATGCGCCACGCTGAAGGAGCCCGCGGTGAGTGCTGCTGACATGACGCTCGCCTTCGATATCAACTGTCATTTCGAAGACGGCACTGGCTGCGGCTTCCCGGGCCCGACCCTGTACTCGTTCCTGTTCAAGCCGATCTTCGGCGACGCGGACAGCAACCTGTACTTCAACAAGACGATGCTGCTCGCCCTGCTGGGCTCGGTCATCATCGTCGGCTTCTTCTGGGCCGCGTTCCGGAAGCCGAAGGTCGTCCCGGGCAAGCTCCAGATGGTCGCCGAGGCGGGCTACGACTTCGTACGCCGCGGCATCGTCTACGAGACGCTCGGTAAGAAGGAAGGCGAGAAGTACGTCCCCTTCATGGTCGCGACGTTCTTCTTCGTCTGGATCATGAACCTGTGGTCGATCGTGCCGCTCGCCCAGTTCCCGGTGACCGCCGTCATCGCGTACCCGGCCGGCCTCGCCCTCGTCATCTACGTCATGTGGATGTCGGTGACCTTCAAGCGCCACGGTTTCGTCGGCGGCTTCAAGAACATCACGGGCTACGACAAGTCCCTCGGCGCGATCCTGCCGATGGTCATGGTGATCGAGTTCTTCTCGAACGTCATCGTCCGCCCCTTCACCCACGCGGTCCGACTGTTCGCGAACATGTTCGCCGGTCACACCCTGCTGCTGCTGTTCACCATCGCCAGCTGGTACCTGCTGAACGGGATCGGCATCGCCTACGCGGGCGTCTCGTTCGTCATGGTGATCGTGATGACCGCATTCGAACTCTTCATCCAGGCTGTCCAGGCGTACGTCTTCGTCCTCCTGGCCTGCAGCTTCCTGCAGGGCGCAATCGCCGAGCACCACTGAGCGACCACCGCTCCTGCAACACCCCCGAATCGTCCGGTGGCCAACCCCCACCGGTCCATGAAAGAGAAGGAAGAACTGGCATGTCCCAGACCCTTGCTGCCGTCGAAGGTTCCCTCAGCTCCGTCGGTTACGGTCTCGCGGCGATCGGCCCGGGCGTCGGCGTCGGCATCATCTTCGGTAACGGCACCCAGGCGATGGCCCGTCAGCCCGAGGCTGCCGGTCTGATCCGCGCCAACCAGATCCTCGGCTTCGCCTTCTGTGAGGCGCTCGCCCTCATCGGTCTGGTCATGCCGTTCGTCTACTAAGACGAACTCCACGACTAGTCCGTATCGACGAAAGGCACTGATGTGAACCTCCTGGTTCTCGCGGCCGAGGAGCCTGGTAACCCCCTCGTCCCGCCGATCCCCGAGCTCGTCATCGGTCTGATCGCCTTCGTCATCGTCTTCGGTCTCCTGGCGAAGAAGCTCCTCCCGAACATCAACAAGGTTCTGGACGAGCGTCGCGAGACGATCGAGGGCGGTATCGAAAAGGCAGAAGCCGCTCAGACCGAGGCCCAGAGCGTCCTGGAGCAGTACAAGGCCCAGCTCGCCGAGGCCCGGCACGAGGCCGCGCGCCTGCGCCAGGAAGCGCTGGAGCAGGGCACTGCGCTCAAGGAAGAACTGCGCGCAGAGGGCCAGCGGCAGCGTGAGGAGATCATCGCTGCCGGCCACGCCCAGATCGAGGCCGACCGCAAGGCCGCCTCTCAGGCGCTGCGTCAGGACGTTGGCAAGCTCGCCACCGACCTGGCCGGAAAGCTCGTCGGCGAGTCCCTCGAGGACGCCGCCCGGCAGAGCCGCACGATCGACCGTTTCCTCAGCGAGCTTGAGGAGAAGGCCGAGGCCGCCCGATGAACGGAGCGAGCCGCGAGGCGCTGGCCTCCGCGCGCGAGCGTCTCGACGCGCTGACGGACAACACGTCCGTCGACGCGGCGAAGCTCGCCGGTGAGCTGGCTGCCGTCACCGCGCTGCTCGACCGTGAGGTCTCGCTGCGTCGGGTCATCACGGACCCGGCGCAGTCCGGCGAGGCCAAGGCCGAGCTGGCCGGGCGCCTGCTGGCGGGCCAGGTGGGCGGGGAGACCCTCGACCTGGTGTCCGGCATGGTCCGGTCCCGCTGGTCGCAGTCCCGTGACCTGGTGGACTCGCTGGAGCAGCTGGCGTCCACCGCCGACCTCACGGCGGCCCAGCAGAACGGCGCCCTCGACGACGTCGAGGACGAGCTGTTCCGCTTCGGCCGGATCGTGTCGTCGAACACCGAGCTGCGCGCCGCGCTGACCGACCGGTCGGCCTCCGCCTCCGCCAAGAGCCAGCTGCTGCGCAGCCTGCTCGGCGGCAAGGCGAACGCCGTCACCGAGCGTCTGGTCACGCGTCTCGTCACGCACCCGCGTGGACGTAGCCTGGAAGCGGGACTCGAGTCCCTCTCCGTGATCGCCGCGGAGCGCCGCAACCGCATGGTCGCCACCGTGACCAGCGCGGTTCCGCTCAGCGACGTTCAGAAGCAGCGTCTCGGCGCGGTGCTGGCCAAGCTGTACGGCCGCCAGATGCACCTGAACCTCGACGTGGACCCCACGGTCCTCGGCGGGATCGTGGTGCGGGTCGGCGACGAGGTCATCGACGGCACCATCGCGGACCGCCTCGCCGAGGCGTCCCGCCGCATGGCCGGCTGACCAGCCACCAATAGAACAACGCATTCCTAGCGGCCCGGTTGGGCCGTGCAGAACTTGCAGAAGATTCCTGGGGGTCAACCCCAGACCCCTAAGAAGCTTCAGGCCCAACAAGGAGAGCAGGGAACCCAGATGGCGGAGCTCACGATCCGGCCGGAGGAGATCCGGGACGCACTGGAGAACTTTGTCCAGTCGTACCAGCCGGACGCGGCCTCGCGCGAGGAGGTCGGAACGGTCAGCGTTGCCGGCGACGGCATCGCGAAGGTGGAGGGCCTGCCCTCCGCCATGGCGAACGAGCTGCTGAAGTTCGAGGACGGCACCCTCGGTCTCGCCCTCAACCTCGACGAGCGCGAGATCGGTGCGGTCGTCCTCGGCGAGTTCAGCGGTATCGAGGAGGGCCAGCCGGTGCAGCGCACCGGTGAGGTTCTCTCCGTAGGCGTCGGCGAGGGCTACCTCGGCCGCGTCGTCGACCCGCTCGGCAACCCGATCGACGGTCTCGGCGAGATCGCGACCGAAGGCCGCCGCGCCCTCGAGCTGCAGGCCCCGGGCGTCATGGTCCGTAAGTCGGTGCACGAGCCGATGCAGACCGGCTACAAGGCGATCGACGCGATGGTGCCGGTCGGCCGTGGCCAGCGTCAGCTGATCATCGGTGACCGTCAGACCGGCAAGACCGCTCTGGCCGTCGACACGATCATCAACCAGCGTGACAACTGGCGCTCCGGCGACGTGAACAAGCAGGTTCGCTGCATCTACGTCGCCATCGGCCAGAAGGGCTCGACCATCGCGTCCGTTCGCGGCGCCCTGGAAGACGCCGGCGCGCTCGAGTACACGACGATCGTCGCCGCCCCGGCGTCCGACCCGGCCGGCTTCAAGTACCTGGCGCCGTACACCGGTTCCGCCATCGGCCAGCACTGGATGTACGCCGGCAAGCACGTCCTGATCATCTTCGACGACCTGTCGAAGCAGGCCGACGCCTACCGCGCCGTGTCGCTGCTGCTGCGCCGCCCGCCGGGCCGTGAGGCCTACCCGGGTGACGTCTTCTACCTGCACTCCCGTCTGCTGGAGCGCTGCGCGAAGCTCTCCGACGACATGGGTGCCGGTTCGATGACCGGTCTGCCGATCGTCGAGACCAAGGCGAACGACGTGTCGGCGTTCATCCCGACCAACGTCATCTCCATCACCGACGGCCAGTGCTTCCTGGAGTCCGACCTGTTCAACGCGGGCCAGCGCCCGGCGCTGAACGTCGGTATCTCGGTCTCCCGCGTCGGTGGCTCCGCCCAGCACAAGGCCATGAAGCAGGTTTCCGGCCGTCTGCGCCTGGACCTCGCCCAGTACCGTGAGCTGGAGGCGTTCGCCGCCTTCGGTTCCGACCTGGACGCCGCGTCGAAGGCCTCGCTGGAGCGCGGCAAGCGCCTGGTCGAGCTGCTGAAGCAGGGCCAGTACCAGCCGATGCCCGTCGAGGAGCAGGTCGTCTCCGTCTGGGCCGGCACCACCGGCAAGATGGACGACGTCCCGGTCAACGACATCCGTCGCTTCGAGTCGGAGCTGCTGGAGCACCTGCGCCGCGAGCGCAAGGACCTCCTCACCTCCATCGCCGACGGCGGCAAGATGTCGGACGACACCCTGGGCTCGATCGCCGACGCGATTGCCGCCTTCAAGCGGCAGTTCGAGACCTCGGACGGCAAGCTTCTGGGCGAGGACGTGCCGGCCGTCAACGTCTCCAAGTGACGACGGAAGGGACCTGACTCATGGGAGCGCAGCTCCGGGTCTACAAGCGTCGCATCCGTGCCATCACGGCGACCAAGAAGATCACCAAGGCGATGGAGATGATCGCCGCCTCGCGCATCGTCAAGGCGCAGCGCAAGGTGGCGGCATCGATGCCGTACGCGACCGAGCTCACCCGTGCGGTGACCGCGGTGGCGACGGGCTCGAACACCAAGCACGCCCTGACCACCGAGGTCGAGGCGCCGACCCGGGCCGCGATCGTGCTCATCACGAGCGACCGCGGTCTGGCCGGCGGCTACTCCTCGAACGCCATCAAGCAGGCGGAGCGGCTCACCGAGCGGCTCCGCGGCGAGGGCAAGGAGGTCGACACGTACATCGTCGGCCGTAAGGGTGTCGCCTACTACGGCTTCCGCGAGCGCAAGGTCGCGGATTCGTGGACCGGCTTCACCGACAGCCCGGCCTACGCCGATGCCAAGCGCGTCGCGGGACCGCTGATCGAGGCCATCCAGACGGAAACGGCCGAGGGCGGCGTCGACGAGCTGCACATCGTCTACACGGAATTCGTGTCGATGATGACGCAGAACGCGGTGGACGGCCGGATGCTGCCGCTCAGCCTCGACCAGGCTGCGGAGGAGAGCGGTACGAAGGGCGAGATCCTTCCGCTGTTCGACTTCGAGCCGTCGGCGGAGGACGTCCTCGACGCCCTGCTGCCGCGCTACGTCGAGAGCCGCATCTACAACGCACTGCTGCAGGCCGCTGCTTCCGAGCACGCCGCCCGCCGCCGCGCGATGAAGTCGGCGACCGACAACGCCGGGGATCTCATCAAGAGCCTCTCCCGGCTTGCCAACGCGGCCCGCCAGGCCGAAATCACCCAGGAAATCAGCGAGATCGTCGGTGGCGCCAGCGCCATGGCAGACGCGACCGCGGGGAGTGACAAGTAATGACGACCACTGTTGAGACGGCCGCCGCCACGGGCCGCGTCGCCCGGGTCATCGGCCCGGTCGTCGACGTGGAGTTCCCCGTCGACGCCATGCCCGACATCTACAACGCCCTGAAGGTCCAGGTCACCGACCCGGCCGAGGACGGCGCGCTGAAGACGCTGACCCTTGAGGTCGCCCAGCACCTGGGTGACGGCCTGGTCCGCACCATCTCCATGCAGCCCACCGACGGTCTGGTCCGCCAGGCCCCGGTGACCGACACGGGCGAGGGCATCACCGTCCCCGTCGGTGACTTCACCAAGGGCAAGGTGTTCAACACCCTCGGTGAGGTGCTGAACTACCCGGAGGAGAACGCCAACGTCACCGAGCGCTGGCCGATCCACCGCAAGGCGCCTCGCTTCGACGAGCTCGAGTCGAAGACCGAGATGTTCGAGACCGGCGTCAAGGTCATCGACCTTCTCACCCCGTACGTCAAGGGTGGAAAGATCGGTCTGTTCGGTGGTGCCGGTGTCGGCAAGACCGTTCTGATCCAGGAAATGATCTACCGCGTCGCCAACAACCACGACGGTGTGTCGGTCTTCGCGGGCGTCGGTGAGCGTACCCGTGAGGGCAACGACCTCATCGAGGAAATGGCCGACTCGGGCGTCATCGACAAGACGGCGCTTGTCTTCGGCCAGATGGACGAGCCCCCGGGCACCCGTCTTCGCGTCGCGCTCGCCGGTCTGACCATGGCGGAGTACTTCCGCGATGTGCAGAAGCAGGACGTGCTCTTCTTCATCGACAACATCTTCCGTTACACCCAGGCCGGTTCCGAGGTCTCCACGCTGCTCGGCCGCATGCCGTCCGCAGTGGGTTACCAGCCGAACCTGGCTGACGAGATGGGTCTGCTGCAGGAGCGCATCACCTCGACCCGCGGTCACTCGATCACCTCGATGCAGGCGATCTACGTCCCCGCGGACGACCTGACCGACCCGGCGCCGGCCACCACCTTCGCCCACCTCGACGCGACGACGGTTCTTTCCCGTCCGATCTCCGAGAAGGGCATCTACCCGGCCGTGGACCCGCTGGACTCGACGTCCCGTATCCTCGACCCGCGGTACATCGCGGCGGACCACTACGCCACCGCGATGCGCGTCAAGGGGATCCTGCAGAAGTACAAGGACCTCCAGGACATCATCGCGATCCTCGGTATCGACGAGCTGGGCGAGGAGGACAAGCTCGTTGTCCACCGTGCCCGTCGTGTCGAGCGCTTCCTGTCGCAGAACACCCACGTCGCCAAGCAGTTCACCGGCGTGGACGGTTCGGACGTTCCGCTCGACGAGTCGATCACCGCGTTCAACGCGATCTGCGACGGTGACTACGACCACTTCCCCGAGCAGGCGTTCTTCCTGTGCGGTGGCATCGAGGACCTGAAGGCCAACGCCAAGGAGCTGGGCGTCTCCTGATCCGGCGCGCTCCTCGGAGCGCATCGGTTCGCAGGCCCGCCGGCTCGCCGGCTGGTGTCTCGTAGGAGAGGGGCGGGTGTGTCCCGTCCCTCTCCCCACGCCCATTAGAATTTGACCCAACACCCGGCTGAACCGCCGGGTGGTGACCCGAGGAGCCACCTTGGCTGCTGAGCTGCACGTCGAGCTGGTCGCGGCGGACCGCAATGTCTGGTCCGGCGAGGCCACCCTTGTTGTCGCCCGCACCACGTCCGGCGACATCGGCGTCATGCCCGGTCACCAGCCGCTTCTCGGTGTGCTGGAATCGGGCCCGGTGACCATCCGTACCAGCGAGGGCGGCACTGTCGTCGCCGCGGTGCACGGCGGATTCATCTCGTTCGCGGACAACAAGCTGTCCCTGCTGGCCGAGATCGCCGAGCTCGCGGACGAGATTGACGTCCAGCGGGCGGAGCGGGCACTGGAGCGCGCGAAGTCGGAGGCCGATGCGGCCGCCGAGCGTCGCGCCGATGTCCGGCTGCGCGCGGTCACGGGGCACTGAGCCCCGTACCGAATAGGTTTGATACCTCAGCCGCGGTCCGTTCCGGAATTTTCCGGAGCGGGTCGCGGCTGAGGCGATGCAGGTCCGTTTTTCGCATTCGATGAGCGAGGAGGTCGGTGAAGATGCTCCTCGCTCTGCTTGTGAGCGGCCTGGTCGTAGCCCTGGTGGTGATCGGGCTCTTTGTCTTCGGGCTGCGCCGCAGGCTGATCCAGCGTTCCGGCGGGACCTTCGACTGCAGTCTGCGCTGGGGTGTGGCCGAGGAGCCCGACATCTCCGGCAAGGGCTGGGTCTACGGAGTCGCGCGCTACGGCGGCGACCGGATCGAGTGGTTCCGGGTGTTCTCGTACTCGCCGCGGCCGCGCCGGGTGCTGGAGCGCTCCGCCATCGAGGTGCTCGCCCGCCGGGCCCCCGAGGGCGAGGAGGAGCTCGCGCTGCTGTCCGACGCCGTCGTGCTCGGCTGTTCCCACCGGGGGACCCGCCTGGAGCTGGCGATGAGCGAGGACGCGCTGACCGGATTCCTGGCCTGGCTGGAGGCGGCGCCTCCCGGCCAGAGGGTGAACGTGGCGTAGTCGCACGGGCCGAACGGACGTGAAGAAGCCGGGGAGACGGGGGCGGACCCGTCTCCCCGGCTTCGGTCTTTACTGGAGCCCGGTGTGGATCGCGTTCGCCAGCTCACCGTTGGTGGTGTCGCCGCTGAACTCCCAGAAGAAGGCGCCCTTCAGGCCCTGCTGCTTGGCCCAGGTCATCTTCCCGGCGATCGTGGCGGGGGTGTCGTAGCTCCACCAGTTGCTGCCGCACTTGGCGTAGGCCGTGCCGGCGACGGTGCCGGTGGAGGGGCAGGTGTTCTTGAGCACCTTGTAGTCCTCGATGCCCTGCTCGTACGTGCCGGCCGCCGGTCCGGTGGCGGTGCCGCCGGGGGTCGCCTGGGTGACGCCCGTCCAGCCGCGGCCGTAGAAGCCGATGCCGAGGTTGAGCTTGGAGCCGGGGATGCCCTTGCCCTTGAGCTTGGTGATGGCGGCCTCGGAGTTGAAGCCGGCGATCGGGATGCCGGTGTACGAGGTGAGCGGGGAGTGCGGGGCGGTCGGGCCCTTGGCGTCCCACGCGCCGAAGAAGTCGTACGTCATGACGTTGTAGAAGTCGACGGACTGCGCGGCGCCCGCGTAGTCGGCGAGGTCGAGCTTGCCGCCGTTGGAGCCGTCGGCGGAGATCGCGGCGGTGACGAGGTTGGAGCCGCCGAACTTGGTGCGCAGGGCGGACATCAGGTTCTTGAAGGAGGCGGCGCCGCTGGTGTCGCAGGACAGGCCGCAGGCGTTGGGGTACTCCCAGTCGATGTCGATGCCGTCGAACACGTCGGCCCAGCGCGGGTCCTCGACCAGGCCGTAGCAGGAGTCGGCGAAGGCGGCCGGGTTCGCCGCGGCCTGGCCGAAGCCGCCGGACCAGGTCCAGCCGCCGAAGGACCACAGGATCTTGATGTGCGGGTACTTCGCCTTCAGCTTGCGCAGCTGGTTGAAGTTGCCGCGCAGCGGCTGGTCCCAGTTGTCCGCGACGCCGTCGACGCTCTGGTCGGCGGTGTAGGCCTTGTCGTAGTCGGCGTACGCGTCACCGATGGTGCACTTGCCGCCGGTGACGTTGCCGAAGGCGTAGTTGATGTGGGTGATCTTCGCGGCGGAGCCGGAGGTGACCAGGTTCTTCACGTGGTAATTGCGGCCGTAGACGCCCCACTCGGTGAAGTAGCCGAGCTTGATCTTGTCGCCCGGGTCCGGGGGCGTGGTGCCGCCGGGGGTGGTCACCGACAGGGTGGCGGCTGGACCGGTCTGGTCGATGGTGTCGCGGGCGGTGACCGAGTAGGCGTACGTCGTGCCCTTGGTCAGGCCGGAGTCGCCGTAGCTGGTGCCGGTGACGGTCGCGATCTTGGCGCCGCCGCGGTAGACGTCGTAGTTCTTGATGCCCTTGTCATCGGTGGCCGCCGACCAGGAAAGGGTCAGGCCGGTCTCGCCGACGTTGCTCGCGGCGAGGTTGCCGGGGGCGGAGGGCGGGTTGTCGCCGGGCTGGGTGGTGCCGTCGCAGGCGCCGCCGTTGACCTTGCAGCCGCTGGGGGCGCCCGGGCCGGCGCCGTTGAAGCCGAAGCTGATGCTGGCCCCGGGGGAGAGGGTGCCGTTCCAGCCGACGTTCTTGCCCGTCCAGTGGGTGCCCGAGCTGGTGACGGTGGCGTCCCAGGCCGAGGTGACCGAGGTGCCGGCCGGGTAGTCCCACTCCACGGTCCAGCTGGTGAGGGTGGTGGTGCCGGTGTTCTTCACCGTCCACTTGCCCTCGAAGCCAGTGCCCCAGTCGGACACCTTGGTGTAGGTCGCGGTCGCCGAAGCGGCGGCCTCGGCGGGTCCGGCGAGGGCCACCAGCCCGGCGATGGGCAGGGACAGACAGGCCACGGCCGCGGCCACTCTTCGGAACAGTCGTACGCGTCGTGGGGGTGCTGTGCTCAAGGGTGCTCCTCCGTAGGTCCGTCGCGGCCGTGGGGCCGACTGCGACATGGGGGTGGGACCTGCGCCGCCCGTGAGCACGCTTTTGTCATGGCACGCTCACCACAGTGTTGCGGTGAGAGTAGAAAGGTCTGGACCAAGCGTCAAGAGGTCCAGACCTCCAGGCGGAAGCGGCCCCAGTACGGCTCCAGCGGCCCCCAACGGCCGTGCCTAGAGGCCGAGTTCCTGCGCCAGCACCGCCGCCTGCACCCGGCTGCGCAGCTCCAGCTTCGCCAGCAGCCTGCTGACGTGCGTCTTCACCGTCGCCTCCGCCATCTCCAGGCGCACCGCGATCTCCGCGTTCGCCAGCCCCTCGCCCAGGCAGCCGAGCACCTCCCGCTCGCGCCGGGTCAGCGAGGCCACCGCCGCGGCCGTCCCCTCGGGCACGGGTGCCCGTACGGCCGCGCGCGGGGCCGCGAACTCGGCGATCAGCCGCCGGGTCACCGCCGGGGCGATCAGGCCCTCCCCGCGCGCGACGGTCCGTACCGCGCCGATCAGCTCCGCCGCGTCCGCGTTCTTCAGCAGGAAGCCGGACGCGCCCGCGCGCAGTGCGCCGAAGACATACTCGTCCAGGTCGAAAGTGGTCAGCACCAGGACGTCCGCCAGCCCCTCCGCGACCACCTGGCGCGTCGCCGAGACCCCGTCCAGCCGCGGCATCTGCACGTCCATGAGGACCAGGTCCGGCCGCAGCTCCCGGGCCAGGCGCACCGCCTCCTCGCCGTCCGCGGCCTCGCCCGCCACCTCGATGTCGCCCGCGCTGCGCAGGATCAGCACCAGCCCGGCCCGTACCGCGTTCTGGTCCTCCGCCACCACGACCCGGATCGTCATTCGCGTACCGCCTTCTCCTCCGCGGGCAGCGTCGCCCGCACCCGCCACACCGATTCCGCCGGGCCGGCCGGGCCCGCGGAGAACTCCCCGCCGAGCAGCTCCGTCCGCTCCCGCATGCCGATCAGGCCGGACCCGGAGCCGGGGGCGCGGGGGCCGGGGCGCTCCCCGTACGGGGAGTCCACCTGCACGGTCAGCATCCCGCCCGCCGCGCCGGAGCCGCGGCCGCGGGCCACCCGGACCGTGACCGTGCCCGGAGCGGCGTGCTTGAGGGCGTTGGTCAGCGACTCCTGCGCGATCCGGTACGCCGCCAGCTCCACCGGGGCCGGCAGCGGCTCGCCGGGGGGCCGCTCGTCGTGGAGTACGAAGTCCAGCCCGCTCGCGGAGCCGTTCGTACGGGCTTGGCGGAGCAGGGCGTCCAGAGCGTCGAGCGAGGGCACGGCCACCGCCTCCTGCTCGGCGCCCGCCTCGCGCAGTAGTCCGATCAGACGGCGCATTTCGGCCAGACCCTGAACGCTGTTCTCCCGGATCACCCCGAGCGCCTCGCGGCTCGTCGCGGGGGAGTCGATGGAGAGCGCGGCGGTGGAGTGGATGGCGATGGCGGACAGGTGGTTGGCCACCATGTCGTGCAGCTCGCGGGCCATCCGGGCACGCTCGGCGACCACCGCCTGCGCCCGGTCCATCTCGGCCAGCAGCGCGGTCTGGTCGGCGCGCAGCCGGGCGGCGACCGCGGCCTCGCGGTGATTGCGCAGGGTGGCGCCGGTCAGGGCCGGGGCGAAGCTGACGAGGCCCGTGACCACGCCGATCAGCAGGGCCGGCGGGGTGCGCAGCCAGCTCACGGCGGCGATCGTGACGGCGATGGTGATCAGGCCGGTGGACACGGGGAGCCGGCGGGCCATGGCGGGTTTGCCGTAGACCACGGCCGCGTACATCAGGTCCGTGAAGATCAGGACGGTGGCCAGATTTCCCACCGTGAACTGGTCGGCGATGATCCCGAGCGTGCCGACGGCCAGGGTGACGTGGGGCGCGGACCGGCGTACCAGCTCCAGCGCTCCGAGGGTCACCAGCGGTACCAGGGCGGCCCAGTCGGGGAAGAAGTGCCGGCTGCCGTTGCTGTGCACCCCGAGCGACCACAGCAGCAGGCCCGCGAGCACGCTGACCACGGCGAGCAGGACGTCGTCGCGGTGCGGCCGCGGGAGCTTCGGGGTCACGGTCCCATCCAACACGCTGGGGCGGCGCGGAGCCTCCACACCCGGACGGAGTCCGACTACATCGAAGGATGCAGCCGCCTTTCGTCACGGCGGACGACGAACCGGGCCGGATCGGGCGGGAGCCTGGGAGAGAACCGGGGAACGCAAGAACTGAGCGGAACGGAGAGTCCCGTGATCGTCGCACTGATCATCGCCTGCGAGGTCGGCTTCTGGGTGCTGCTGGCCGCCGGGCTGACGCTGCGCTACGTCGCGAAGATGCCCCGGGCGGGAGCGGCGCTGCTGCTGTGCGAGCCGCTGCTCGAACTCGTCCTGCTGGTCGTCACCACGCTCGACCTCAAGAACGGCGCCGCGCCGGACTGGAAGCACGGCCTCGCGGCCCTGTACATCGGCTACACCGTCGCCTATGGCCACTACACCGTGAAGTGGCTCGACGGCCACGCCGCCCACCGGCTGGCCGGCGGCCCGAAGCCGGCCGGTCCCGGGTACGGCAAGGCGCGCGCCGCCCACGAGTGGAAGCTGTGGATCCGGACGGTCCTCGCCGCGGCGGTCGCGCTCTGCCTGCTCCAGGTCGCTGTCTGGTACGTCGGCGACGCGGGCGACGTCTCCTCCCTCAAGGGCTGGCAGTTCGCCGCCCTGCGGGTGGTCGGCATCCACGCCCTGATCGCCGCCGCCTACACGATCTGGCCGAAGAAGGCCCCGGTGGGCGCGGACGCGTCCTAGCGTCGAGGCCGCCCCCAGCGGTCGCCGACACCCCCTAGCGGTCGCCGCCGGGCACCCAGAGCACGTCCCCGACCTCCTTGTTGGCCGTACGCGCCAGGATGAACAGGAGGTCGGAGAGGCGGTTCAGGTACGTGGCCGTGAGCGGGTTCATCACCTCGCCGTGCACCTCCAGCGCCGCCCACGTCGAGCGCTCCGCGCGCCGGACCACCGTGCAGGCCTGGTGGAGCAGGGCCGCGCCGGGCGTGCCTCCGGGCAGGATGAAGCTGCGCAGCTTCTCCAGCTGCTCGTTGAAGGCGTCGCAGTCGGCCTCCAGCTTGTCGACGTAGAACTGCTCGACGCGCAGCGGCGGGTACTCCGGGTTCTCCACCACCGGGGTGCACAGGTCGGCGCCGACGTCGAACAGGTCGTTCTGCACACGGACCAGGACTTTCACGACCTCCTGCGGCAGCGAGCCCAGGGCGATCGCCGTCCCGATGGCCGCGTTGGCCTCGTTGGCGTCGGCGTACGCGGAGATGCGCAGGTCGGTCTTCTGCGTACGGCTCATGTCGCCCAGGGCGGTCGTGCCCTTGTCGCCGGTGCGGGTGTAGATGCGCGTGAGGTTCACCATGCCGCCAGCGTAGTGCGGGCCAACTGCGGGCCTCCGGCGCACTGCTGGGCCGTATCAGTGTGATGTCCGTCATCTGAGACGTGACGCGTGTTACTTCGCGGTCACACCGCCCCTCACTGACGCTAGTCTCCGCCGGAGAGGCCATGAGACGGCCTTGTCGAGCTGGGCCGTATGAAGAACATGGGGTGTGCAGTGGCTGGGAAGCTTGCCGTCATCGGTGCCGGGCTGATGGGCTCCGGGATCGCTCAGGTCTCCGCTCAGGCGGGCTGGGACGTCGTACTGCGCGATGTCACCGACGCCGCCCTGACCCGGGGCACCGACGGGATCAAGGCCTCGTACGACAAGTTCGTCTCCAAGGGCAGGATGACCGCCGAGGACGCCGAGGCGGCCCTGGCCCGGATCACCACGACGACCGACTTCGACGCGGTCGCCGACGTCGACATCGTCGTCGAGGCCGTCTTCGAGAAGCTCGACGTCAAGCACGACATCTTCCGCACGCTGGACGAGCTGGTGCGCGAGGACACGGTCCTCGCCTCCAACACCTCCGCCATCCCGATCACCAAGATCGCGGCCGTGACGAAGCGCCCCGAGCGGGTCGTCGGCGCGCACTTCTTCTCGCCCGTCCCGATGATGCAGCTGTGCGAGCTGGTGCGCGGCTACAAGACGAGCGACGAAACCCTCGCCACCACGCGGGCGTTCGCCGAGTCCGTCGGCAAGACCTGCATCGTCGTCAACCGCGACGTCGCCGGCTTCGTGACGACCCGTCTGATCTCCGCGCTGGTCGTCGAGGCCGCCAAGCTGTACGAATCGGGCGTGGCCTCCGCCGAGGACATCGACATCGCCTGCAAGCTCGGCTTCGGGCACGCCATGGGGCCGCTGGCCACCGCCGACCTCACCGGCGTCGACATCCTGCTGCACGCCACCAGCAACATCTACACGGAATCGCAGGACGAGAAGTTCGCGCCGCCGGAGCTGATGCGCCGGATGGTGGACGCCGGCGACCTCGGTCGCAAGAGCGGGCAGGGTTTCTACAAGCACTGAGGGCGCGAGGGGCGCCGCGGATGCCCTGCCAGTCCAGAGCCCGCGGCGTGCCGCTGTTCGAATGCCCGCACCCCTACGGGTGAATTAGGTATCGGTTCGCTCACGGTCGGCAACTTCCCCGCCCCCGAGGCAGTCAGTTGCAGTGAGAGTTGCCGACCACGGACCAGTCGGACCAAACGTACGCAGTACCGCCGGGAGCACACATGCACATCAGGGGCGACCACGCCGAACTCGCTGTCGGGGGCCGCCTCGACGTGCGCAGCGCGGCGGACGCCCGTACGGTCCTGCACACCGCCCTCGACGACGGTCACGGCGACCTCGTGCTGGACCTCACCGGGCTCGACTCCTGGGACGCGACCGGCCTCGGCGTGATCATGGGCGCCCACCGGCGGGCGGGCCGGACCGGCCGCCGGCTCGTCCTGCGCGGGGTGCCCCCGCAGATGCAGCGACTGCTCGTGGCCACCCGGCTGCACCGGATCCTCGCGATCGAGGGCGGCCTGGAAGCGGAGTCCCTCCCGCGCGTGTGAACCGCGACCGGTTTCCTGCGGAAACGTAACGTTCCGGTCGTGAAGGCCCCCAGCGGTTCCGGCGCGCCCGGCCACGGTCTAGGGTTCGGGCGGAAACCGGACCAGTAGCGAGAGCGGCGTGTGCGAAGGCCGGGCGGAACGACGGCGACGACGCGCGCGCGATCGGGGGACTGAGTCATGGACCACACACAGGTGCCGACGGATCCGGCGGAGCAGCCCGCACGGGTGGTCACGCTGACCGCCGGTGACTTCACCCTCACCGTGAACCCCGTCGACGGCAGCGAGATCGAGCCGCTCCGCCCGGGCGCCACGGCCGGCCGCCCCGCCAAGCGCGCGTCCGCCGACCGCGGCGCCCGGGAAGCCGCCGCCCGGCCCCCCGTCCCGCCGCTGCCCGTGGGCGCCGCCGCCTCGGGGCGGCTGCCGCTGGGGCGCGACGAGGAGCGCGAGCGGCTCGTACGGCTGCTCGCGCGCGGCCGCTCCGTACGCCTCACCGGTCCCGCCGGGTCCGGGCGTACGACGCTGCTCGACGCGGTCGCGGCCGAGTGCGGGAACCTGGCACCCGACGGGGTGGTACGGCTCTCCGCGTACGGGCACCAGCAGCCCGGCGAGGTGCTCCACGCGCTGTACGCGGCCGTCCACGACACCGCCGGGCGGCCCGACCGCGCCGAACTCCTCGCGCGGGTGCGGGAGATCGGCGCCATAGTCCTGCTGGACGACCTCGACATGGGCGGTCCCGCGCTCGACGAGCTGCTGCGGGCCACGCCGGAGTGCGCGTACCTGCTGGCGGCCACCCCCGACACCCGGGCCCCCTCCGACGACTCGCACCTGGAGGAGGTCTTCCTCGGCGGTCTCGCGCGCGCCGACTGCGCGGCCCTGCTGGAGGCGGGCGTCGGGCGGGCCCTGACGGACGCGGAGACGGCCTGGGCGGAGGACCTGCGGTTCGCCTCCGAGGGGCTGCCGCTGCGCTTCGTGCAGGCCGCCGCGCTGCTGCGGCAGCGGGACGAGCTCAACCGCAGGACCGACGAGGACGAGGACGAGGAGCCCGGCGTCTTCGAGGAGCGGCCGCGCGACGCCGCCTTCGTACCGCTGCCGACGCTGGCCGAGGGCGCGGCCCCGGCCGAACTGCTGGCCTCCCGCGTCAGCGAGTCCGCGCGGGCGGCGCTGCGGATCGCGTGCGCGCTCGGCGGGGAACTGCCGCACCACGCGCACCTGCCGGCGCTGGTCGGGGACACGCACGCCGACACCGCGGTGGGGGAACTGCTCGACTGCGGGCTCCTGACCCCCGTCGGGACGCGCTACCGGCTGGCCGCCGGGGTCGCACGACAGCTGGACGAGGCCGGGTACGGGGACACGGCGGCCGAGGAGGCCCGTACGGCCGCCCGGCACTACGCCTGGTGGACCGGCCACACCTCGGTGACCCCCGGGCGGGTCGCGGCCGAGGCGGACGCGGTGCTCGCGGCGCTGGCCGGCGCCGATGTGGTGGCGGCCGTACTGCTGGCGCGCACGGCGGCTCCGGCGTTCGCGGCCTCGCTGCACTGGGAGGCGTGGGAGCGGGTGCTGCGCTCGGGCGCCGAGGCCGCGCGGAAGGCGGGGGAGGTCGCGGAACAGGCCTACTTCCACCACGAGCTGGGCGTCCTCGCGCTGTGCGAGGGGCGGCTCGACCGGGCGCGCGCGGAACTGGAGGCCTCGATCGGGCTGAAGGGCGCGCTGGCCGACAAGCGGGGGACCGTGGCGGGGCGGCGGGCGCTGGCGCTGGTCGCCGACCGCGAGGCGGCGGGGGTGGAGGTGTCGCCTCCGCTGAGGCTGGAGCCGCCGGTGGCTGCGTCTGGCGGGTCTGCCGCGTCTGCCGCGTCCGGTGCGTCGTCCGCGTCCTCCGCGCCGGTCGCGGCGAAGCAGAGTCCGGCGCTCGCCGCCGGCTCGGCCCCTGCGCCCATTGCTGCCGCGCCGGCCTCGGAGGCGGTGACGACGGTGGTTCCGGTGGTGTCGCCGGCCACGGCACGGGGCGCCGTACCGGCGACGCTGGCGGAGGTGTTCGAGGACGCGTTCCCGCTGACTCCGAAGCCCCCGCGGGTGGAGCGGACGCCGGAGCCGGAGCCCCGGCCGGTCCCGCGCGGGCGCCGCAAGACGGTCCTGCTGGCGGGGGCGGGCGCGGTGACGGTGGCGGTGCTCGGCACGGTGGTGGCGCTGGCGATGGGCTCCTCGGACCCGTCCACGCCGCCGGCCTCGGGGCCGGGGATGTCCACGACCCCGACGCCGCCGGCGGTGCCGGGTACGAGCGGGAACGATCCTGCACCGGATCCGGGCGCGTCTGCGTCTGCGTCCGCTGCGGAGTCGGGTGGGCCGGAGGAGCCGTCGCTGACGCCGTCCGCGACCCCGTCGTCGCGTACGACCCCGTCGCGCAAGCCGTCCTCGAAGCCGCCGACCAAGCCGTCCTCGACCCCGCCGACGCAGGACCCGACGCCTCCGACGCCGACGGAGACGCCCACGACGACGCCGCCGCCGACCCCGACCGCGACCCCGACGGAGCCGCCCCCGGCCAACACCCCGCCGGGCACCTGACCGCCCCGCGCCTCGCCGGCGGGGCTGAAGGATCGGGGCTCCGCCCCGTACCCCGCGCCTCAAACGCCGGCGGGGCTGGATTTCGGCTGATGCCGCCTGCTGGCGGGCTGGATCTGCCGCGCAGCGGCAATCTCAGCCCCGCCGGCGTTTGAGGCGCGGGTCCGGGCAGAGCCCGGGGAACGGTGGAAGGGCGGGTAGGGGACCGCTCCGCGCAGCGGTGCGAGGGGCGCGTCAAAGAAGAGGGGCGCGTCAGAACAGGCGGAGCTTGTCGTCCTCGATGCCGCGAAGGGCGTCGTAGTCCAGCACCACGCAGTCCATACCCCGGTCGGTCGCCAGAACACGCGCCTGCGGCTTGATCTCCTGCGCCGCAAAAACACCCCGCACCGGCGCCAGATGCGGATCGCGGTTCAGCAGCTCCAGGTAGCGCGTGAGCTGCTCGACGCCGTCGATCTCCCCGCGCCGCTTGATCTCGATGGCGACCGTCGCGCCCGACGCGTCCCGGCACAGGATGTCCACGGGCCCGATCGCCGTCATGTACTCGCGGCGGATCAGGGTGTAGCCCTCGCCCAGGGTGTCGATCCGGTCCGCCAGGAGCTCCTGGAGGTGGGCCTCCACGCCGTCCTTGATCAGGCCCGGGTCGATGCCCAGCTCGTGGGAGGAGTCGTGCAGGACTTCCTCCATGGTGATGATGAGCTTCTCGCCCGCCTTGTTGACGACCGTCCAGACGCCGGCCTCGTCACCGCTCCCCTCCTTGAGGGTGCACGGCGGCGACATCCAGTTGAGCGGTTTGTACGCCCTGTCGTCCGCGTGGATCGAGACACTGCCGTCGGCCTTCACGAGGATCAGACGGGGTGCCGAGGGCAGATGGGCGGTGAGCCGGCCCGCGTAGTCGACGGAGCAGCGGGCAATGACGAGACGCATGGTCGGCAACGCTACTCGACCGACGGCCCTGCACGCGATTCGCCCCCGAAAGCCCCGTTCGCCGATGGCGCGTTGTATGCGCATTCTCCTGGTGCGGTACCCACCGGGCGCCTACCGTGGATAGCTGGAGGTTGCCGAGCGTGCACACTGCGTCGCGGCCTCCTTCCCTGCCCGTAAGACTCCGGCAACCCAATCTGCCGGAGTCGCGAGAGGAGAACCCATGTCGCTCGACGTCTCACCGGCCCTACTCGAACAGGCCGAGCGAGGCGAGGTCGACGAAGCCGCTTTCGTCGACTGCGTCCGGACCTCCCTGCCCTACGCATGGGAGATGATCAGCTCGCTGGTGGCCCAGCTGAAGGTGGACGGCGGCCAGTTCGCCGACAACCAGACGCCGCCGCCCGACGAGCAGGCGCGCGGACAGCTGCTGCGCGCTCTCGCGAGTGACGCGATACGCGGTGCGCTGCAGCGGCACTTCGGAGTGCGCCTGGCATTCCAGAACTGCCACCGTGTCGCGGTGTTCCCGCTGGATTCCTCGGTGGACGACCGGCTGGCCAAGTTCACTTCGATCCGCGGCCAGCTGCTCAACCAGTCGCCGGAACTGCGGGACTGCTAGAACCACCTGCACGACCGCACCACCCGCAACCGCACGACCGCAACCGCACCACCCCAACCGTACGACCGTACTTCGCTGCCGCTCCGTATCGCGGGAGGTGCCACAGATACCGGAGCGGCAGCCTTGGTCACACGCCCCGGCCCAGCCGGGGCAGGACCTCGGCGCCGAGGCGTCGTACGTTCTCCTCCGTCGCGGCGAGATCGCCGGAGCCCTCCGTCAACAGGGCGAACCGCGTGATGCCCGTACGCTCCGACGTGGCCGCCAGCCGGTCCGCCGCCAGCTCCGGCGTGCCCACGGGGTGCAGATCGCACAGCAGCTCCGTGTACGCGACCGGGTCGCGCATCGCGCGCTTGCGGCCGTCGACCGTCACATGCGCGTCCAGTCCCTGCTTGAGCCAGCCCGGCATCGACTTCAGCAGGGTCTCCCGGGCGTCCGCCGTACGGTCCGCCAGCTGGCACACCCCGGCCGACACATGGCCCGCTTCCCGTACGAACCGCCGCGCGTGGCCCGCCGCCAGCGCCGTACGCCGCCACAGCGCGACCATCTCCGCCTTGTCCTCGTCCCCGCAGTGCATGCCCAGCAGCATCGGCAGCCCCCGCTCCGCGGCCAGCCGCACCGACGCCGGGGAGGTGCACGCGACGATCACTTCCGGCCCTGTTCCGTCCCCGTCCAGCGCCTCCGCCGGACGCGGTACGACGGCCACCTCGCGGAAGCCGTGCCGCCCGCCGGCCGCCGCCACCCGCGGCTCGGTCAGCCAGCGCCGCAGCAGGTCGAGGTCCTCCGGAAAACCGGTCTCGTACGCGTCGAGCCCGCCTCCGAACACCTCCAGGTCCACCCACGGCCCACCGCGGCCCACCCCCAGGGTGAACCGGCCGCCCGAGGTGACGTGCAGCAGTGCGGCCTGCTCGCCGAGGGCCACCGGATGCGTGCTCGGCAGCACGCTCACCGCCGTGCCCACCCGCAGCCGCCGGGTCCGCCCGAGCAGCAGGGCCGCCAGGGTCACCGCCGACGGGCAGACCCCGTACGGCACGAAGTGGTGCTCGGCGAGCCAGACCGAGTCGAGCCCGGCCTCCTCGGCCACCTCGGCGGTCCGCACCGCCCGGTGCAGCGGCTCTCCCTGTCCCTGACCCGGGAACTGGGCCGCCAGTACAAACGCTCCTACGCGCATCGCTTTGCCTCCTCGCAGCTGACGCGGCCTCCCCCAGGTGGACCGGTTTGATGACAACAACGTCTGATGGCAACAACGTCTGACACGTGCCAAAGGCACGGCCTGACACGAAAGTTATTGGGATTGTCAGGCCAACCGTCCGGGACCGGCCACCCTCTACCGGCCACCCTGCGGGTACCCCGCCTCGCTGCGCGTAGTCTGGGAGAAAGTCACTGCCGTCCGCCCATTCGTGAGGTATACGTGTCACCGCGCCACAACCGCCCCAGGGGCGGCGGGAATCCAGCCGACCGTTCGGACCAGGGCTCGGGCTCCGGTTCGGGAGCGGGTTCGGGGGGCCTGGACCGGTTCGGGCTGGAGCGCACCGAGGAGTACCTCGGCGAGGAGTGGAAGGTCCGGCACGTGGCGGGCGCGAGCGCGGCGGGCAAGCGCTACCGCTGCCCGGGCTGCGACCAGGAGATCCCCTCCGGGACCCCGCACCTGGTGGCCTGGCCGGAGTACGGCGGCGTGGACGACCGGCGGCACTGGCACAAGGCCTGCTGGAACGCGAAGGACCGCCGCACCTCCAAGGTGCAGCGGTCCCGTAACGCCCCGAAATACTGAGACGGTCGTGCAGACGTCTGGACGACTACACGTCCCGGCGGCCGGTCACGACGTACGAGCCGGCGACCGCGGCTCCCGTGGCCAGCAGGATCACGGCCAGATGGGTCGCGTTGCCGGGCAGCCCGAACAAGGACGTCGGGCCGGTGTTCACGTCCGGCATGCCGAAGACCTGCATCAGGGCCACGGGCGCGTTGTACTCCAGCAGCACGCGCCCGACCCCGGCGGAGGCCTCCCAGACGCCGAGTATCCCCCCGATCAGGGGCGGCAGCGTGACCACGCCGAGCATCACCGCGACGGCCCCGGCGGAGTGCCGCACGAGTGCCCCGACGGCGACCGCGAGCACGCCGAGCAGGGTGACGTAGAAGCTGCCGAGCAGCGCGTACAGCCATGCGCTGCCCGGGTGCGGCCCGGCGGCGGTCCCGCCGTGCACGAGCATCGCGGCCAGTCCGACCAGGTAGACGGACCCCGCGGTGGCCAGGAACGTGGTGATGCCGAAGACCAGGTACTTCGCGGTCAGCACCCGGTACCGGTCGGGGGCGGCGGTGAAGGTCGTGCGGACCAGGCCGGTGCCGTACTCCGAGCTCATCATCAGAACACCGAGGGCCATCACCGACAGCTGCCCGACCAGCAGGCCGAAGAGGGCCGGCGCGGTGAACGGCATCTGCACGTAGTTGTCGGACCTCGTCTGGGTGATGAAGAGGATCCCGATGCCGACGATGATGACGACGAGCGAGGCGAGGGTCCCGACCGTGGAGCGCACCGACGTCAGCTTGGTCCACTCCGAGGCCATCGCGTGGCCCAGGTGCGGCCGCGTGGCCGGCACCGACGAGGTGTAGACGGCAGGATCCGGCCGCTCCGCGGGCACGGCGGCCCGGCCGGTCGTGTTCGGGGCGGCGGTCATCGGGGGTCCTCGGGGTTGTTCTTGGCGGCTCCGGCGAGCCGGCTCGGATCGCTCGGCATCAGGAACGGCGCTCCGCCCGACCCGGGCGGCGGAGGCGCGTAGAAGCCCGTCTGCGGGACCGCCGGGGCCGGGACCTCCTCCTCCCACTCGGGGACGGTCAGCGGCTCCGGCTCCCAGAGCTCGGCGCGCGGGTCCTCGGTGGAGGTGAACTCGACGGAGGACTGGGTCATCCGCATGTACGCCTCCTCCAGCGAGGCCCGGTGCGGTGAGAGCTCCCACAGCCGTACGCCGGCCTCGTGGGCCAGGTCAGAGATGCGCGGCAGCTCCAGCCCGGTCACCCGCAGCGCGCCGTCGGGCTCCCTGAGCACGCGGCCGCCCGCCTTGGTGAGGACCACACCCAGCGTGTCCCACCCGGCCGGGTCGGTGTCGGCCGCGCGGACCCGGGCGAATCCGGCCGAGTTGTGGGTGATGAAGTCCTGGGTGCCCATGTCGGCGAGCAGCCGGCCCCGGCCGATCACGATCAGGTGGTCGGCGGTCAGCGCCATCTCGCTCATCAGGTGCGAGGAGACGAAGACGGTGCGGCCCTCGGCGGCGAGCTGGCGCATGAGGTTGCGGACCCAGAGGATGCCCTCGGGGTCCAGGCCGTTGATCGGCTCGTCGAACAGCAGCACCTGCGGGTCGCCGAGCAGCGCGGCGGCGATGCCCAGCCGCTGGCCCATGCCGAGCGAGAAGCCCTTCGTGCGCTGCCGGGCCACGTCCTGGAGGCCGACGACGCCGAGGACCTCGTCCACCCGCTTCTCGGGGATCCCGGAGAGCTGGGCGACGGAGAGCAGGTGGGTCCGGGCCCGGCGGCCGCCGTGCATGGCCTTGGCGTCGAGCAGGGCGCCGACCTGCCGCTGGGCGTTCGGCAGGTCCCGGAACGGGGTGCCGTTGATCGTGACCTGGCCGGAAGTGGGCCTGTCGAGTCCGACGATCATGCGCATGGTGGTGGACTTCCCGGAGCCGTTGGGCCCCAGGAATCCCGTGACGTGACCCGGCTTGACCTGGAAGGACAGCTGGTCGACGGCGGTCTTCGCGCCGAAGCGCTTGGTCAGGCCGACTGCCTCGATCATGATGCTGCCCCTCAGCAGGCTGGGACGGCTTTCGTCCTGTAAGGGTTTAGAGGATATCCAGACGCATCTGGTTCCGTCCCGTCCGTTATCCCTGACCTACCCCTGAGGCCGACCCGGGGATGCCCCGTAGTACCTCAGGCGTCCCTCTTCCTGAGGACGACGTAGCCCCCGAGTACCGCGGCGGCCACCCACAGGACCATGATCCCGAGCCCGCCCCAGGGCCCGTAGGGCACCGGGGCGCTGCCCATGGCCCCGGGGACGACCTGCATGATCTTGGATCCGGCCTGGTCGGGGAAGTACTGCGCGACCTTCTTGGTGGCGCTGACCAGGCCGAGGATGTTCGAGATCAGGAAGAAGAACGGCATCAGGATGCCGAGCGCGAGCATCGAGCTGCGCAGCATGGTGGCCACGCCCATGGAGAAGAGGGCGATCAGCGCCATGTAGAGGCCGGCCCCGATCACCGCGCGCAGCACGTTCGGCTCGCCGATGCCGATGCTGCGGCCGCCCAGGATGGCCTGGCCGAGGAAGAAGGACAGGAAGCTTGTGATCAGACCCACGGCCAGCGCGAGGCCGGTGGCGACGGAGAGCTTGCCGAACAGGAAGCTGCCGCGGCGCGGCACGGCGGCCAGCGAGGTGCGGATCATGCCCGAGCTGTACTCGGTGCCGACGACGAGGACGCCGAAGACGATCATCGCGAGCTGACCGAGGGTCATCCCGGAGAAGCTGACCAGCGTCGGGTCGAAGGTGGCCTGCTCCGCGGGCTCCATGTCCTGGAAGCTGCTGTTGACGAACGCGGACAGGGCGGCGCCGATGCCGACCGTGACGACGAAGGCGGCGACCAGGGTCCAGGTGGTCGAGGCGACCGAGCGGATCTTGGTCCACTCGGACTTCAGGATGGCGGGGAGGGAGGAGGAGGCGGAGGAGGGGGCGGAAGAAGAGGCCACGGTCACTCGCCGCCCTTGCGCGTCGCCTCGAAGCCGGCGCCCCACGCTGGTACGTCGGCCGGCCGGGCCGGATTGTCGGAGGCCGTCCCCGCGGGGACGCCCGGAACCCCCGGGGCGTGGGCGTGGTACTCGACGGAGTCCGCCGTCATGCGCATGAACGCTTCCTCCAGTGAGGCCCGCTGCGGGCTGAGTTCGTGCAGCACGATCTGGTGCTGGGCGGCGAGCTCGCCGAGCCGCTCCGCGGGCACCCCGTCGATCTCCAGCGTGCCGGTGGCGGGGACGCTGATGGCGTCGACCCCGGCCTGGTGCAGGACGTCCTTGAGCCGCTCCTGCTGCGGGGAGCGCAGCCGGACGTAACTACGCGAGTTCTGCTGGATGAAATCGGCCATTGACAGGTCCGCCAGCAGCCTTCCCTGTCCGATGACGACCAAATGGTCTGCGGTCAGCGCCATTTCGCTCATCAGGTGGGAGGATACGAAGATCGTCCTCCCTTCGGCCGCCAGCCCCTTCATAAGATTTCTGATCCACAGAATTCCTTCCGGGTCCAGACCATTGACGGGTTCGTCGAACATCAGGATTTCCGGATCGCCGAGCAGCGCGGAGGCGATTCCCAGCCGCTGCCCCATACCGAGCGAAAATCCTTTCGACTTCTTCCGCGTGACGGCCGTCAGACCGACCAGGTCCAGCACCTCGGAGACCCGGCGCTCCGGGATCCGGTTCGACTGGGCCAGGCAGAGAAGGTTGTTGTAGGCGCTGCGACCGCCGTTCATGGCCTTCGCGTCGAGCAGCGCACCGATGTACTTCAGTGGCTCGGGCAGGTCCCGGTAGTGCTTCCCGTCGATCCGGACCGTGCCGCTGGTCGGGTTGTCGAGGTCCAGCATCATGCGCATGGTCGTGGACTTCCCCGCCCCGTTGGGGCCGAGGAATCCGGTCACCACCCCCGGTCTGACCTTGAAGCTGAGGTCGTCCACGGCGGTCTTCGCGCCGAATCGCTTGGTGAGGCCCTCAAGCTCGATCATGCCGCTCACGCTAGAACGACCGAGGGCCCCTCGCCACCTCACGGAGGTGGCGCGGGGCCCTCGGTCATATGTACGTACGGCGCGTGCGTACTGCCCGTGCGTACGGCGTGTACGTACTGCGCCTACGTACTAGCGGCTCTGCTGCGCCGGGACGCCGCGGGTGACCGGCTCGTCGTCCACGATCGGGTTGGCCGCCGCGACGGCCGCACCGGTGAGCGTCGCCAGCATCTCGCGGACGTTCGTCAGCTGCGCGTTGATCGAGTCGCGGCGGTTGGTGAGCGCCGCCAGCTCGCGCTCGGACTCGCTGCGGA
This sequence comes from Streptomyces sp. NPDC051183, assembly GCF_040682455.1. NCBI lineage: Bacteria > Bacillati > Actinomycetota > Actinomycetes > Kitasatosporales > Streptomycetaceae > Streptomyces > Streptomyces sp. NPDC051183. Next base: position 50,806 of record NZ_JBFBBA010000022.1, read on the forward strand.
TCCGGTCGGCCTTGGCGTTGGCGTCGGCCACGATGTCCTCGGCCTGGCGCTGCGCGGTCTCCACGGTCTGGCGGGCGCGGCGCTCGGCGTCCGTACGGAGCTTCTCCGCCTCCAGGCGCAGCTGCTCCGCGCGGTGCTCGATCTCCGCGAGGCGCTTCTCGGCCTTGGCCTGACGCGAGGCCAGGTCCCGCTCGGACTGCTCGCGGCGCTTGGCCAGGTTGGTCTCGAAGTCCGCGGCGGCCTGGGCGGCCTTCGCGCGGGTCTCCTCGAACAGCGCGTCGGCCTCCTCGCGCTTGGAGGCCGCGTCCTTCTGGGCCTCGGCGCGCAGGGCCGAGGCATCGCCCTTGGCCTTCTCGACGATGCGGACGCCCTCGTCCTCGGCCGTCGACTTCCGGTCGGCAGCGAACGACTCGGCGTCGTTGCGGACCTGCTGGGCAGCCGACTCGGCGAGCTCACGGTGCTGCTCGGCCGCGCGACGGGCCTCCTCGCGCAGGTCCTTCGCCTCCTCCTCGGCGAGCCGCAGGATCTTCTCGACCCGGGCGCCGAGGCCGGCGTACGACGGCTCGGCGTCGCTCACCTGGGCCTGGGCGTTCTGCGTCTCGAGGTGCAACTCCTCGATCCGCTTTTCCAGAGAGTTGATGCGTCCGAGGGCGCTGTCACGGTCGGAGACCAGCTTGGTAATGCGGTCGTCCACCTGACCGCGGTCGTAACCGCGCCGCACGAGCTCGAAGCCGAAGGGGGAGGAAGGGTCGCTCATGGGGTTCCTGTCGAATGAGACCGATGAGGTACTGCGTGAGGTGTTAAGGGGAATCCTAGGCGCCAGGGCGGCGTGTCATCGAGTCAATCCGCGTTTGATCTGGACAATGACACCCCTTTTGAGTGGCAAGGCGTCAGAATGCTTGTCACTCGTTCGCCTGAACCTCCATCAGGAGCACACATTTGTGTGCGCCGACTACCCCTCTGACGTCTTGCCACCCGATCGAGTGGAACCCGCTGTCGCGCCGGCCTTCACGCCCCCCGCGCCCTGGCCGCCGACCGTGGGCTTCGCGCCACCCGAAGGCGCCTCGAATGATTCCAACGCCTCAAGAACGTCCTGGACACGGGAGATCTCCGCCTGAATGTCCTCGCGCCTGCGCACCAGGACCTCCAGCTCGCGGCGGCCCTCCTCGACGAGCCGTTCGGCCTCCGCCTTGGCCTGGGTGAGCGCGCTCTCGGCCTCCCTGACCAGCTCGGCCTTCTTCTGCTCGGCCTCCTTGAGCAGCGCCTCCGCCTTGCGCACCGCGGCGATCCGGACCTTGCTCGCCTCGCTGCTCGCGTCCGACACCAGCTCCTTGGCCTTCGCCTCGGCCTCGACGCTCTGCTCGGTCGCCGCCCGGACCAGCTTGTCCACGCGCTCGCCGGCCGACTTCATCTGCTCGGCAGACTCCCGGCGGGCCCGCTCGTGCAGCTCCTCGACCTCCGACTCGACCCGGCCGCGCAGTTCCTCCGCCCGCTCCCTTATGGCGGCGGCGTCCGTGCGCGCGCCGACGAGCAGCTCGTCCGCGTCCGTGCGGGCCTTCTCCACCATGGAGTTGCCCTCCACGGTCGCCTCCGAGGTGATCCGCGCGGCCTCCTTGCGCGCCGCGTCGACCATCGCGTCGGCCTGCTCCTCGGCCGCCGTGGTGGCGGCCAGGGCCTGCTTCTGCGCGTCGGACGTCAGCTTCTCGGCCTCCGAGGAAGCCTCCGTGATGAGCCGGTCCACCTGCTCCGCGGCCTCGCTGCGGCGCTTGTTGGCCTCCTCGCGGGCCTCGTCCAGCAGCCGCTCCGACTCCGTACGGGCCTCGGCGCGGGTGCGCTCGGCCTCGTTCGCCGCCTCCGCCTTGACCCGCTCGGCCTCGGACCGGGTACGGGTCGCGTGCTCCTGCGCCGAGGACAGCGCCTCCGCCGCCTCCGTACGCAGCCGCTCGGCCTCCGTCGCGGCCTCGCCGACCGTGCGCTCGTTGTCCTTGCGGGTCTGCTCGGTGAGCTTCGCCGCTTCGGACGAGGCCTCCGTGATGAGCCGGTCCGCCTGCTCGGCCGCCTCCGTACGCAGCCGGTTGCCCTCGGCACGCGCCTCGTCCAGGGTCTGCTCGGACTCCCGCTCGGCGCTCGCCAGGGTCTCGTTGGCCGCGACCGTGACGCGCTCCGCCTCCGCGGTGGCCTCGCCGATGATCCGGCCGCCGTCGGCCCGGGCGTCCTCCAGGAGCCGCTCGGCCACGGCCCGCAGGGCCTCGGCCCGCTCGTTCGCCTCGCCGACCGTACGGTCGTTGGCCGCCTGGGTCTCGACCGTCATCCGCTCGGTCTCGGCGGTGGCCTCGCCGATCAGGCGGGCGCCCTCGGTGCGGGCGTCCTCCAGGGTCTCGGCCGCCTGCGCGATGAGCCGGTCGGCCTCGGCGGCGGCGTCGCCGACCGTCGCCGCGTTCGCCGCGCGGGTCTCCTCGGTGAGGCGTTCCGCCTCGGAGAGGGCCTCCGACGTGAGCCGGTCGGCCTGCTCGGCCGCCTCGGTACGCAGCCGGTTCGCGTCGGCGCGGGCCTCGTCCAGCGTGCCCGCGGCCTCGGCGCGCGTCGCGTCCGCGGCCGCCAGGGCCTCGGCCGTCAGCCGCTCCGCCTCCGCCGTCGCCTCCGCGACGATCCGCCCGCCCTCGGCGCGGGAGGACTCCAGGGCCTCCGCCGCCTCGCCGCGGATGCGGTTCGCGTCGTCCCGGGCGTCCGCGCGGGTCCGGGCCGCGTCCCGCTCGGACGCCGCCAGTGCGTCCGTGGCCTCCGTGCGCACCCGCTGCGCGTACTCCGCGGTGTCGGCGCGCAGCTGCTCGGCCTCGGCGATGGCCTCGCCGACCGTCCGCTCCGCGAGCGCCTTCGCCGCGTCCGTCTCGGCCCGCGCCTCGGTGCGGATCCGGTTGGCGTCCTCGTCGGCCCGCTCCCGCTCCGCGTGGGCGTCGGTACGGACCCGCTCGGCCTCTTCCCCGGCCTCGGTCCGCGTACGCTCCGCCGCGTGCTCGGCGGCGCTGCGCAGCCCGGCGACCTCCTCCTCGGCCTGCTCGTGCAGACCCGCCACGGAGTCCCGTACCTGCTGGGCGGTGGCCTCGGCCGCCGTGACCAGCTCCGACGCGCGCTGCTCCGCCTCCTCGGTCAGGCGGGCCGCCTCGGCCTGCGCCTCCTCCGAGCGCTTGCGGGCCTGCGCCAGCAGTTCCTCGCTCTGCTCGCGGGCCTGGGCCCGCTCGCTGTCCGCGTCCGTGCGCGCCGAAGCCAGGGTCTCCTCGGACTCCCGACGGCGCCGGGCGGCCTCCTCCTGGGCGGCGGCCAGCGCCTCCGCGGCCTCCTCGGCGACCCGCTCCGCGGCGGCCTTCGCCTCCGCGCGCAGCCGGTCGGCGGTCTCCTTGGCCTCCGAGCGCACCCGCTCGGCCTCGGCCTCGGACTCCTCGCGCAGCCGCAGCGCGACCTGCTCGGCCTCCGCGCGGACCCGGCCGGCGTCGTCCGCCGCGTCCCCGCGCAGCTGGTCGGCCTCGGCCTCCGACTGCGTCTGGAGGGTGCGGATCCGTTCCGCCGACTCGGCACGCAGCCGGTCGTTCTCCTCGGCGGTCTCCTTGCGGATGTTCTCCGCCGCCGTACGGGCGTCGCGCAGCGTCTGCTCGGCCGTGGTCAGCCGGGCCTCCGCCTCCGTGTGCAGGCGTACGAGCTCCTCGTCGGCCTCCGCGCGCCGCGCGGCCACCGCCTGCTCGGTCTCCTCGCGCCGCACCGCCGCGGCGGCGTCCGCCTCGGCCCCGACGGTCTCCGCCCGCTCCTCGGCCTCGGCGCGCAGCCGCTCCGCCTCGGCGCGGGTCCGCTCCAGGGTCTCCTCGGCCTGCTTGCGCAGGGTCGTGGCCCGTTCCACGGCCTCGGCGCGCACGCGCTCGCTCTCGGCGGTCGCCCCGCCGCGCAGCTCGTCCGCGTCCGCCTTGGCCTTGCCGAGCAGTTCCTCGGCGGTCCGGGCCGCCTCCTCGATCTGCTGGACCGCCTCGCGGCGGGCCTCGCCGCGGATCCGCTCGCCCTCGGCGACGGCCTCCGCGCGCAGCTGCTCGGCCTCGCCGCGCAGCCGCCGGGCCTCCTCCTGGAGCTCGACGGTCCGGGCCCGGTACTCCTCGGTGTCGTCCTTCGCCGCGCCCTTGAGCTCGTCCGCCGTGGTCGCCGCCTGCAGGCGCAGCCGGTCGGCCTCGGCCTCGGCCTCGCGGCGGATCCGCTCGGCCTCCTCGGACGCGGCCTTCGTGGTGGCCCGGGCGTCCTCCGAGGCCTTGTTCAGTACGTCCTCGGCCGTGCGGGCGGCCTTCGCCAGCTGCGCCGCGGTGTCCTCGGCGGCCGCCGTACGGGCCGCCTCACCGGCCTCGGTGCGCAGCCGCTCCGCCTGGGCGCGGGCGTCGGCCAGCGCCTGCTCGGCCTCGGCCTTGAGGACCTCGGTCTCCTTGGTGGCCTCGCCGACCAGCCGGGCCACCTGCTCCTTGGCGGTACGGGTGCGCTGCTCGTTGACGGACTCCGCCGAGGCCAGCTGCCGTGCGGCGCTCTCCTTGGCCTCCGCCAGCACCTTCTCGGCGGCCGCGCGGGCTTCTCGCAGCGCTCCCTCGGCCTCCTGGGCGCGCTGCTCGGCCACCCGGCCGAGGTCCATCGTCTGCTGCCGGGTCTGCTCGGCCTCGGCGCTGGTGGACGAGCGCAGCCGCTCCGCGTGCTCGGTGGCCTCCTGGGCCTGCGCGGAGGCGGCGGTCAGCAGCCGCTCGGCCTCCTTGCGGGCGCGCAGCAGGGTGGCCTCGGTCTCCGCCCGGGCGGCCTCCGTGTCGGCGGCCATCCGGCGCCGGGTCTCCTCGGCGACCCGCGCGGCCTCGGCGCGGGCGGCGTTCAGCGACTGCTCGGCCTCGGCGCGGGACTCCTCCATGAGCCGGCGGGCCTGGGACTCCGTACGGGCCCGAAGCTGCTCGGCCCACGCGACGTTCTCGTTGACGTGCGCCTCGACGGTCTGGCGGCGCTCGCTCAGCTCCTGGTCCAGGCGCTGGCGGCGGTTGACGGCCTCGGCGTGCAGCTCGGCCTGCAGGCGCGCCTGGTGCTCGGCGTGCTCCTGGAGGATCCGCTGGGTCTGCGCCCGGACGTCGCGCAGCTCGCGCTCGGCGTCGGAGCGCATCTGGTCGGCCTGGATCTGGGCATTGCGGAGCAGCTGCTCCGCCTGATAGCCCATGTCCGCGCTGTCGTAGGCGGGCCGGGACGCCAGATTGCGGCGTACCTCGTGGAGCTTGGCGCGCAGCACCTCGACCTGGTATCCCAGGTCCTCGGCGTGCTGGACGGCCTTCCCGCGCTCCTTCTTCAGCCGCTCCATCTCGGCCTCGAAGCGCGAGAGATGGTCGGCCTCAGCCTGATGGCTCTCCTGGCTTTCGTAGCCCCGCACAGCGCGGTCCCATCCGTCCCCTGGTCGCAAGCTCACTCCCAATTGAGCATCGCTCGCCCGCTGAACGACGCCCCCGGGGAATGGTGTCAGATACCGGGGCAGGGATCACAGGCCCCGACCCCGTCTCCGCACCGATCCCCGGCCGAGCCATGGCCACTCTACCGGCCGGGGAATCGGGGCATCAGTGGTCAGGGTTGGAGGTGACGAGTTCGGTGAGGACTCCGCCGCAGTCCTTGGGGTGCAGGAAGGTGATCCGGGAGCCCATGGAGCCCGTGCGGGGCTGGTCGTAGAGCACGCGGACGCCCTTGCCGCGGATGGCCTCCGAGTCGCCGAGGACGTCCTCGGTGCCGAAGGCGATGTGGTGGACGCCCTCGCCGTTCTTGGCCAGCCACTTGGCCACCGTGGAGTCCTCGCGGGTGGGCTCCAGGAGCTGGAGGTAGGAGGCGCCGCCGTCGGAGGTCTCGTTGATCTTGAGCATGGCCTCGCGCACGCCCTGCTCCTCGTTGACCTCGGAGTGGAACACCTCGAAGCCGTACGTGGCACGGTAGAACTCGACGGTCTTGTCCAGGTCGAAGCAGGCGATCCCGATGTGGTCGATTCTTGTCAGCATGGGACCAGTGCACCGCCGAGAGGGGCGGTCACGCAACGTGCCAGCGATCACACCGACAGCCCGGTGACGCCGCGGGTACCGCTCAGTACATTCAGGTAAACCCTCGTTCACTCCTCATCCTCAAGGGGCTGTGCCTCATGTCCGGATCGAACAACACCACTTCAGTGATCGTCGCCGGGGCCCGCACGCCCATGGGACGACTGCTCGGCTCGCTGAAGTCCTTCTCGGGCGCCGACCTCGGCGGCTTCGCCATCAAGTCCGCGCTGGACCGGGCCGGGATCTCCGGCGACCAGGTGCAGTACGTGATCATGGGCCAGGTGCTCCAGGCCGGCGCGGGCCAGATCCCCGCCCGCCAGGCCGCGGTCAAGGGCGGCATCCCGATGAACGTGCCCGCCCTCACCATCAACAAGGTGTGCCTCTCGGGCCTGGACGCCATCGCGCTGGCCGACCAGCTGATCCGCGCCGGTGAGTTCGACATCGTGGTCGCGGGCGGCCAGGAGTCGATGACCAACGCCCCGCACCTGCTGCCGAAGTCCCGCGAGGGCTACAAGTACGGCGCCATCGAGATGCTCGACGCGATGGCCTACGACGGCCTCACCGACGCCTTCGAGAACATCGCGATGGGCGAGTCCACCGAGAAGCACAACACCCGCCTGGGCATCGAGCGCGCCCCGCAGGACGAGTTCGCCGCCGTCTCGCACCAGCGTGCCGCGGCCGCGCAGAAGAACGGCGTCTTCGAGGCCGAGATCACCCCGGTCGAGATCCCGCAGCGCAAGGGCGAGCCGGTGGTCTTCTCGCAGGACGAGGGCATCCGCGCGGAGACCACCGCCGAGTCCCTCGGCAAGCTGCGCCCGGCCTTCGCCAAGGACGGCACCATCACCGCCGGCACCTCCTCCCAGATCAGCGACGGCGCGGCCGCCGTGGTCGTGATGAGCAAGGCCAAGGCCGAGGAGCTGGGCCTGGAGTGGCTCGCCGAGATCGGCGCCCACGGCAACGTGGCCGGCCCGGACAACTCGCTCCAGTCGCAGCCGTCGAACGCGATCCTGCACGCGCTGAAGAAGGAGGGCCTGGAGGTCGCCGACCTGGACCTCGTCGAGATCAACGAGGCCTTCGCCGCCGTCGCGGTGCAGTCAATGAAGGACCTCGGCGTGACCCCGGAAAAGGTGAACGTCAACGGCGGCGCCATTGCCCTGGGGCACCCGATCGGCATGTCCGGCGCCCGCGTGGTGCTGCACCTGGCGCTGGAGCTCAAGCGCCGCGGCGGCGGGGTCGGAGCGGCCGCGCTGTGCGGCGGCGGCGGGCAGGGCGACGCCCTGATCGTCCGCGTGCCCAAGGCCTAGGAACCCGTCGAAGCAGCGGTACGAGAACCGAGGAGAGCAGCACGCATGACGGTGGTGGACGTCCCCCAGCTCGTGGCCCAGGCGCGTGAGGGCAGGCCGAGGGCGGTGGCCCGGCTGATCTCGCTGGTCGAGGGGGCGTCCCCGCAGTTGCGCGAGGTGATGGCGGCGCTGGCCCCGCTCACGGGCAATGCGTACGTGGTGGGCCTGACGGGGTCGCCGGGTGTCGGCAAGTCGACTTCGACCTCCGCGCTCGTGACGGCCTACCGCAAGGCCGGCAAGCGGGTCGGCGTCCTCGCCGTCGACCCGTCCTCGCCGTTCTCCGGCGGTGCGCTGCTCGGTGACCGGGTGCGGATGTCGGACCACGCCTCCGACCCGGGGGTCTACATCCGCTCCATGGCCACCCGCGGCCACCTGGGAGGTCTCGCCTGGTCCGCGCCGCAGGCGATCCGGGTGCTGGACGCGGCGGGCTGCGACGTGATCCTGGTCGAGACGGTCGGGGTCGGGCAGTCCGAGGTGGAGATCGCCGCGCAGGCGGACACCTCGGTGGTGCTGCTGGCTCCCGGGATGGGCGACGGGATCCAGGCCGCGAAGGCGGGAATCCTGGAGATCGGCGACGTCTACGTCGTCAACAAGGCCGACCGGGACGGCGCGGACGCCACTGCCCGGGAGCTGAACCACATGCTGGGCCTGGGCGAGTCCCGGGGCCCGGGGGACTGGCGGCCGCCGATCATCAAGACCGTCGCAGCGCGGGCCAAGGGCATCGACGAACTCGTCGAGGCGCTGGAGAAGCACCGGGCGTGGATGGACGAGCACGGGGTGCTGGCCGAGCGGCGTACGGCGCGCGCCGCGCGCGAGGTGGAGACCATCGCGGTGACGGCCCTGCGGGCCCGGATGGCCGATCTGCACGGGAACGCCCGGCTCGAAGCGCTGGCGGCCCGTGTCGCCGCGGGCGAGCTGGACCCGTACGCGGCCTCGGACGTGCTCCTGGCGACGCTGACGGAGGCCTGAGGCCCTTCCCGGCCCGCGCTGGCCGGATCGGGGCTGATGCGGGTGCGGGCGGTCGACCATAGACTGGCGAACGCCCGGAATGCCCCGATAGAGGGAGTGGCGTCATGGCCAAGCGCGGCAACAAGAAGCGAGCACGCAAGAAGAAGAAGGCGAACCACGGCAAGCGTCCCAACGCCTGACCGACCGGACCGCCGCAAGCGTACGAGGAGCCGCACCCCCGCCCCGGGGGTGCGGCTCCTCGTTCTGCTGCTGTCGCAGGCCGTCAGCGGCTGTCGTAGTTCTCGTAGCTGCCGTTCTGGTCGCTGTCGTCGCCGTCCTCGTCCTCGTCGGAGTCCGAGGGGGACACGGTGGCCTTGCCCGAGGTGGGGTCGACGTGGACGTTCTGCGTGCGGCCGTCGCCGGACTTGATCTGCACGTCCCAGTAGCGCTTCTGGCTGCTGCCGTCGTTGTCGTCGTCGTCCCAGTTCACCGACCAGACCGTGCCGGGGTGGGCGGCGAGGGCGGCCGTGATCGCCTTCTGGGCGTTGACCTTCGCACCGACCAGCGCGGCGTTCTCGTTGCGGTCGTCGTCGTTGCGTTCGGTGCCCCGGGTGGTGGCCTTGCCGTCGGAGCCGACCTCCACCTCGGCGTACGTGCCGTTCTTGCCGATGATGTTCACGTGCCAGGTCGAGCCGTCCTTGTCGAGGGACTCGATGACGCCGGGGTAGTGCTTCAGTGCCGCCGCGGCGGCCCCCTCCGCGTCGACGGAGGCGCGGACGGCCGTGGAGACCGCCGGGAGGGCTCTGCCCGCGTCGGCCGCCGCCGCTCCGGCGGCGGCCACCGGGCCGCCGACGAGCAGGACCGCGGCGGCCGCGGACGAGACGTACAGGGTGCGCTTCATGGCTGACCTCCTCGGGCCGGCCATGCGCTTGCGGTTGCTCGGCGGGCGGCCGGCGAGCGAGCGTTACCGCCCATTCTCCCGGCTGCCGGCGAGGACCGCGCGGCCAGGGATCCCGCTCAGGCCTTGCCGCGGTTGTCGCGCAGGTGGTCCGCGACCGGTCCCAGCGAGCCGCGCAGCGCCGCCAGGGCCTCCGGCGGCAGCAGGTCGATGAAGTGCCGGCGGACGGACGCCACGTGGTGCGGGGCGACCTTGCGCATGGTCTCCATGCCCTCGTCCGTGAGCACCGCGAACAGGCCGCGGCGGTCGGACTCGCAGTTCACCCGGCGGACCAGGCCGGCCGCCTCCATGCGCGTGATCTGGTGGGACAGCCGGCTCTTGGACTGCAGGGTCGCGGTCGCGAGATCGCTCATCCGCATCCGGTGGTCGTCCGACTCCGAGAGGTTCACGAGGATCTCGTAGTCGTTGTTGGTGAGTCCGAAGGGCTGGAGATCCTTTTCCAGCTGGTGCATCAGCAGTCTGCTGACGTCCAGGTGGGTGCGCCACGCGCACTGCTCGGCGTCGGTCAGCCAGCGCGTGGCCGTCTCGGTCTCGATGGTCTCCATGAATGAACTCTACCTAAGAAGTTGAATTACGTACAAAAGTGCGAGCGGGATTCGAGCGGGACTAGAGGCCGAAGCGCCGCTGGAGATCACCCAGCTGCCCCGGCATCCGGGGCACACCCAGCTGCCCCAGCGGACCCTGACCCGCCCCCGGAACGCCCTGCGCGTTGCCCGCGGCGGCACCGGCGCCGACCGCGCCGACGGCCTGCTCCGCCATCAGCATCTCCGACGACTGGAGCAGGACCGTGCCCGCCCCCACGAACTCGAACTGGTGTTCCTCGCCCGAGGAGCCGCCGATGCCCGTCAGCGAGCGCAGTCCGCCGATCACGCCCGACATGTAGCCGTGGTCGTAGTGGTGGCAGGGGGAGGGGCAGTCGGCCCATCCCACCAGTGCCTGCGGGTCCACGCGCAGTGGCGGTTCCATGAACACCACCGGACCGTTGGACGCCGCCACGAACTTGCCGGTTCCGATCAGCGTGAGGAAACCCGGGACGATCGACTGCTTGAGCGCCAGCGAGGGCTGGTACGCCAGCAGGTTCCCCGACCGGATGGTCAGGTTCCCGTTGTCCAGGTCGTACGAGTTCACGTCGAAGGCCCGGTCGGCGAGCAGCATCTTGCCCTGCCCCTCGGCCACCACCCAGTCGCTCGCGTGCAGCGGCGAGTGGAAGCTGGTGCGCAGCAGCCGGTCGAAGCGGCCGTGGCCGATGCCGTTGAACTCGATGCTCCCGTAGTACGAGATCATCTTGCCCTTCTGCAGGAACCACTGGCTCCCCTTGAGCTCCACGCAGAAGGTGTACGCGTTCACGTTGTCGTCGGAGGGCAGGGTGTACGGGTCGAAGACCGTTGGACCGCCGGCGCCGCCGGGTCCGCCCATCACGGGACCAAAGTTCACAGCTTCTCCTCCGAGGCCTGTACGTACACCGCGCCCTGGCCGGACAGCTCCAGCTGGAACGCCTCGCCCGAGCCGCGCCCGACCATGTCCCGCCAGCCCAGCGCCGTGGACAGCTTGTTGCGGACGTCCCCGTGGTGGGCCACGTACGCCTGCGGGTCCACGTGGACCGGGCGGTTCGGGGTGATCGGGAGCTCGATGACCCCGCCGTGGGCCATCACGGCGACCGAGCCGTGGCCCTTGAGGGTGGTGGTGAACAGGCCCTGGCCGGTCACCTGGCCGCGCACCATGCCCATGACCCCGCCCTGCGAGCCCATGAACATCGTGCCCTGCTGGAGGGAGCCGTCGAAGGCGAGGAGCCGGTCGGCCTCCACGTACAGCGTCTCGCCGGTGAGGCTGATGACCTGGATGTGGTGGCCGCCGTGGCCGAACATCACGGTGCCGCTGCCCTCGACCGTCATCAGCGGGGTCTGCTCGTTCGCCACGCGGCGCCCGATCATGCCCATGACCCCGCCCTGGCCGCCGGTCAGGCTCGGGGTGAAGGACACCTCGCCGCGGTACGCGAGCATCGCGCCCCGCTGGCTGTACATCTTCTGCCCCGGGACGACCTGGGCCTCGACCATCTTCGAGTTGATCTCGCGGAACGGCATCAGACGTCGCCCCCGATGGTGTTGCGCTCGCTGGGCTGCACGTACACCAGGCCCTCGCCCTCGAAGCGGATCTGGAACGCCTCGCCCGAGCCCTCGCCGATCAGCGTGCGGAAGTTCACGCCGGACTGGAAGGACTGCTGGAGGTTGCCGGTGTGCGCGATGTACGCGCCCGGGTCGACGGAGAGCGGGTACTGGGCGCTGACGCGCAGCACCACCGCCGGGCCGTCGGACGTGATCGCCGCCTGGCCCGAGCCCTCGACGGTCGTCGTGAACAGCCCGTTGCCGGTCGTCGCGCCGCGCAGGCCCGTGAAGGTGGTGCCGGTGCGCAGGCCGGCGTCGGTGCACAGCAGGTTGCTGGACTCGACGTAGAGCTTCTCGCCGCGCAGATTGACCAGATTGATCTCACTCGCGCGGTCGGCGAAGAAGCAGGTGCCGTGCCCCTGGACCTCCATCACGGTCATCTGCTCGCCGGTCAGGCGCCGGGTCACCATGCCGCGGAGGCCTTCGCCGCCGCCTGTCATCTTCTTGAAGGCCATCTGACCGTCGTACGCGACCATGGAGCCGTTCTTCGCTTTTACGGCGTCCCCGGTCAGGTCGACGGCGAGCACCTTGCTGCCTTGGAGTCGGAACTGAGCCACGGGATGACGTTATCGGCAGTGGGCGCACCCGAACAGGGCCTGTTGGCCGATATCCGCCACACTCGGGCAGGTTCGTGCACCTTCGGGGTGTGCGAACGGCCCCCGGCGGGACCCGCGTCAAGATCTCCCGCACCGGCTGAGACACTGGAACGGACCCCCGGCACCCACCCGAAGGTTCCACGTGGACATCAAGACCGCTTCCGCCCTGCACCGGCTGCGCCTCATCTCCGTACCGGAGGCGCTGTCGTTCCCGGCCCTGCTGATCTTCGGGTCGCTGCTGAGCCGGATCTCGGACATCGACTACCTGATGATGCCGCTCGGCGCCCTGCACGGGATCCTGTTCGTCATCTACGCGGTCTTCCTGCTGGATGTCTGGAACAAGGCCAAGTGGCCGCTCAAGAAGGCCGCCCTGTTCTTCCTGCTGGCGCTGGTGCCCTTCGGCGGCCTGTACGGCGACCGGCTGCTCAAGCGCGACGAGGCGGACAGCGTCCTGGCCGCGCGGGCGCGTGAGGCGGCCCGCGCATGATCGTCGCGTTCTCCGTGACCCCGCTGGGGGTCGGAGAGGAGGTCGGCGCGTACGTCGCCGACGCCGTGCGCGTCGTACGGGAGTCGGGGCTGGCGAACCGGACCGACGCCATGTTCACCACCGTCGAGGGCGAGTGGGACGAGGTGATGGACGTGGTGAAGCGCGCCGTGGAGGCCGTGGAAGCGCGCGCGCCGCGGGTCTCCTTCATCCTCAAGGCCGACATCCGCCCCGGTGTCACCGACGGCATCACCTCGAAGGTCGAAACGGTCGAACGGCACCTCGCGGCGGGCTGACGCGCTCATACGGCGTGGATGTGCACATCCGGCGGATTCAGCACGGCCAGATAAGCCGCGATGTCCTCCGGGTCGCTGGTGAAGATCACCGCGCTGCCGTGTTTCGTAGCGGCCAGGGCCACGCAGGCATCCACCGCGTCGGGCCGTTTCTTCGGTGGGAGTCGGGCTTGCCCCAGGACGGTCCCGATTCGGTGCCAGTCGGCCAGGTCGAAGCCCGTCGCGCAGGCGATGCACTCGGGCCGGCCCGCCCTGGTATCGCGCATCGGCGGGGCCGAGCTGCGAGCCTGCGGCACGGTGCAGTCTCTGAGGGTGGTGGCCAGTCGGTGCACGAGTGCCGGATGCGGGCGCCATACCTGGGCCAGCACCGGCCCTAGGACCACCGCCCGGTGCGGGGTGGCCTTCAGCGCTTCATGCAGGTGGGCCGGCTTGGCTTTGCGGTCTGCCAGAGCGATCAGCATTCCCGTGTCGTAGACAGGGACCCTTGCGTTCACGCGGCCTCTCCGGGGCGGGCACGGGCTCGATCCGGCCCGTAGACGAGGTCGAGGGCGGATTCGACCTCCCGTCGCTCCTGTTCGGTCAACTCTCCGGCCGGAGGAGCGGTCTCCGGACGGAGAGCAGCAGCCTCGGCCTCGGCCGCCGCGATGATGGCGTCAACGCCCGCGAATTGATCCTCTATGGCTTCGGTCTCGGCCATCTGCCGTGTCGCCGCGTGCACGAGGTACGCGGAGACGTCCAGGCCGGCCCGTTCTGCGTGTCGCCTGATGCGGTCGGCCTGGTGCTCCTCAAGGCTGATGCTGATCCTGGTCTTGGCCACAAGCACACTGTATGACGCGTATTACGCCGGGCCAAGTGCGGCGTCCTCCGAGTTCCTCAAGGCCGACGTCCGCCCCGGCGTGACGGACGGCATCACCTCGAAGGTCGAAACGGTCGAACGCCACCTCGCCGACGGCTGAGCCCCGGCCCCGCTCCTCTGCTTCCGCGACGCCCCCGGCCGGGGGCGTCCGCACGTCCGCCGTCACCCGTACGGCCCTGGCCCGTCGGCCGGTCAGCCGCCGAGCAGGGCGAGGAAGCGGCGTACCGCCTCGACCACCGGCGCCCCGACCTCGCCGACCACCGCGGCGACCCCGGCGATGGAGCCGAGCGCACGGCGCACGGCACCCGGGGGAGCGGCGTCCCCCTCCTGGACGGTCTCCAGGGATTCGTCGATGACCGCCCGGTCCGCGGCCGAGACCTGGCCCCGGAGCACCTGGATCAGGCTGATCATCTCGCGGAAGACGGCCTGCGGGTCCTGGGGCGCGTTGTAGGTGTTCTTGATCTGGCCGACGTTCCCGGTGCCGCCGTAGACGTTGACGTTGTCGCCGATGTGGCCGATCCGGTAGTCCTCGTTGCCGGTCATCTGCCCACCTTCCCGGTGTTGCCGCGTCCGCCGAACACGTTGACGTTGTCCCCGACGTGCCCGATGTAGTTGTCGATCTTGAGCTCGAAGTCGGCGTGCGGGTTGTCGATCGATTCCATGATCCGGTGGACGAGGTCGTGCACCTCGGCCCGGTCGATGCTCACGAGCGCGGTACGGGGGCTGCCCGCCGTCTCGATGACCAGTGCGTAGAACGTCCTGCGCAGCAGCGCCACGACCAGCCGGCCGATCGCGACGAGCGCCAGGGCCAGCAGGACGAGCACCGCGACGCGGACGGAAGTCTGCTCGTCGTCGCCCGTCAGGCCCTCCTGGATCGCCCACTGGACGATGACCGTCAGGACCGCCAGCGCCACGATCGTCGAGGCGAAGCGTCCGATGGCCGCCTTGCGGTCCGCGTCGATCCGCACGGTCGTCGCCCTGGCGATGTTGTTGAGCGGATACGCCTCGGCGCCGATCCACAGGACGCGCCGACTCACGCGGACATCGATGATCTCGTGTCTGGCCATTGCGGATCCCCCTCCACGCACTGCCCGTAGCGCACAGGATCCTCGTCAACTCCCCCTCCGGCAAGGTGTTTTGGCCAGGCGGATGCGGCGATTCAGCCCTTCGAGCGACGGGCCAGCCCGAGGGCGTAGTCGGGCCACCAACGGCCCGCGGCCGGGCCGCCCCGGCAGGGGCCGTCGGACTCGCCCGGACGCTTGATCCACAGGTACGCGTCCACGAGCGGGTCGCCCGTCCGGTCGGTCGGCGGCGCGCCCAGGGACCGGCCCGGCGGGTTGCACCAGGCCTGCCCGCGGTCGCCGCCCAGCGGGCCGTCGCCGTTGCGGCTGGTGTCGATGACGAAGTGCTTGCCCTTGGCGGCCTTGGAGATCTTGGCGCCGTAGGCGCGCCCGGCCTCGCTGGGCTGGAAGTTGGAGACGTTGAGGGCGAAGCCGTCGGCGCGCTCCAGGCCGGCCCGGTAGAGCGGACCGACCAGTTTCGCCGGGTCCGGGATCCAGGCCGGGTTGCCCGCGTCCAGGTAGACCTTGGTGTTCTTGTTCCGCTTGAGCCGGTCGACGGCCTCGGACAGCAGCCGGAAGCGCTCGTCGTGGTGGTCGGCCCGGGTGCAGCCGTCGACGACGTGCGCGATGGCGTCCGGCTCCAGGATGACGACGGCCTTGTGGTCCGCGATGTTGTCGGCGAAGGCGCCGATCCAGGCGCGGTAGGCGGCCGCGTCCCGGGCGCCGCCCGCCGAGTGCCGGCCGCAGTCGCGGTACGGGATGTTGTACGCGGTCAGCACCATGGTCCGGCCGGCCGCCCCGGCGCCGGCCCGCGCCCGGCGGATCTCCGGGCCGGGGTCGCCCGCGGGACCCCACAGCGCCATCGGCCGGTCCGAGATCCGCCGCAGCACCTGGGCGTCGCTGTTGCGTCCCTGCGCCTCCCAGGCGTCGACCTGCCGGGCAGCGTCGCTCTGCGGGTCCACCCAGAACGGGGACTCGTCGACCGGGCCGACCGCCGCGGGCCGGTTGGGCGGCGCGGACTCCGGCCGCACCTGCGGGGCAGGGCTGCACGCGGGGGCGGCGGCGAGCAGCAGCGCGAGGCCGAGGGCGGCGGGGACGGCGCCGGGGAAGGCGGTGCGCAGGGGGCTGCCGGTGCGGGGAGGGGTGGGGCGGGGGCGGGGGCGGGGGCTGCGGGCGGCGGGGTGGCGACGGCCTGGCATCCGGCTCCTCGGGGCGAAGGGTCGGGCAGCGGACCGGGATATCGTGACATAAGCGACATTAAGGGCGAGGCTGCGACACCGGCCGCGGGCCTCGGGGCCCGCGGGGCTCACCGTCCGAACGCGTTCCCGGGCCGACTGCCCCGCCAGCCCGCACGCGGCCGCGCGGCGGCCGAGGGGTGAGACGGGGCCCGCCGTCAAATGACCGACCGGTAGGGTCTGTGCCGTGCCGAAGCCGCTCAGCCTCCCCTTCGACCCCATCGCTCGCGCCCACGAACTCTGGCAGCAGCGCTGGGGCCCGGTGCCCTCGATGGCCGCCATCACCTCGATCATGCGGGCGCAGCAGATCCTGCTCGGCGAGGTCGACGCCGTGGTCAAGCCGTACGGGCTGACCTTCGCGCGGTACGAGGCGCTGGTGCTGCTGACCTTCTCCAAGGCCGGGGAGCTGCCGATGTCGAAGATCGGCGAGCGGCTGATGGTCCACCCGACGTCGGTGACGAACACGGTGGACCGGCTGGTCAGGTCGGGCCTCGTCGCCAAGCGCCCGAACCCGAACGACGGCCGCGGCACCCTCGCCTCCATCACGGACAAGGGCCGCGAGGTCGTCGAGGCGGCGACGCGGGACCTGATGGCGATCGACTTCGGCCTGGGTGCGTACGACGCCGAGGAGTGCGCGGAGATCTTCGCGCTGCTGCGGCCGCTGCGGGTCGCCGCCGAGGACTTCGAAGAGGCGTAGCGGGGATCACGCCGCCCCCGTCGAGATCGCGCAATTCGGACGGCTAGGCTCGACGGCATGAAAAAGAGCGTGCTGACCCGCTACCGGGTGATGGCCTTTGCCACCGCCGTCATGCTGCTGGTGCTCTGCACCTGCATGATCTTCAAGTACGGCTTCGACAAGGGTGCGGATCTGACCTTCGTCGTGTCGCAGGCGCACGGCGTGCTCTTCATGATCTACGTGGTCTTCGCCTTCGACCTGAGCTCCAAGGCGAAGTGGCCGTTCGGCAAGATGCTGTGGATCATGCTCTCCGGCACGATCCCGCTCGCCGCCTTCTTCGTCGAGCGCAAGGTCCGCGCCGAGGTGGAGCCCCTCGTGACCGACGGGCTCGCCGCCGCGAAGGCCTGAGGACTCGCGTCCCGCTCGATTCCCACGCCCCCGGGGTGACTCTCCGGGGGTTGCCCATCGACATTTACTAGGACGTCCTAGTAAATTCGTGGGTATGGACGCTGACGCCATCGAGGAGGGCCGCCGCCGCTGGCAGGCCCGTTATGACAAGGCCCGCAAGCGCGAGGCCGATTTCACCACGCTCTCCGGCGATGCCGTCGACCCCGTCTACGGGCCCCGGCCCGGCGACTCGTACGAGGGATTCGAGCGCATCGGCTGGCCGGGGGAGTACCCCTACACCCGCGGCCTGCACCCCACCGGGTACCGCGGGCGGACCTGGACCATCCGGCAGTTCGCCGGGTTCGGGAACGCCGAGCAGACCAACGAGCGCTACAAGATGATCCTGGCCGCCGGCGGCGGCGGGCTCTCCGTCGCCTTCGACATGCCCACCCTCATGGGCCGGGACTCCGACGACCCCCGCGCCCTCGGCGAGGTCGGGCACTGCGGGGTCGCCATAGACTCCGCCGCCGACATGGAGGTGCTGTTCAAGGACATCCCGCTCGGGGACGTCACCACCTCCATGACCATCTCCGGGCCCGCCGTGCCCGCCTTCTGCATGTACCTCGTCGCCGCCGAGCGCCAGGGAGTCGACCCGGCCGTCCTCAACGGGACGCTCCAGACCGACATCTTCAAGGAGTACATCGCCCAGAAGGAGTGGCTCTTCGAACCCGAGCCGCACCTGCGCCTCATCGGCGACCTCATGGAGTACTGCGCCGCCGGCATCCCTGCGTACAAGCCGCTCTCCGTCTCCGGCTACCACATCCGCGAGGCCGGGGCCACGGCCGCGCAGGAGCTCGCGTACACGCTCGCCGACGGCTTCGGCTACGTGGAACTCGGCCTCTCCCGCGGCCTGGACGTGGACCACTTCGCCTCCGGCCTGTCCTTCTTCTTCGACGCGCACCTCGACTTCTTCGAGGAGATCGCCAAGTTCCGCGCCGCCCGCCGGATCTGGGCCCGCTGGATGAAGGAGGTGTACGGCGCCAAGACGGACAAGGCCATGTGGCTGCGCTTCCACACCCAGACCGCCGGGGTCTCGCTGACCGCGCAGCAGCCGTACAACAACGTCGTGCGCACCGCGGTGGAAGCCCTCGCGGCCGTGCTCGGCGGCACGAACTCGCTGCACACCAACGCCCTCGACGAGACCCTCGCCCTGCCGAGCGAGCAGGCCGCAGAGATCGCCCTGCGCACGCAGCAGGTGCTGATGGAGGAGACCGGGGTGGCCAATGTGGCCGACCCGCTGGGCGGTTCCTGGTACGTCGAGCAGCTCACCGACCGCATCGAGGCGGACGCGGAGAAGATCTTCGAGCAGATCAAGGAGCGCGGACTGCGCGCCCACCCGAACGGGCAGCACCCGATCGGGCCGATCACCTCGGGCATCCTGCGCGGCATCGAGGACGGCTGGTTCACCGGGGAGATCGCCGAGTCGGCCTTCCAGTACCAGCGCTCCCTGGAGAAGGGCGACAAGCGCGTCGTCGGCGTCAACGTCCACCACGGATCGGTCACCGGGGACCTGGAGATCCTCCGGGTCAGCCACGAGGTGGAGCGCGTCCAGGTCCGCGAACTGGCGGAGCGCAAGGGCCGGCGCGACGAGGCCAAGGTCAAGGCGGGGCTGACGGCGATGCTGGATGCCGCGCGCGACGGCTCGAACATGATCCCGGCCATGCTCGACGCGGTCCGCGCCGAGGCCACGATGGGCGAGATCTGCAACGTCCTGCGCGAGGAGTGGGGCGTCTACACGGAGCCGCCGGGCTTCTAGCCGACGCCGACGCCGACGCCGCCGCGCACCGCGCGGTACGGCCGGTCGTGCCCCCTCCGTACGGTGGCGGGCGCGGCCGGCCTTCGCGTGCCCGCCGCCGGAGCGGCTCGGGCCTCAGGCCGGGGCCGGGCCGCGCAGGCCGTGCATCAGGAGGGCCGTGAAGGTGGTGACCCAGAGCTCGTCGACCGGCTCCGAGCTCACCAGGGCGCGGTGGACCACCGTGCCGGCGATCACGTCGAAGATCAGGTCCGTGGTGCGGTCCGCGAGGGACTCGTCCTCTTCGTACGGGAGTTCGCCGCGCGCCTGCGCCCGCTCGCGGCCCAGTACGACGAGACGTTTCTGCCGGTCCACGATCGCCGACCGGATCCGGTCGCGCAGGGCCTCGTCCCGGGTGGACTCGGAGACCACCGCCATCAGGGCCGTACGGGCCTCCGGGCGCCGCAGCAGCTCCGCGAAGCGCAGGACCACGTACTCGATGTCGGCTTCGAGGGAGCCCCGGTCGGGCAGTTCGAGGGCGTCGAAGAGCTCTGCCACCGCGTCCACGACCAGCTCGCTCTTGCCCGCCCAGCGCCGGTAGAGAGTGGTCTTCGCGACCCCGGCCCGCGCCGAGACGTCGCCCATCGTCAGCTTCGACCAGCCCAGCTCCACCAGCGCGTCCCGCGTCGCGGCGAGGATCGCGGCATCCGCGGCCGCGCTGCGCGGGCGGCCGGTGCGGCCGCCTGGCGGGGTGTGGGTGGCTGAGCTGGGGTTGCGCATGGCCGAGACCATACCCGCCAGTAGTGGAACCGCCGGGACCCTCGAAGGTGTGGTTCAGATCACGGGGCGCCGGGGGGCCCGGGGAGTTACGCTACGACTCGTAGCGTAAGAGCGACAACCACGCGAAGCTACCGGCGCCAGGTGGGGACCCGGCGCCAAAGACCAAGAGGGACCGGCCCGATTCGGCCGATCTTTTTCATCGGCGCGCGCACTCGGGGGAGGATGTACGCATGCAGCCCAGAAACATGTCCATGAGCGGCGTCGTAGACCTTGCCGCGGTGAAGGCGGCCGGCGAGGCCAAGGCGAAGGCCGAGCAGGCGCGCGCGGATGCGGCCCGGCAGGCCGCACAGGGCGGCGCCCCCGCTTCCGCCGGCGCGCTGCCGCCGTCCGCGCTCGTCATCGACGTAGACGAGGCCGGTTTTGAACGCGATGTGCTCCAGCTCTCCGCTGAGGTACCGGTCGTCCTCGACTTCTGGGCCGAGTGGTGCGAGCCCTGCAAGCAGCTCAGCCCGCTGCTGGAGCGCCTGACCGTCGAGGCCAACGGCCGCCTCGTGCTGGCCAAGGTCGACGTCGACGCCAACCAGATGCTGATGCAGCAGTTCGGCATCCAGGGCATCCCGGCCGTCTTCGCCGTGGTCGCGGGCCAGGTCCTGCCGCTGTTCCAGGGCGTGGCCCCCGAGCAGGAGATCCGCGCGACGCTGGCCCAGCTGGTCCAGGTCGCGGAGGAGCGCTTCGGGATCATCGGCATCGAGGTCGACCCGAACGCCGAGGCGCCGGCCGCCGCGACCGCCGCGGCCGAGGCCCCGGCCGGCCCGTACGACGCGCTGCTGGAGGCGGCCGTCGTCGCGCTGGACGCCGGTGACCTGGGCGGTGCGGTGCAGGCGTACAAGAACGTGCTGGCGGACGACCCGGCCAACACCGAGGCCAAGATGGGCCTGGCCCAGGCCGAGCTCCTCGTCCGCGTACGGGACATGAACCCGCAGACGGTGCGCGCCGAGGCGGCCGAGAACCCGCGCGACCCGGCGGCGCAGATCGCGGCGGCGGACCTGGATCTGGTCGGCGGCCACGTGGAGGACGCCTTCGGGCGCCTGGTGGACACCGTACGGGTGACGTTCGGTGAGGACCGCGACGCCGTGCGGGTGCGGCTGCTGGAGCTGTTCGAGGTCATCGGGGCGGACGATCCCCGGGTGTCGGCGGCGCGTACGGCGCTGGCGCGGGTGCTCTTCTGAGGGCGCTGCCGCGGGCGCCTCTGGAGGCGTCGCCGAATGCCGGTGGACCGCCGGCGATTTGTTGACACGTAGCTAAACAGCGGCCGCACTTTACCAAAACTTGGTAATTGCGGCCGCTGTTACTCGCAGTAAATGGAACCCCGTGAACTGTCCGGTGTGTTCACTCTTCCGCCGATCTGTCGTGGCCCTTGGTGACACCGTGTGTTGCTGCCCGATACCGGTGGGCCGTACGTAGGTTATCTGGCCGTTACCCGCCAGTAACGACCCCCCTTGTGCCCCGGCCGGGAATGGACCACGATCGGCGACGCTCGGTCCTTCCCGCAGAGCCGCTCATCCGGAGCCGCGGTGGAGGGTCCCCACCGAGCCGGCCGGTGGCAGTGGCACCGACCGTGGGACAGGGGGGTCTCCGCCGCACGGTGGGGCCTGTCCTCCAGGTTGCGCGAACGCGTGGCCAAGTGGTTGTCGCTCGGGGGTGATCGCCGGTGTACCGGACGCGGCCAGGCCGCGGCTCGGCCGCTTGCGCTCCTTCCCGAGGACGTAGCACTTCTCCCATCCCAGGACGGGCACGGCCCGGACCGGAGATGTACGTCCGAGAAGGAGGAACGAAATGAGTTCTCAGGTTCGTGGCGGGACCAGATGGAAGCGCTTCGCGCTCGTCATGGTGCCGAGCATCGCGGCCACGGCCGCGGTCGGTGTGGGTCTGGCGCAGGGTGCCCTCGCGGCGTCCTTCAGCGTCTCCGGCCAGGACTTCAAGGTCAGCGCCGAGAAGCTCGACGGTGACAACCTGATCCAGTACGGCAGCGTCACCAAGGGCAAGGACCTCCACGGCTCCGGTGACGTGTACCACCCGGTCACCATCTCCGGGTTCAGCCACGCCGAGATCACCAACATGTGCCAGTCCCTGGTGACGCCGACTCCGCTCGGCAACATCACGCTGCAGCTGCGTACCGGTCACAAGGGCTCGCCGGCGATCGCGGACAACATCTACCTGGATGTTGCCGAGCTCGATGCCGACGCGGAGTTCAGGGACCTCGACATCGGTGTCGCCGTGGGCGAACTCGGCAAGGACGGCACCACCAAGCCGCAGGCCGGCACGGTGTCCAACGGCGCGATGTTCTCGCAGCGCGCCAAGAAGGCCATCCTCACCAACGTCAAGCAGAAGGCGTGGGCGACGACGGCGGGCACCTTCAAGCTGCCCAACCTCAAGCTCCGTCTCCTGGGCGGCGACCAGCCGTGCTACCAGGACGTCAAGGACTGACGCAGTCCCGGTGCTTGACCGGACGGGCGGCCGGCGACGGCAGCCGTCACCGCCGCCCGCCCGTCCGGGCTCCACAGAGTTCTCCGTACCACCGTTTCCAGGGAGCTGTTGTCCATGAACCCCCAGGCCCCGGTCTACGTGCGCGCCGAAGATGACGCCTTTCTCACCGTGGTGTACTACTACGTCCACGCCTGGAGCGGTCGCCGTCCCTTCTGGGCCGGGCTGTTCACGCTCCTCGGTGGTCTCCCGATCATGTACTTCCCGTACGCGGACCTCCGGTTGGGCAACGTCACCTTCGCCATGGCCACGACGGCGGGCTCCGGCTCGCTGATCATCGGCGTCCTACTGGTAACGCTGGGCCTGGTCCTGTGGTTCCAGCGCGGCGCAAGGGTTTTTGCCGGCGTCGCCGCGATCCTGCTGGCGCTGGTGTCCCTGCCGATGTCCAACCTCGGCGGCTTCTTCATGGGCTTCAGCCTGGCCATGGTCGGCGGCGCCCTCGCCCTCGCGTGGGTCCCCGGCAAGCCGGCGGACGAGGCCGTGCAGGCGGGCGGGCCGGACAAGGCCGAGGCGATGGCGGGCTCCCAGGGCATTCCGGGCCCCCGTGAGACGGAAACGGCATACGCGAGCGAGACGACTGCCCACGCCGATGGCGGGAGGAACAGTGCGGGGTGACGAGACGCAGCGGGGTGTGGCCCCAGGCGCAGAGTCCCGTGAGAGAAGGGGCCCGCGGCACGCGGCGCCCAGGAAGTCGCTGCTGACCAAGATCCAGATACCCGTCGGCAAGACGATGGCACTGGCGGCCATGCCGACGGCGGTCTTCGTCGGGATGGGCATGGCGCCGAAGCTCGCCATGGCCGACGACAAGGAGATCCCCTTCGCGCCCGGGCCGTGCGTGACGCGGTCCGACGAGCCCGCGGAGTCGGCCTCCCCCACGCCGTCGCCCTCGAAGTCCCCTTCGAAGACGCCGTCGGCGAGCAAGTCGCCCACCGCGACCCCCTCGCCGGGCGTGACCCCGTCGGCGGGGAAGCCGGCGGAGAAGGAGCCGGAGAAGGAGCCGGAGAAGCCCGCGGAACAGCCGGCGGCGAAGCAGGCGGCCCCGGCCGCTCCCGTTGCGCCGTCGGCGTCCAAGAGCGTGAACCCGCTGGACCCGCTGGGTGTCGGCGACAAGATCAAGGGCTTCTTCGACGAGCTCGGCAAGCCCCTCACGGGAGCGAAGGCGGCGGACAACCCGACGCCCGCGACCCCGTCCCAGCCTGCCGCCACGCCCACCCCGGACCCCTCGGCGGACGCGATCCGCGAGGCGGCCCGCAAGGCCGGCGTCGAGGTCTCGGAGCTGTCCGAGGAGGTCAAGGGCACCGTCGCGACCCCCAAGGACGAGACGGGCAAGACCGCGAAGGACGAGGCGGACGAGGAGGCGGACGACGAGGCCGAGGACACCAAGCCCTCGCCCGGGGCCTCGAAGGACGCGGACGGGAAGGAACCCTTCCCCTGCCCGACCTACGACGCCAAGGCGCTGGCCGATGCCGAAATGGAGCAGGGAATCCCGCTCCTGCCGGACGAGCCCTGGTACCTCGACAGTTCGCTGCTGACCCTCTACGGCCTGGACTACGCGGGCATCGTCGAGGTGAAGACGGCGGGCGGCAAGACCAAGAAGGTCCTGAAGTTCACGGCGGACTCGCTCGACATCAAGGACCTGTACCAGACGGTCGGCAAGGAGGGGAAGGTCGCCCACCTGAAGTCCCGTCCGGGCTCCACGTCCAAGATCCGCGGCGGCACGGTGACGA
This sequence comes from Streptomyces sp. NPDC051183, assembly GCF_040682455.1. Classification (NCBI taxonomy): domain Bacteria; kingdom Bacillati; phylum Actinomycetota; class Actinomycetes; order Kitasatosporales; family Streptomycetaceae; genus Streptomyces; species Streptomyces sp. NPDC051183. Next base: position 74,716 of record NZ_JBFBBA010000022.1, read on the forward strand.
TGTACACCGAGAGTCTCAAGGGCAACCTCTTCGGCCTGATCCCGATCGAGTTCACCCCGAACAGCCCGCCGCCGCTGAACGTACCCTTTGCGTTCTTCACGAACGTCAAGGTCGTTCAGGCCGGCCAGTTCGGCGGCACCCTCACCGTTCCGGGCCTCAAGAACTACATCGGCCCGCCGGAGGGCTAGCAGCTCCCGCGCGTTCTCCACGGCCCGTCCCCCCTGTGTGGGGGACGGGCCGTCGGCATTGTGATGTACAGGCAACTTATAAGTTCTTCACAGGAGTTGAGGTCTGGACTAGCGTGATCACGTCGCTGTCATGGACGCGGCGCGCGGCTGTCCACGGGGGGAAGGTCGAGTACTTCGGCGTGCCCTTGGCATGCCTGCGCTCGAAACTCCTTAAGGACCAGCTCTTTCATGCTGCAAACAATGAACCGCTCGGTGCGCCGGGTGGTGATCGGCGCGGTCGGCCTGGTGCTGGCCGCCGTCGCGGTGGGGGTGTCCGGAGCCGCGCCGCCGCTGTGGACCGACCGCACCGAGAACACGGCGGCCACCGCGCCCCTGAAGACGTTCCCGCTGCTCGCCCGCTACGCCAGCAACGGCAAGCTCCGCGCGTACGAGGCGAACGGCAGCGGCGGCCTCAAGGCCGGCTACGACCTGGGCGGCGGGTTCGGCGACTCGACCGCGCTCGTGCAGGCCAACATCTCGGAGGGCGGCAGGGGCAACGACCTGTACCACCGGATGAACAACAACCTGTTCTACACCGCCGAGCACGGCAACGACACCAAGCTCATCGGCGGCGGCTGGGACATCTACAACCTGATCTTCTCCGTCGGCAACATGGGCGGTTCGGCCGAGGTCGACCTGGCCGCCCGGGACGCCTCCGGCAACCTCTGGCTGTACCAGGGCAAGCCCGACGGCACCCTCGCGGCCCGGGTCAGGATCGGCACCGGCTGGGGCGGCATGACGCTCGTGGGCCGCGGCGACTACACGGGTGACGGCAAGGCCGACATCCTCGCCCGCTACACCGACGGCACGCTCGTCATCTACTCCGGCACGGGCTCGGTCACGGCGGACGCCGTGGTCGGCACGAAGTACACCGTGGGCCCGGGCTGGCAGGGGTACAAGACGCTCGCCTCCGCGGGCGACACCGACGGCGACGGCAAGACCGACCTGATCGGGGCCGACACCGCGGGCGCGCTGTGGCTGTTCAAGGGCACCGGCAACGCCGCCGCCCCGTTCGCCCCCCGGGTGCAGATCGGCACCTCCGGCTGGGCCGCCTTCGATGTCCTCTTCTGAACAGAACGGCTGATTCCGGTATGCGCAAGAACGCACCGCCGCCCGGACGCCGTCGTACCGGCGCCTGGACGCGATTCCTCGTCACCACCGCCGTGGCCACGGCCGCGGCCGTCACCTTCACCAGCAGCGGCATCCAGCCGCCCGCCGACCCCCTGAGCACCGCCCGCCCCGCCGGGGCCTCCGAGCTGGACCTCGACGCCGCCGAGAAGGTCCGCGACGCGCAGTGCCTCCTCGGCAACGTCCTGCGCAAGGGCGGCGCCGAGATGAAGGCCGTCGCCCGGGCCGGGCTGAACGGCACGGAGGCGCAGCTGCTCGCCGCCGCCGCGCCGAACTACTGGGACCAGACCCCGCTGGCGGTCGCGTACGACAAGGACCACGAGGCCGCCAACGCGAAGTTCGCCGAGATGGAGGAGCGCAACAAGGCCTGGCAGGCCTCGCTCTACATGCTCGACACCCCGCCCGGTTACACGTACACGGGATTCCAGTGGCCGCCGAACCCCACCATCTTCAACGAGACGGGCTTCGCCGGCTGGATCGCCGACCGCTTCTGGACCGGCGAGAGCGACCACTACGTGGATCCGCACCCGGTGGCCAGCAAGGAGTCCGCCGACGCCGTCACGGCCATCGCCAACGCCCGCTACTACCCCGACGGGTCCTATGAGGACCGCAGGGCGTGGGAATGGGACATGCAGCACATGCATCCCATGTACGCGGACGACGCGCGCATGTTCCTGGAGAACGGCGGCTTCCCGACCTCGGCCCCCGCACCGGACACCATGGAGTTCCGGGTCGACGTCGAGAACCTGAAGGCCCGCTTCGCCTCCTGCGCCACCACCAACCCGGTCGACCCGCACCAGGTGCTGACCGCCGAGGTCGCCGTGGCCTCGCAGGAGTGGCAGAACGAGATCGCCGGCCAGCGCACCCAGCGCGACACCATCCTCGGTGCCGAGCAGGCCGCGTCGAAGGACCTCCAGATCGCCGCTCAGGCGATGGCCGAGGCCCTGGGCCAGTCGATGATCGCCAGCCGCCTCGCGGACTGGGAAGCGCACTTCCTGAAGGTCCCGGCCGGCAGCGGACGCCCCGCCGCGTCCGAGTTCACCAAGGCCCGGACCTGGATCGAGCAGGCCAAGGCACGCGCCACCGGGCGGCTGTACGTCGCCTCGCGCGCGGCCCAGGACGCGCAGGCGCAGGCCGCCACCGTCAGCTCCGCGCAGACGGCGGCGTACCAGATCGCGGACCAGGCGGGCCTGCCCCGCGGCCGCGGACTGCTCTACGGGCAGCAGGCGGCGCAGATCACCAAGGCCTCCGCCGCGGCCGCCCAGGCCGCGGCCAAGGCGACCGAGACGGCGCTGAACGCCACCCGCGCCTCGGCCGCCGACAGCAAGACGCTGAACTCGCTGGCGATGACCCAGGCCCACGCCTCGAAGGCGGAGTTCCGCCGCAAGGCCGCGCAGGAGGCCGAGGCCCAGGCCAAGGCGGCCGCCGAAGGAGCCGCCGCCCAGGCGGTGAAGGCGGCCGAGAACGCGGCGAAGGCCAAGGCGGCCCAGACGAAGGCCGCCGAGGCCGAGACCGCCGCGAAGAACGCGGCGGCCGACGCCAAGGCCAAGCGCCAGCAGGCCGAGGCCGAGCGCGACTACGCCAAGTCCCAGAAGGACCTGGCGGAGTCCGAGCGCAACAAGGCGGCCGCCGCCGAGTCCACCGCGCAGAACCAGCGCGCGATAGCGGCCGAGAAGCTCACGGGCGCCCAGGCCGCGGGCCGGACGGCCGGCGAGCAGAAGGACGCCGCGCTCAAGGCCGAGCAGGACGCGGTCGCCGCACGCGACGACGCCCTCGACGCCGAGACCCGGCGCGACGCGCTCAACGCACAGGCGGCCGCCCTGGAGTCCCAGGCCGCCGCGGACGAGGGCAGCTCGGCAGCGGGGGCCTCGCGCGCCGCCGCAACCAGGGCCCGGTCCGAGGCCAACGACGCCACGAGCGCGGCCACCGCCGCCCGCGCGGCGGCGAACACGGCCACCACGGCCGCGTCCAACGCGCGCGCCGCGGCCACCCGGGCCGAAGGCGCGGCGAAGCGGGCCCAGTCGGCCGCGGACCAGGCGAAGGCCGACGTGGCCATCACCGGCGCAGCGGTCACCAAGGCGCACGCGGCCGCCGCCGAGGCGATCGACGCCTCGTGGCAGGCGAGCTGGAACGCGGTCACCGCCAAGGCGCTGGCCGACACGGCCAAGGCCAACGCGCTCAAGGCGAAGGCCGACGCGAGTGTGGCGCGCACCGAGGCCAACGCCGCGGGCGCCGAGTCGATCCGCACGGCCGGGTTCGCCTACTCCACCGCGCAGGCGGCAGCCGCCGCCCGCGACTCGGCGGCGCAGGTCATCAAGCCGGCGAACGACGCCATCGAGATGGGCTCCCCGTACAAGGAGACCGACGCCTCGGCGGGCCTGGCCGTACTCACCGGGCAGGCGGCCAAGACCGCCGCCGAGCGCCAGGCGGCCGTGGCCCAGGCCAAGTCCGACCAGGCCGCCAAGGCCGCGGCCGAGGCCAAGGCGCTGGCGGCGCAGGCCGACGCGGACGCGAAGATCGCGGCGGAAGCGGCCGCTTCGGCGGCGGACTGGGCGGCGAAGGCGGCCAAGTCGGCCGCGGCGGCCCAGGCGTCGGCGAGCCAGGCCGCGGCCTCGGCGAAGGCCGCGCAGGCCTCCGAGGCCAAGACGGTCGCGTACCACGAGCAGGCGACCGCGGACGCGGCGGCCGCCCAGTCGGCGGCCACCACGGCCGACGGGTACGCGAACGCGGCGGACTCGGCCGCCACCGACGCGGAGCGGGACGCGGCGTCCGCCCGTACCGCCGCCGCCGGTGCCGAGGCCGACGCGGGCGCCGCCCGCACGGTCGCCACGCAGGCGGAGAAGGACGCGACCACCGCCGAGGCGGCCGCGTCCCGCGCCCAGGAGGCCGCCGACCAGGCCCAGGTGATCGCCAAGGAATCCGAGAGCTGGAAGGCGGAGGAGAAGCAGGCCAAGAGCGCGGCCGTCTCGGACTCGGGCCAGGGCGTCACGGGCGAGGGAGTCGTCTGGGTCGCCAGCCTCAAGGACCAGCCGGAGCCGATCACCGACTGCGTGGGCACCGGCGGCTGCGACATCACCTTCCGCCACCACATCACCGGCACGGTGGTCTACCTGCTGCTGGTGTGCGACCTGCCGGACGTGTCGCTCGGCGACTGCATCGGCAACATCTCCTCCGAATACATCACGCAGGTGCCGATCGACGTCACGCACGACAAGGTCGAGCACATCGCGGGCCGGGACCTCGCCGAGGCGGCCATCAAGGGGATCATCCACGCGCTCCTCGACGACATCAAGGGCTGCTTCTGGGACCTCCAGCTGTCGAGCTGCGCCTGGGTCGCCGCGGAGTTCGCGGTCCCGGGGATCCTCGGTCTGCTCTGCAAGGCCGTGGTCGGGATGCGTGCCGCGATCAGGGCCGGACGCGCCCTGGCGGCGTTCGAGGCGGAGATGGCGTCGTTGGGCGCTTCAGCCGCCGCCATCAAGAGCGTCACCTCGGGGTTGAAGGTCTCCGAACTCGCCGGCATAGCGATGAAGAAGGCCCTGGACGTCGGAGCGAAGAGGGGGCTGAGCAACAAGCAGTTCGGCGAGATGCTCTGGGAGAACACCACGGGCAAGGGGCCGGTCAATGCCGACGGCGCGTACGAGATGATGAACCTCAAGCACCTCGCCGAGGTGAAGAAGACGTTCAGCAAGTCGGAGATCACCGATGTGCGCGACGGGTACGCCGAGGTCAACAGGCTCCGTCCGTACCACCCGGTCACGCATCCCAAGGGCAACAAGAGCGCCGGCCCCCGGGCGGATCTGATGGACTGGCTGCTCCAGCACTGGGACGAGGTGTGATGAGAACCCGCTTCTACGCCGACCGGCACGAACCGCTGACGGTCCACTTCGAGATCATCGGTGGTGAACGCGTCATCGCTCCGGGCGACTGGATCGACGTCGAATTCGCCGAGTCCGAGACACCGAGCTCGGTCCAGCTGACGGGCGGCGTCCTGATCCTGACCCAGGAGGGCGACGGCTCCATGAGGGTCTGGGACTCCACCGGCCGGGAGATCGACCCCGGCGGCGAGTGACCGCATGAAAAGCGCCGAGGGCGGCACCCCGATTCCGATCGGGGTGCCGCCCTCGGCCTCTGTGCGGCAGAGTCGGTCAGCCGCCCAGGTGGTGGACGCGGACCATGTTGGTCGTGCCCGGGACGCCGGGGGGCGAGCCGGCGGTGATGATCATGGTGTCGCCCTGGTTGTAGCGCTTGAGCTTGAGCAGCTCCGCGTCCACGAGGTCGACCATCGCGTCGGTGTTGTCCACGTGCGGGACGACGTAGGACTCGACGCCCCAGCTCAGGGTGAGCTGGTTGCGGGTGCCGGTGTCGGTGGTGAAGGCCAGGATCGGCTGGGACGCGCGGTAGCGCGACAGCCGGCGGGCGGTGTCACCGGACTGGGTGAAGGCGACGAGCGACTTCGCGTCGAGGAAGTCGGCGATCTCGCAGGCCGCGCGGGCGACGGAGCCGCCCTGGGTGCGGGGCTTCTTGCCCGGGACCAGCGGCTGGAGGCCCTTGGCGAGGAGCTCCTCCTCGGCCGCCGCGACGATCTTCGACATCGTCTTGACGGTCTCGATCGGGTACGCGCCCACCGAGGACTCGGCCGACAGCATGACGGCGTCCGCGCCGTCGAGGATGGCGTTGGCGACGTCGGACGCCTCCGCGCGGGTCGGGCGGGAGTTGGTGATCATCGACTCCATCATCTGGGTCGCGACGATCACCGGCTTGGCGTTGCGCCGGCACATCTCGATGAGCCGCTTCTGGACCATCGGGACCTTTTCGAGCGGGTACTCGACGGCCAGGTCGCCACGGGCCACCATGACCGCGTCGAAGGCGTCGACGACGGCCTCCATGTTGGCGACGGCCTGCGGCTTCTCGACCTTGGCGATGACGGGGACCCGGCGGCCCTCCTCGTCCATGACCTTGTGGACGTCGTTGACGTCGTTGGCGTCGCGCACGAAGGACAGGGCGACCATGTCGCAGCCCATCCGCAGGGCGAAGCGCAGGTCGTCGACGTCCTTCTCCGACAGGGCGGGGACGTTGACGGCGGCACCCGGCAGGTTGATGCCCTTGTGGTCCGAGATGACACCGCCCTCGATGACGATGGTCTTGACCCGGGGGCCCTCGACCGCGGTCACCTGGAGCTCGACGTTGCCGTCGTTGATCAGGATCTGGTCGCCCTTGGCGACGTCACCCGGCAGGCCCTTGTAGGTGGTGCCGCAGATGGACTTGTCACCCGGGACGTCCTCGGTGGTGATGGTGAACTCGTCACCGCGCACCAGCTCGACGGGACCCTCGGCGAAGGTCTCCAGACGGATCTTCGGGCCCTGGAGGTCGGCGAGGACGCCGACGGCGCGCCCGGTATCCGCGGAGACCTGCCGGACGCGGTCGTACCGCTCCTGGTGTTCTGCCTGGGATCCGTGGCTGAAGTTGAATCGGGCCACGTTCATACCTGCCTCGATGAGTGCTTTCAGCTGCTCATACGAGTCGACGGCGGGGCCCAGCGTGCAGACGATTTTGGAACGGCGCATGGAGCGATCCTATCGGTTTGTTTCGTAGCGGAATATTCCGTCTGGTGGAAAGTCCAAAGTGACTAGCCGGTAACCAATTCGTACGTCTGCGCGGCGATCTCCAGTTCCTCATCGGTCGGGACCACGGCCACGGCCACCCGGGCGTATTCCGCCGAGACCAGCCGCGGCTCGGGGGAGCGCACGGCATTGGCCTCCAGGTCCAGGGCGAGCCCCAGCTCGGCCAGGCCGTCCAGCGCGGCCTCGCGGACCTGGTGGGCGTTCTCGCCGACCCCGGCCGTGAACGCCACCGCGTCCACCCGGCCGAGGACCGCCGAGTAGGCCCCGATGTACTTCTTCAGACGGTGCACGTACGCGGCGAAGGCGAGGCTCGCCGCCTCGTCGCCCTCGCCCGCGCGCCGCAGCACCTCGCGCATGTCGTTGTCGCCGCACATGCCCAGCAGACCGCTCTTCTTGTTCAGGAGCGAATCGATCTCATCCACCGAGAGGCCGCCCACCCGGGCCAGGTGGAAGATGACCGCCGGATCGAGATCGCCCGAACGGGTACCCATGACCAGCCCCTCCAGCGGGGTCAGGCCCATCGACGTCTCCACGCACACCCCGCCCCGGACCGCCGACGCGGAGGCTCCGTTGCCCAGGTGCAGCACGATCACGTTGACCTCCTCGGGGCTCTTGCCGAGCAGCCCGGCGGTCGCCCGCGAGACGTACGCGTGGGAGGTGCCGTGGAAGCCGTACCGCCGGATGGAGTACTTGTCGGCGGTCGCGGCGTCGATCGCGTACCGGGCCGCGTACTCCGGCATCGTGGAGTGGAACGCAGTGTCGAAGACGGCGACCTGCGGGATGTCCGGGCGCAGCGAGCGCGCCACCTCGATGCCCGTCACGTTCGCCGGGTTGTGCAGCGGAGCCAGCGGGATCAGGTTCCGGATCTCCGCCAGCACCTCGTCGTCGATGACGGTCGGCTCGGTGAACCGGGTCCCGCCGTGCACCACCCGGTGGCCCACGGCGGCCAGTTCGGGCGAGTCCAGGCCCATCCCGTCCGCGGCGAGCTCGGCCGCCACCGCCTTCAGCGCGGCCTCGTGGTCGGCGATCGGGCCGAGCCGCTCCCGCTTGCCGCCGGCCGCGCCGGCCCCGATCAGCGGCTCGTGCACGAGCCGGGACGTCTCCTCGCCGATCCGCTCCACCAGGCCGACGGCGAGGCGGGACCGGTCCGCCATGTCGAGGAGCTGGTACTTCACCGACGAGGAGCCGGAGTTGAGGACGAGTACGCGAGATGCGGTCACGATGGGGTCTTTCCTGTTCGCAGTCGGTCGGGGTGGTGGGGGGTTCAGGCGGTGGGCGCCGGTGCGCCCTGCGCCTGGATCGCGGTGATCGCCACGGTGGTGACGATGTCCTGCACCAGCGCACCGCGCGAGAGGTCGTTGACCGGCTTGCGCAGACCCTGGAGCACCGGGCCGACCGCGACGGCGCCCGCCGAGCGCTGTACGGCCTTGTACGTGTTGTTGCCGGTGTTGAGGTCGGGGAAGATCAGCACCGTGGCGCGGCCGGCCACGTCGGACCCGGGCAGCTTGGTCGCGGCGACCGAGGGCTCCACGGCGGCGTCGTACTGGATCGGGCCCTCGACGGCCAGGTCGGGGCGCTGCTCGCGGACGATCTCGGTCGCCTTGCGGACCTTGTCCACGTCCGCGCCGGTGCCGGAGGTGCCGGTCGAGTACGAGAGCATCGCGATCCGCGGCTCGACGCCGAAGGCGGCCGCAGTGGCCGCCGACTGGATGGCGATGTCGGCGAGCTGCTCGGCGTCGGGGTCCGGGTTGACCGCGCAGTCCCCGTAGACGAGGACCTGGTCGGCCAGGCACATGAAGAAGACCGAGGAGACGATCGAGGCGTCGGGCTTGGTCTTGATGATCTCGAAGGCGGGGCGGATGGTGGCGGCGGTGGAGTGCACCGAGCCGGAGACCATGCCGTCGGCGAGGCCCTCCTGGACCATCAGCGTGCCGAAGTAGTTGACGTCGGTGACCACGTCGTTGGCCAGCTCGACGGTCATGCCCTTGTGGGCGCGGGCCTTCGCGTAGTACTCGGCGAAACGTTCCCGCAGCGGGGAGGTCGCCGGGTCGATGAGCTGGGCGCCCGAGATGTCGACGCCGAGGTCGGCGGCCTTCTTCAGGATCGCCTGCTCCTCGCCGAGCAGCGTCAGGTCGCAGACCCGGCGGCGCAGCACCACGTCCGCCGCGCGCAGCACGCGCTCCTCGGCGCCCTCGGGCAGGACCACCCGGCGGCGCTCGGAGCGGGCCCGCTCCAGCAGCTCGTGCTCGAACATCATCGGGGTCACGCGCTCGGAGCGGGCCACCGACAGCAGGTCGCGCAGCTCGGCGGTGTCCACGTGCCGCTCGAACAGGCCGAGCGCGGTCTCCAGCTTGCGCGGGGTGGCCGAGTTCAACCGGCTCTGCAGCGAGAAGAGTTCGGCGGCGGTCGGGAAGCTGTTGCCGGCCACCGAGACGACCGGCGTGCCGGGCGCGAGCTTCGAGGCCAGCGCCAGGATGTCCTTGCTCGGGCGCTCGTTCAGGGTCAGCAGCACACCGGCGATCGGCGGGGTGCCGGAGGTGTGCGCGGCGAGCGCGCCGACGACCAGGTCGGAGCGGTCCCCGGGGGTGACGACCAGGCAGCCGGGGGTCAGGGCGCCCAGGAAGTTCGGCAGCATGGCGCCGCCGAAGACGAAGTCCAGCGCGTCGCGCGCCAGCCCGGCCTCGTCGCCGAGGAGCACCTCGCCGCCGAGCGCCCGGGTGATCTGGGCGACGGTCGGGGCGGACAGCGACTTGTCGTCCGGCAGTACGTAGCAGGGCACCGGCAGCCGGGCGGTCAGGCGCTCGGCTATCAGGTCGCGGTCCTCGGCGGCCACCCGGTTGACGACCATCGCGACGACGTGGCAGCCCAGGCTCTCGTACGCCCGGTAGGCGTTGCGGGCCTCGGCGCGCACGGCCTCGGCCAGGTGCTTGGTGCCGCCGACCACGGGCACCACGACGGCCCCCAGTTCGTTGGCCAGGCGGGCGTTCAGCGCGAGCTCGTCGGGCAGGTTCGTATCGGCGTAGTCGGTGCCGAGGACCAGCATGACCTCGTAGTCGCGGGCCACCCGGTGGTAGCGGTCGACGAGCCGGGAGACCAGCTCGTCGGTGCCCTTCTCGGCCAGGACGGCCGAGGCCTCCTGGTACTCCATGCCGTACGCCGTGGCGGCGTCCTGGTCGATGCGGTAGCGGGCCTTCAGGAGGTCGAAGAGCCGGTCGGGACCGTCGTGCAGCAGGGGCCGGTACACACCGACCCGGCCTGTCTGCCGGGTCAGGAGTTCCATGATCCCCAGCTCGACGACCTGTCGGCCGTCCCCCCGCTCGATGCCGGTCACGTACACGCTGCGCGTCACGCGTGCTCTCCGTCCATGGTTTGTACTGTTTGGTATGGGCTTGACCCCTTGACAATACCTCTGCGGGTCGATAGGGCGCCCGCCAGGAAAAGGGCCCGTCCGGGCAGGTCGAAGGGCCTGGTGGGGGTCGTGGCGGCCGATGGCCACAGAGCGCGCGGTACCCCCGGCCCGTGGAACAATCGGACACGCTTCACTAATACGCCCTTCATATGTACGGCCGTCCGCCCGCACGCGAACGGCCAGGTACGACCAGGAGCAGGAGACACAGCACGATGCGTATCGGAGTTCTCACCGCAGGCGGCGACTGCCCGGGCCTCAACGCTGTCATCCGGTCGGTCGTACACCGCGCCCTGGTCGGGCACGGGGACGAGGTCATCGGTTTCGAGGACGGCTTCAAGGGCCTCCTGGACGGCAATTACCGCCCCCTCGACATCAATGCCGTCAGTGGCATTCTCGCCCGCGGCGGCACGATTCTGGGTTCAGCCCGCATGGAGCGCGCCCGCCTGCACGAAGCGGCCGAGAACGCTGCCGAATTGGCCAGGCGCTACGAGATCGACGCCCTGATCCCGATCGGCGGCGAGGGCACCCTGACCGCCGCCCGGATGCTGTCGGACGCCGGGATGCCCGTGGTCGGCGTACCGAAGACGATCGACAACGACATCTCCTCCACCGACCGCACCTTCGGCTTCGACACCGCCGTCATGGTGGCCACCGAGGCCATCGACCGCCTGAAGACCACGGCCGAATCGCACCAGCGCGTGATGGTCGTCGAGGTCATGGGCCGTCACGCGGGCTGGATCGCGCTGGAGTCGGGCATGGCCGGCGGCGCCCACGGGATCTGCCTGCCGGAGCGCCCCTTCGAGGTGGACGCCCTGGTCAAGATGGTCGAGGAGCGGTTCGCCCGCGGCAAGAAGTTCGCCGTCATCTGCGTCGCCGAGGGTGCGCACCCGGCCGAGGGCTCGATGCCGTACGAGAAGGGCGCCATCGACCAGTACGGCCACGAGCGCTTCGCCGGCATCGGCAACCGCCTCGCGGTCGAGCTGGAGCGGCGCCTGGGCAAGGAGGCCCGCCCGGTCATCCTCGGCCACGTCCAGCGCGGCGGCACCCCCACCGCGTACGACCGCGTGCTCGCGACCCGCTTCGGCTGGCACGCCGTCGAGGCCGTGCACCGCGGCGACTTCGGCAACATGACCGCCCTGCGCGGCACCGACATCGTGATGGCCCCGCTGGCGGAGGCCGTCACCGAGCTCAAGACGGTCACCGAGGCCCGTATGTACGAGGCCGAGTCCGTCTTCTGAGGCTCCGCCGCGTACGGGTCTCCGACTCCGGCTCGGGCTCCGGCTCCGGCTCCGGCGGCATGACCTAGGTCCGTCCGGCCGGGACCTCCGTCCCGACTTCCGCGGCCGAACGGCCCCGGCGCGTCCCTGCGTGGACGCGCCGGGGCCGTCTGCCGTATGCCCGCCGAGCGGGAGATGTGTCCTAAGACGCACCGCCGGCGAGGTACCAGAAGTGGTCCACGATGCCGGCGAGGAACTCCCGCCCCGCATCGCCCGTCCCCGCCTCGCCCGAGGCACCGCCCCAGCTCAGGGTCGCCACCATCCTCGACTGGTAGTCGTCGTGCAGCTGCTCCAGTACGTGTTCCAGGTTCTGCCTGGGTATCGGCAGCAGCTTGCTCAGCGGCTTCACGTACGCCTGCCAGCGCGTGGTGACCGCACTGCGCAGCACCTCGGCCAGCTCCTCCTGCTTGCCCGTGGCCGTCACGAACTGGGCCAGGGTCAGCCCCAGCGCCGAGGCGAGGGCGACGGACTGCCGCTCGTTGCCCTTCCAGCGCCCGGTGTCCTCCATCTTCTGGTACGAGTTGGCCTCCAGGCCGACCCGCCGGGCCAGCTCCTCCGCGGCCAGCCCCCTCGCCATCCGGTGCTCCCGCAGGGTGACCGGTTCGGCGAGCAGCTCGCCGGGCGAGCACCACAGCACGCCGGCGAGCGCGGTGAGCTCGGCCGACGTGGGGGAGACCTCGCCCCGCTCCCAGGCCATCACCGTCTCGGGGTCGACGATCAGTCCGTACTGGGCGCGCAGGCCATAGGCGACATGACCGGGAGCCATGCCCAGGGCCGCGCGCAGACGACGCGCGGCGGGGGCATTGAAAGGTGGGCTGGAGTGCACACGGCACACCGTAGGAGTGGCCGAGGCGTGGCGACTACAGACCAATCAAACAAGCCCATAACTCGTAGGAACGTCCTATGGAGTTAAGGGCTTTGGTCCGTTTTCCCTGAGACTGTCCGGTAATCGGATCCCCGAAAGATCCACAGTCAGCGTACGGTTCCGGCCATCCGCAGCGATACCCCCGCGCGCGATCCCCACACGATCCCTTCACGGACCCCCCTGAACCGGCCCCGCGGCCGGCACGTGATCCCTTACGGGGCCCTCGCAGACGGGGGTGGCGAGGGCCCCTGCCTCCTCCTGCCCCGGCGCAAGCTGCTTCAGGAGCTGGAGGAGGCCGCCGGCGTCACGGCCTGAGCCAGACCGTCGCCAGCGGCGGGAGCGTCATGCGCAGGCTGGCCGGCCGGCCCTGCGCGGGCACCGGCTCGGGCCGCAGCGGCCGGGCGTGGTGCACGCCGCTCCCGCCGTACGCCTCGTGGTCGGTGTTGAGCACCTCCCGCCACTGCGGCACCTCCTCCGGGACCCCGATCCGGTACCCGTGCCGGACCACCGGCGAGAAGTTCGAGACGGCCAGCAGCTGCGAGCCGTCCTGCGCGTACCGCAGGAACGCGAGGACGTTGTCCTCGGCCGCGTCCGCCTCCACCCACGCGAAGCCCTCCGGGACGCTGTCCCGCTCCCACAGCGCGGGCGCCGCCGTGTACGTGCGGTTCAGGTCGCGCACCAGGGTGCGCACCCCCCGGTGGTCGCCGGCCGCCGCGTACGAGGAGTCCAGCAGCCACCAGTCGGGCCCGTACGTCTCGGACCACTCCGACCCCTGCGCGAACTCCTGCCCCATGAACAGCAGTTGCTTGCCCGGATGGGCCCACATGAACCCCAGGTAGGCGCGGTGCGCGGCCCGCTGCTGCCACCAGTCCCCGGGCATCTTCGAGACCAGCGAACCCTTGCCGTGCACCACCTCGTCGTGCGAGATCGGCAGGACGTAGTTCTCGCTGAACGCGTAGACCATCCCGAAGGTCATGTCGTGGTGGTGGTACTTGCGGTGCACCGACTCCTTCGACGCGTACCGCAGGGTGTCGTGCATCCACCCCATGTTCCACTTCAGGCCGAAGCCGAGCCCCCCGCCGTCCGTCGGCCGGGTCACGCCGTCCCACGCGGTGGACTCCTCGGCGATCGTCACCACGCCCGGGCAGCGCCGGTAGACCGTCGCGTTCATCTCCTGGAGCAGCGCCACCGCGTCCAGGTTCTCCCGCCCGCCGTGCTTGTTCGGCGTCCACTGCCCCTCGCCGCGCGAGTAGTCGAGGTAGAGCATCGAGGCCACCGCGTCCACGCGCAGCCCGTCGATGTGGAACTCCTGGCACCAGTACACCGCGTTGGCGACGAGGAAGTTGCGCACCTCCTTGCGGCCGTAGTCGAACTCCAGCGTCCCCCAGTCCGGGTGCGCCGCCCGCTGCGGGTCCTGGTGCTCGTACAGCGGCCGCCCGTCGAACTCGGCCAGCGCCCAGTCGTCGCGCGGGAAGTGCGCCGGCACCCAGTCGACGATCACCCCGATGCCGGCCCGGTGCAGCGCGTCGACCAGGAAGCGGAAGTCGTCCGGGCCGCCCATCCGCGAGGTGGGCGCGTAGAAGCCGGTGACCTGGTAGCCCCAGGAGCCGCCGAAGGGGTGCTCCGCGACCGGCATCAGCTCCACGTGCGTGAAGCCGAGCTCCTGCACGTACGCGGGCAGCTGCTCGGCCAGCTGCCGGTACGAGAGGCCGGGCCGCCAGGAGGCCAGGTGCAGCTCGTACACCGAGAACGGGGCCTGGTGGGCCGGCCGGGTGCCCCGGGTCGCCATCCACTGCGCGTCCTGCCACACGTAGTGCGAGGCGACCACCACGGAGGCGTTGGCCGGCGGGACCTCCGCGTGCCGGGCCATCGGGTCGGCGCGCAGGGTGTGCGAGCCGTCCGGGCGCGTGATGTCGTACTTGTACAGGGCGCCCTCGCCGACCCCGGGCAGGAACAGCTCCCACACCCCGGTGGAGCCGAGCGAGCGCATCGGACAGGCGACGGAGTCCCAGTACGAGAAGTCCCCGGTGACCCGGACCCCCTGGGCGTTGGGCGCCCACACCGTGAACCGGGTGCCCGCCACGCCCTGGTGCTCCATCGGCTCGGCGCCCAGCGCCGTCCACAGCTCCTCGTGCCGTCCCTCGCCGATCAGGTGCAGGTCCAGCTCGCCCAGCGCGGGCAGGAAGCGGTAGGGGTCGTGCACCTCGATCTCGTCGCTGTCGTACTCAACCAGCAGCCGGTAGTCCGGCACCCCGGTCAGCGGCAGCAGCCCGGAGAACAGCCCGTCGCCGTCGTCGAAGAGCTCGGCCCGCAGCCCCTTGGCGACGATGGTGACCGCCTTGGCGTACGGGCGCAGCACGCGGAAGGACACCCCGCCCCGCTGGGTACGGGCACCCAGCACCGCATGGGGGTCGTGGTGGCGGCCCTCCAGCAGCCGGGCCCGCTCCTCCCCGCCGAGCGCGGGCGCGGGCCGGACCCCGTGGGGAGGGGTCGTACGGCGGGCCCGCGGGGTGCGCGGCTTTCTGGCGGCGGTCTCGGCCTGGGCGGCGCCCTTGGGGGCGGCTTCCTCGCGGACGGGCGGTGACGGCTGTCGTGCGGCGCTCACGCGAGCGGCCTCCTCGGGGGCTTCTGATGGGGGTGCGGGGAGATGGAGCCGGGGGCGGGCGGGGTCGGCGGCACCCGGTGGGCGGGGCGCTGGGGCTCCGACAGCCGCCGGATCGCGGCCATCGGGACGTGCAGCCAGTCGGGGCGGTGCCGGGACTCGTAGCGGGCCTCGTACACCGCCTTGTCGGTCTCGTACGCGCGCAGCAGTACGGGGTCCTCGCGCGGGTCGCGCCCGGTGGTGCGGGCGTAGCCCTCGCAGAACGCGGCCCGGCAGGCGTCCGCCCAGGCGGGGGCGAAGGGGCGGTGCGAGCGGGCGGCGTAGTCGAAGGAGCGCAGTATCCCGGCGATGTCGCGCACGGCCGGTTCGGGGCGGCGCCGGTCGGCCAGCGGCCGGGCCGGTTCGCCCTCGAAGTCGATCAGCGCCCAACTGCCGTCGGCGGTGCGCAGGGTCTGGCCCAGGTGCAGGTCGCCGTGGATCCGCTGGGCGGGGACCCCGGCCCCGCGGGAGGCGGCCAGCGCGTCGAAGGCCCCGCGCAGGCCCGCCTCGTAGGGGCGCAGGGCCGGCACCTCGCGGGCGGTGGCGGCGAGCCGCGCGGTCATCCCGGCGGCGAGCCGGGCGGTCTGCTCGGGGCCGAGCGCCAGGGTGGGCAGGGCGGCGGCGAGCGCGCTGTGCACCTCGGCGGTGGCGCGGCCGAGCGCGTGGGCCTCGGCGGTGAAGTCGGCCCCGGCGCCGAGCCGGCGCAGCGCGAGCTGCCAGCCGTCGTCGGAGCCGCGCAGGTAGGGCTGGAGCACGCCCAGGGTCAACGGTTCTCCGCCCGCCGGCCGGGCCTCGTACCAGGCGACCGGAGCGGGCACCCGCGTGCAGCCGGCGGCGGCCAGGGCGCGGGGCAGCTCCAGGTCCGGGTTGACCCCGGGGCCGACCCGGCGGAACACCTTCAGGATGTACGAGTCCCCGTAGATCAGCGAGGAGTTGGTCTGCTCCGCGGACAGCGGCCGGGGGGTCAGGCCGGCCGGGACGGGCGCCGCCGGGTCCCGGTCGAAGCAGAGCGGGCCGAGGGCGCCGGGGGAGCGCAGCCGCTCCAGCAGCAGGGTCGCCAGCCTGGGGTCGCCCATCCCCTCGTACACGGCCTTGCCGGCGTACGGGCCGTCCTCGGCGTGGCCGATCAGCGCGGGGGCGAGCGCCGGCGGCAGGGACGCGCGGACGCCCAGGAGCAGTTGGTAGCAGTCCCCGTCCACGTCGAGGAGGAGGTGCAGCAGACCGGGATCGGATCCCGGCGGCAGCAGCTCCGCCGCCGAGACGGCCCGGATCGCCGTGATGGTGCGGCCCTTGCCCGCGAACCAGCGCTGCGCGGGCAGCCAGGCCCGCAGCATGGGTTCGAGCGGGCCGATCCCGGTTTCCCGGTCGGCCGTCAGCCGGCTCCGGGCGGATGCAGCCTCCGACATGGCGTCGCGTCCTTTCCCCGGGCCGTCACAGAATGCGCAGAGTGTCCCGGATGTGCGGCAGTTGCTTCTCCGGTATGTGCGAGTGTCGGGTCAGGATGATCCGTACAGGGGCGGGCGGTTGACCCATTCGAGCTGCCCGCCCCGTAGCGGGTCCGTTATTCGGTGCGCAGCCGGAACCAGTAGAAGCCGTGGCCCGCCAGGGTCAGCAGGTACGGCCACTCGCCGATCGGCGGGAAGCGCACGTCGCCGGTGAGCTCCACCGGGACCCGCCCGTTGAACGACCGCAGATCGAGCTCGGTGGGCTGGGCGAAGCGCGAGAAGTTGTGCACGCACAGCACCAGGTCGTCCCCGTACTCGCGCAGGAAGGCGAGCACCGCCGGGTTCGACGACGGAAGTTCGGTGTACGAGCCGAGTCCGAAGGCGGGGTTCGCCTTGCGGACCTCGATGAGCCGGCGGGTCCAGTGCAGCAGCGACGAGGGCGAGGCCATCGCGGCCTCGACGTTGGTGACTTGGTACCCGTGGACCGGGTCCATGATGACCGGCAGGTTCAGCCTGCCCGGATCGCAGGAGGAGAAACCGGCGTTGCGGTCCGGCGTCCACTGCATCGGGGTGCGGACGCCGTCGCGGTCGCCGAGCCAGATGTTGTCTCCCATGCCGATCTCGTCGCCGTAGTAGAGCACCGGCGAACCGGGCAGCGACAGCAGCAGGGCGGTGAACAGCTCCATCTGGTTGCGGTCGTTGTCGAGCAGCGGGGCGAGGCGGCGCCGGATGCCGATGTTGGCCCGCATCCGCGGGTCCTTGGCGTACTCGGCGTACATGTAGTCGCGCTCTTCGTCGGTGACCATTTCGAGGGTGAGCTCGTCGTGGTTGCGCAGGAAGATCCCCCACTGGCAGCGGTCCGGGATCGCCGGGGTCTTGGCCAGGATTTCGGAGACGGGGTAGCGGGACTCTCTTCGGACGGCCATGAAGATGCGCGGCATGACGGGGAAGTGGAATGCCATGTGGCATTCGTCCCCGCCCTTGGCGAAGTCCCCGAAGTAGTCGACGACGTCCTCGGGCCACTGGTTCGCCTCGGCCAGCAGGACGGTGTCCGGGTAGTGCGCGTCGATCTCGGCCCGGACCCGCTTGAGGAGGTTGTGCGTGCGGGGCAGGTTCTCGCAGTTGGTGCCCTCCTCGGCGTACAGGTAGGGCACGGCGTCGAGGCGGAAGCCGTCGATGCCGAGGTCGAGCCAGAACCGCAGGGCGGAGATGATCTCCTCCACCACGGCCGGGTTCTCGTAGTTGAGGTCCGGCTGGTGGGAGAAGAAGCGGTGCCAGTAGTACTGCTTGCGGACCGGGTCGTAGGTCCAGTTCGAGGTCTCGGTGTCGACGAAGATGATGCGGGCGTCCTGGTACTGCTTGTCGTTGTCGGCCCACATGTAGTAGTCGCCGTAGGGCCCGTCGGGGTCCTTGCGCGACTGCTGGAACCACTCGTGCTGGTCGCTCGTGTGGTTCATGACGAAGTCGATGATCACCCGCATGCCGCGCTGGTGCGCGGAGTCCACGAACTCCACGAAGTCGGCGAGGTCGCCGAACTCGGGCAGCACGGAGGTGTAGTCGGAGACGTCGTAGCCGCCGTCGCGCAGGGGCGAGGCGAAGAACGGGGGCAGCCAGAGGCAGTCGACGCCGAGCCACTGGAGGTAGTCGAGCTTGGCGGTGAGCCCCTTGAGGTCACCCACACCGTCCCCGTTGCTGTCGTGGAAGGAGCGGACGAGGACCTCGTAGAAGACGGCCCGCTTGAACCAGTCGGGATCGCGGTCCTTGGCGGGGGTGTCCTCGAAGGTGTCGTGGACGGGATCGTTGATCATCATGTGGTGGGTGACCCTCCGGTGGGCGGGGACGGTCGCAGAGCGGCAAGCACGTGCGCGGGCGTGCGGCCCGGCTCCAGGCGTACGTAGTTCGCCCTGCCCCAGTGATAGGTCTCGCCGGTGAGCTCGTCGCGCACCGCGAGGGACCCGTGCCAGTCGAGGCCGAGTACCGGCATGTCCAACGAGACCGTCGCCTCCTGGGTGTGGTGCGGATCGAGGTTGACGACCACCAGTACGGAATTGGCTCCGGCGTGCTTCGAATAGGCGATCACCTGTTCGTTGTCGGTCGGGTGGAAATGGATGTCGCGGAGCTGCTGGAGCGCGGGGTTGCGGCGGCGCAGCCGGTTCAGGGAGGTGATCAGGGGGGCGATGGTGCTGCCGTCGCGGTCCGCGGCGGCCCAGTCGCGTGGCCGGAACTCGTACTTCTCGGAGTCCAGGTACTCCTCGCTGCCCTCCTTGACCGGGGTGTTCTCGCAGAGTTCGTAACCCGCGTAGACGCCCCAGGTCGGGGAGAGGGTGGCGGCGAGCACCGCGCGCACCTCGAAGGCGGGGCGGCCGCCCTCCTGAAGGTATGCGTGCAGGATGTCCGGGGTGTTGACGAAGAAATTCGGCCGCATGACGGAGGCCGACCGGGTGGAGGACAGCTCGGTCAGGTACTCGGTGAGCTCGGCCTTGGTGTTGCGCCAGGTGAAGTACGTGTACGACTGCTGGAAGCCGATGGAGGCGAGCGCCCGCATCATGGCGGGCCGGGTGAAGGCCTCGGCGAGGAAGATCACGTCCGGGTCGGACTTGTTGATGTCCGCGATCACCTTCTGCCAGAAGACGACAGGCTTGGTGTGCGGGTTGTCCACCCGGAAGATCCGGACGCCGTGGTCCATCCAGTGCCGCAGGACCCGGACGGTCTCCTCGACGATGCCGGCCATGTCGGTGTCGAAGTGGATCGGGAAGATGTCCTGGTACTTCTTCGGCGGGTTCTCGGCGTACGCGATCGTCCCGTCGGCGCGGTGGCGGAACCACTCCGGGTGCTTCTCCACCCAGGGGTGGTCCGGGGAGCACTGCAGGGCGAAGTCCAGGGCCACCTCGATCCGCAGCTCGCGGGCCTTGGCGACGAAGGCGTCGAAGTCGTCGATGGTGCCGAGGTCGGGGTGGACGGCGTCGTGCCCGCCCTCGGTGGAACCGATGGCCCAGGGCACGCCCGGATCCCAACTGCCCGCGGAGAGCGTGTTGTTCGGGCCCTTGCGGTACGTGCTCCCGATCGGGTGGATCGGCGGCAGGTACACCACGTCGAAGCCCATGGCGGCGACCGCCGGCAGCCGCTCGGCGGCGGTCCGGAAGGTCCCGCTGACCGGCGGCGCGCCGGGCGCCATGACGGCGCCCTCCGAGCGGGGGAACATCTCGTACCAGGAGCCGAAGAGGGCCCGCTTGCGCTCGACCAGCAGCGGCAGCGGCTTCGATGCCGTGACCAGCTCGCGGTACGGGCGCCTCGCGAGCACCGCGTCCACCCGGGGGTCGAGGGCGGCCGCGTACCGCACGGCCGTGGCGCGGTCCTCGTCGCGCATGGCGTCGGCGGCGGCCAGGACGTGCTCGCGGCCGTCGCGCTTGGGGACCTTGGCGGCCGCCCGTTCGTAGAGCTCGGCACCCTCCAGCAGGGTCAGCCCGACGTCGATCCCGGCGGGGATCTTGATCTCCGCATGGGCCCGCCAGGTGGCCACCGGGTCACTCCACGCCTCGACGGTGTACGTCCACCTCCCCTCGACCTCGGCCGACACCCGGGCCCCCCACCGGTCGGTGCCGGGGGCCAGCTCGCTCAGGGGCACGGGGGGCCGCAGCCGCCCGCTCGGATCTCGGAGTACGACGTGGGCGGCGACGGCGTCGTGCCCTTCGCGGAACACGGTGGCCGAGATCTCGAAGACCTCGTCCACCACCGCCTTGGCGGGTCTGACGCCGCAGTCGACGGCGGGGCGGACGTCCAGCACGGGAATGCGACCGATCATGATGGGATCACCTGGGGGCAGTTCGCAGGGCTCGGTGACAGTCCGGCCGGGGTTCCGGCCGGTCGTGCACGCTCTGTTCGCTCTGTTTCTAGCCGCTCAGTGGACGGCTGGGCTGCGGGCATGGCCGCTCCTGTCCGCGTTCACTCGGGTGGCGGGAGAGGTTCGGGGGAGGGTGTGCCGTGCGCGTACCCGGGAGCCCTGCCCACTCTCGCCCGGCCCAATCCGGGTCCTTGGTTAACTACTCGTACGTAGTGGCCGGGGCATGACCAAGGCCCCGCTCGACATCCGTCGAGGCTCCGTCAAGTCGGCGCGGACTACCCGATGTACATCGAGCTGACGCGCGCCACACCCACCTCTCCAGCACCATCCCGCCGGGCCGTTTCCCCAGGTTCCCGGACGGGTGACAATGGCCCATGCGCACGACGGCATGGCACGAATACATCACCAACGGGGACCCCCTCGCCGAGTGCTTCGAGGGCGGGCCGCCGCCGCTGGCCGGGGTACGGGTGCGGTCCGTGCACCCCGACGGCTGGGGCCGGGCCGTGGTGCTGCGGATCGACCTGCCGCGCGAGCGCGAGCGGCAGCGGGACACCGTGCAGTGCCACCTGACCTTCCTCGCCGTCGACGACTTCCGGCTGGACCGCTGGGAGCCCCCCGCCGCGGCCGACGTCCTCCTGACCCCGGTGGGCGGGCACCGGCTCGCGGTCACCGTGCGCGGCGAGCGGATCGCGCTGGCCTTCGGGGCGCACGCGGACCTGCACGTGACCCATGTGAGCGTCCACCGCGGGGACGAGGCCGGACCGCGGGAGTTCGCCGGGGCCCTCGACCGCAGGCTCCACCCCGTACTGCCGCCGACCACGGCAAGGACCTTCTATGAACATCCCTGACGCGCGCATCCCCGACTGGGCCGCCGGGCAACTGCTGTACGTCCACCTCGACGAGCGCGGCCCGTCCGTCACCCTGGGCTTCGAGTGGGCCAAGCCCGCCGGGTACCACCACCTGAGGTTCCTCGTCTTCGACGGAGTGACGCAGGTGCGCGCCACCGGCCTCGGCAGCCCGGTCCCGCACGAGGTGACCGCCGTACCCGGGGCGGACGGGCGCCTCGACGTCCGGGTCGCCGGACCCGCGCAGACGCTCACCTTCCGCGCGGCTTCGCTGCGCACCCCCGACCCCTCGGTCCTGGACCACGTACGCCGGCTGCGCGCGCCCGACCCCGCCGTACGGGCCGCGGCCGCGCGGGCGGCGACGGCCGTGGCCTGGGCCCCGGAGGAGGAGCGCCACCTGGCCGCGGCGCTGGTCGAGACCGCCCGTGCGGAGCCCGACAGGCAGGCCCTGGCGGCGCAGCTCGACGCGCTGCCCGTGTTCGAAGAGGGCCTGGACGACCGGGTCCTGGACCGGCTCTGCACCGTCCGCTCCGACGCCCCGGCCCTGCGCGGCCTGCTCGCACGGGCGGCGCGGCTGGTGATCGCCGAGCCCGCGGAGCCGGCCGGCGCGGCGACCCTGGCCGTGGTGCGCTGCCTGCGCGGGGTCGCGCACCCGGGCCTGGCCTTCCGCACCCCGGGCGGGGAGCCGGTGGTGCTGGAGCGCATCGAGTTCTACCGCAGGGCCGTGGACCGGCTGGATCCCGGGTGCAGCGCCCGCGTGCTGCTGTCGGGTCCCGGGGCCCGGTCGCTGTGCGAATGGGACCGGCTCGACGCCGACCGCCCCGTACGGACCCTCGTACGGGCCCTGCGCGGCCCCGCCCCCCGGGCACGGGAGCGGGCCGCCGACGAGGCCTCGGACTGGCCGGACTCCTGGCCGCCGGACGAGGGGCGCGTCCTGTGCGCGGCCCTGGCCCGCGCCGCCGCCCGGGAGGCGGACCCGACCGCACTGGAGGCCGAACTGAACGCGCTGCTGCGGCTCGGCCGCTTCCTCGACGGGCCCGCGCTGGCGGTCCTGAGCACGATCCCCGTCGGGTCCCTGCCGGAGCCCCTGCGCCCGTACCTGGCGGACCTGTTGGCCGGCCCGCCCCGGTGACCGGCCCGGGCACACCGCAACGGAGCCCCGCTCAAGGCGCCATGGCCGACCGCAAGCCGTCTCGCTAGCCTTCCGGGGGTGATAGGCGGGTGCACAGCGTGGTGCGGCCGCTCCGATCCGTAATCCCCTGCGAAGGTGGAACACGTGAAGGCTATCCGTCGATTCACCGTGCGCCCCGTTCTCCCCGAGACCCTCCTGCCGCTCGCCGACCTCGCGCGCAATCTGCGCTGGTCGTGGCATGCGGAAACCCGCGAACTCTTCCAATCCGTCGATCCCGAGGGCTGGCAGGCCGCCGGCGGCGATCCCGTCCGGCTGCTCGGCGCCGTCTCCGCCGCGCGGCTGGGGGAGCTGGCCGGGGACCGGCGGTTCCTGCGGCGGCTCGCCGTCGTCGCCGCCGACCTCGACGACTACGTCCACGGCGGGAGGTGGTACCAGAGCCACGAGGCCGGCCCCGAGCTGCCCACCGGTATCGCCTATTTCTCCCCCGAGTTCGGGATCACCGCCGCCCTGCCCCAGTACTCCGGCGGACTCGGGATCCTCGCCGGTGACCACCTCAAGGCCGCCAGCGACCTCGGCGTACCCCTCATCGGCGTCGGACTGCTCTACCGGCACGGGTACTTCCGCCAGTCCCTCTCCCGTGACGGCTGGCAGCAGGAGCACTACCCGGTACTGGACCCCAACGAACTGCCCGTCTCCCTCGTGCGCGAGGAAGACGGGGCCCCCGCCCGGGTGTCCCTCACCCTCCCCGGCGGACGCTCGCTGCACGCCCACGTCTGGCAGGCCCGCGTCGGCCGCGTGCCGCTGCTGCTCCTGGACTCGGACGTCGAGGACAACGACGCCGTCGCCCGGGAGGTGACCGACCGGCTCTACGGCGGCGGCAGCGACCACCGGCTGCTCCAGGAGATGCTGCTCGGCATCGGCGGCGTCAGGGCCGTGCGGACGTACTGCCGGATCACCGGGCACCCCGCCCCCGAGGTGTTCCACACCAACGAGGGACATGCCGGGTTCCTGGGACTGGAGCGCATAAGGGAACTGGAGGGGCAGCAGGGCCTCGGCTTCGACGCCGCCGTCGAAGCCGTCCGCGCGGGGACCGTGTTCACCACGCACACGCCCGTGCCCGCGGGGATCGACCGCTTCGACCGGGCCCTGGTCGCCCGGCACTTCGGGGAGGGCGGCGAGCTGCCCGGAGTACCGGTCGAGCGGATCCTGGAGCTCGGCGCGGAGACGTACCCCGGCGGCGACCCCGGGGTGTTCAACATGGCGGTCATGGGGCTGCGCCTGGCCCAGCGGGCCAACGGCGTGTCCACCCTGCACGGCGCCGTCAGCCGGGAGATGTTCGCCGGGCTGTGGCCCGGCTTCGACCCGGCCGACGTGCCCATCACCTCGGTCACCAACGGGGTGCACGCACCGACCTGGGTGGCCCCCGAGGTCGTCCGCCTCGGGGTCCGCCAGATCGGGGCCGGGCGGACCGAGGACGCGCTGTCCGTCGGCGGCTCGCAGCGCTGGGACGCCGTCGCCGACATCCCCGACCAGGACGTATGGGACCTGCGCCGGGTGCTCAGGGAGCAGCTCGTCCAGGAGGTACGGGACCGGGTGCGCGCCTCGTGGCGGCAGCGCGGCGCCGCCGAGGCCGAACTGGGCTGGGTGGACTCCGTGCTCGACCCGGACGTGCTGACCATCGGCTTCGCCCGGCGCGTGCCCTCGTACAAGCGGCTCACGCTGATGCTCCGCGATCCGGAGCGGCTGCGCAGGCTGCTGCTGGACCCGGACCGGCCGGTGCAGATCGTGGTCGCGGGGAAGGCGCACCCGGCCGACGACGGCGGCAAGCGGCTCGTGCAGGAGCTGGTGCGCTTCTCGGACGACCCGCGCGTACGGCACCGGATCGTGTTCCTGCCCGACTACGGCATGGCCATGGCGCAGAAGCTCTACCCGGGCTGCGACGTCTGGCTGAACAACCCGCTGCGGCCGCTGGAGGCCTGCGGGACCAGCGGGATGAAGGCGGCCCTGAACGGCTGCCTCAACCTGTCCGTGCTGGACGGCTGGTGGGACGAGTGGTTCGAGCCGGACTTCGGCTGGGCCATCCCGACCGCCGACGGCCTGGGCACGGACGAGGAGCGGCGGGACGACCTGGAGGCGGGCGCCCTCTACGACCTGATCGAGGGCCGGGTCGCACCGCGCTTCTACGACCGGACCGGGCGCAGCGGCCTTCCCGTGCGGTGGATCGAGATGGTCCGGCGCACCCTCGTCTCACTGGGGCCGAAGGTGCTGGCGGGACGGATGGTGCGGGAGTACGTGGAACGCCTCTACGCCCCGGCCGCGCTCGCCCACCGCGCCCTCGACTCCGGGGCGGCGCGGGACCTCGCCTGGTGGAAGGGGCGCGTCCGGGCCGCCTGGCCGCAGCTGCGGGTCGAGCACGTGGAGGCGCTGGCCGCGGCTCCCGTGAACGGCACCGCCGAACTCGGGGCCACGCTCACGCTGCGCGTGCAGGTCTTCCTGGACGCGCTCGCGCCCGAGGACGTGGAGGTGCAGGCCGTCGCCGGACGGGTCGACGCCCAGGACGTCATCCGGGACGCGCGGACCTTCCCGCTCAAGCCGGCCGGCGGGCCGGACCTGGAGGGGCGCTGGGTGTACGAGGGCCCGCTCGCCCTCGACCGCACGGGGCCCTTCGGGTACACCGTACGGATCCTCCCCTCGCATCCGCTGCTGGCGACCTCGGCCGAACTGGGACTGGTCGCGGGCCCGGTGGACGCCGAGGCGGGGGACGCGGCCGCGGGAGCCGGTGTGGTGCTGAGGTAGCGCCACGGGCCCCTCAAGGGACGGGCGGCGGGTCGACCAGCCGCCCGTCCTCCACGAGCATCCCGGCCCGCTTGACGGTCTTCAGGGTCGGGATCACCTCCACCTGCCGGATCCCGGGCACCGCGCCGATCCGCTCGGTCAGGTACGTGTACAGGGCGTCGGTGTCCCGGCAGACCACCACGGCCACCAGATTGGCCGCCCCGGTCACGGCGGCCGCGAACGGCACCTCCGGGTGGCCGCCCAGTGCGGCGCCCGCCGCCGCGAGGTCCGCCGGGGCAACGGTCAGCATCAGGGTCGTCTCCGCCTCGAACCCGAGCGTGCGCGGCACGATCTCCACGTCGAGGTACATCGCGCCCTCCTCGCGCAGCCGCTCCAGCCGCCGCCGCGCGGTGGACTCCGACAGGCCCGCGGCCCGGGCCAGTTCGGGGTACCCGGCCCGGCCGTCCTGCCCGAGCACCGCCAGCAGGGCCAGCTCCGTCTCGTCCAGGCCGTACCGCGGCCGGCTCCCGCGCGCAGGCGGCCGGGGCGGCTCCAGGGCGGCCACCTGGTCGGGGCGCAGCACGTCGAGGCCGAACCAGCGCTCGGGGCCGCCGCCGAACATGCGCAGGACGGTGTGGGCCGTCACCCCGGTGACCCGGCGGGTGCGCGGGAGCTTGTCCAGCAGCAGGGCGTCGCGGTCCTCGCGGTTGCGGGCCTTGGTCATGCAGTGGATGTCGGTGCCGCCGGAGCCGAGCTTCACCCAGGCGATGTCCGGGCGGCGGGCGAGCGCCTCCGCCACCGCCAGCGAGGCGTCCGGCGCGCACTGCACGCGCAGCCAGGACTCGAAGAGGCCGACGCGCGGGCCCATCGGCAGCCCGACGACCCGGACCAGGCCGCCGCCCCGCAGCCGGCGGTAGCGGCGCACGACGGTCTGGTCGGACACCTCAAGCACCTCGGAGAGGCGGCTGAAGGACGCTCGACCATCGATCATCAGCGCCTGGATCAGCGCTTGATCGAGAGTGTCCAGCTCCACTGAGTTCATGGTTTCCATCATTGCAGGGCCTCGAATGATGGGAATCCGGCAGATTCGGGGCTCTGGGTGTGGGTGGTGGGGGATCGGCTGGGACCTTGAGGCCGGCGGAAGTCCTGCCGGACACTGCTGCTGACGAACTCCGCACCGGACCCCGAGGAGACCTTCCATGCGCAAGTGGCTGCCGTTGACCGCGGTGTGCCTCGGGGCCTTCATGCTCCTGGTCGACGTCACGATCGTGACCGTCGCCCTGCCGGACATGGCCGCCGACATGCACACCGGATTCGCCGGGCTCCAGTGGGTGATGGACATATACGCCCTCGCCCTCGCCGCCCTGCTGCTCGGCGCGGGCTCGCTCGCCGACCGGGTCGGCCGGCGGCGCGTCTACCTCGGCGGGCTCGGCCTGTTCGCCGCGGCCTCGCTCGCCTGCGGCCTCGCCGACGGCCCGGGCGCGCTGATCGCCTTCCGCGCCGTCCAGGGCGTGGGCGGCGCCGCGATGTTCGCCACCACCATGGCCCTGCTCAGTTCGGCCTACCAGGGCCGGGACCGCGGGGTGGCCTTCGGCGTCTGGGGCGCGGTCAACGGCGCCGCCGCCGCGGCCGGCCCGATCATCGGCGGGCTGCTCACCGAGCAGTTCGGCTGGCGCTGGATCTTCTTCATCAACCTCCCCGTCTGCGCGCTCGCGGTGTACGTCACCCTCAGGGCCGTCGCCGAGTCCCGCAACCCGCAGGCCAAGGGCCTCGACCTGCCCGGCATGGCCACCTTCACCGCCGGCGCCGGCATCGTGACGTACGCCCTGATCCGGGTCGGGGAGAACGGCTGGAGCTCGGGCACGACCCTCGGCCTGTTCGGCCTCGGGGCGGCCGCCTTCGCCGCCTTCGTCCTCGTCGAACTGCGCAGTTCCCGCCCGATGCTGGACCTCTCGCTGTTCCGCAGCCCGACCTTCGTGGCCGTCATGGCCGCCGCGCTGCTGATGTCCGGCGCCGCGTTCGGCTACCTGATGTACGTGTCCCTGTGGCTGCAGTCCGCCGAGGGGATGGGCCCGGTCGGCGCGGGTCTGGTGCTGGTGCCGCTCAGCCTGGCCGCCTTCTTCGTCTCCGCCGCGGCGGGCAAGCTGATGCACGGGGCCCCGGTCCGGCTGACCATCGGAGGCGGGCTGCTGCTCATGGGGCTCGGCGCCCTGCTCCAGGGCTGGATGCTGGACGCCGGTGACGGCTGGCCGGCGCTGCTGGCGGGCCTGACCGTCACCGGGGTGGGAGTGGGCACGGCCTCCCCGGCCCTGGCAGCCGCCGCGATGGCGGCCGTGGCCCCGGCCCGGGCGGGCATGGCGGGCGGCGCCCTGAACACCGCGCGGCAGCTCGGCATGGCGCTCGGCATCGCGGTGCTCGGCGCGGTCTTCCAGGCCGGGCTGGCCGACGGCCTCGGCGGCTCCGGCCGGCCGCACGGCGCGGCCGAGGCGCTGGCCACCGGCCGGGCGGGCGAGCTGCTGCACGCCGACCCGGGGGCCAGGGCCTGGATCGAGACGGCCTTCGCGAGCGGGCTGAAGGACACCTTCTGGGTCTCGGGAGCGATGGGCCTGGTGGGCGCGCTGATCCTGTTCGCACTGGTCCGCCGGGCGGCTCCGGCAGCGGCTCCGGCCCCCGAACGCGCTGCTGCCTGAGCGGTTGCCGCGTTCGGCCCGCCCGGCGGGCCCGTGAGGGTGAACCTTCGAACGCGCCTCGCATGCAGAATCGTTTCGGCGGATTTGTCCGCTTCTACGCTTCCGGCGGATGTCATCGGACCCGGCATCCTCGTGACCCGAGAAACGGACTCCTCCATGCGTCTTCGCACCACCGCCGCGGCCGTCCTCGCCGCCGTCGCGCTCGTCCTGCCCACCGCGGGCCAGTCCCTGGCCAACGATCACGACGACCGTGAATCCCTCGGCGAGCTGCGTTACCGCTATAGCGACAGCTACGGCGACACCCGCCGGGGCGAGATCGAGCCCGCGGACAACGACACCTGCTACCGGCTGACGAACGCCTCGGGCAGCCACCCCGCCTTCGAGGTCCGCAACGACACCGAGTCTCTGGCGCTGCTCTTCGAGAACCGCAGCTGCAACGGCGAGGCCGTCGAGGCCCTGCAGCCCGGCGAGCGCGCGCACGACCTGGAGGTCCGCTCGGTGCTCTTCAAGCCGACCCGCCACCACGGCCGCCACGACGACGAGGGCCGCCACGACGGCGGCCACGACGGCCGCTACGACGAGGACGACGAGGACCGCACCATCAAGGGCGTCAACAGTGCGGCGCAGAACGACCTCTTCACCCGGATCTTCAGCAACATCGGCTGATCCGGCTGCCCCTTGCCCGAACGGGCCCGGCCCCCACATGGGGCGCCGGGCCCGTTCGGCGTCCGGTGGGCCCGGTTCAGGCCCGCCCCGCCTGGGCCGCACTGGGAGCGAGCCAGCGCACCACGTCCGCGGCCGTGTACGGCCGGGCGTCCGGGGCGAGCCGCGGCAGGAACGACAGGTCCTTGCCGATCGTCACCAGCGGCGGCTCCACGCGTCCGCCCGGCCGCCGCTGGGCCAGGCCGATCGTCGCCAGCAGCCCGTTGCACAGGCACTGCCGGCCCTTCGTGTCGGCGGCGTCCCCGCCCTTGCGGAGGTACGCGGCCACGGGCTCGGCGGCACACCGGTAGACCAGGCTGCGGGAGCCGCGTACGGGGGTGCGCAGGAACCCCAGGTCGCACACCCGGCGCCGGGCCGCGGCCACTTCCGGCTCCGAGACGGTGCCCGGCAGGTCCGCCACCTTGAAGGGGAAGGAGGTCGGCGAGGCCTCGGGGTCGTTGCGGACCGAGAGGGTGCCGTCGTGGGCCCGGCCGAGCAGTTCCTCGCGCAGGTGGCGCGCCATTCCGGACTCCTCGCACAGCGCGAACGCGCTGCCGATCTGGACCCCGGCCGCCCCCGTGGCGCGGGCCGCGGCGAGCGCCTCGGGGCTCGCCTGGCCGCCGGCGAGCCAGAACGGCAGCCCGAGCGCCGCCATTCTGGCGAGATCCGGATCGTCGCGCGGCCCGTACACGGGCTCGCCGTCCTCGTCGAGCTTCATCGGCCCGCGCGGCGGAGCGCTGTGGCCGCCCGCCCTGCTGGTCTCGATCACGAACCCGTCGGGGCGGGTGGCCTCGTCCCGGGCCAGGTAGGCCGCCAGCACCGGAAGCGACACGATGGCCAGCACGTCGGGGCGGCGGAGCGGACCGGGCAGGTGCCCGGCGAGCAGCGCCCGCGGGTCGAAGAGGTGGTCCAGCGGCTCCTCGTCGCCCTCGACGGCGATCTTGGTCACGCAGCGTTCGTAGCGCGCCAGCCGAGAGGCGAGGGCAGGGATCTGGCCGGGGACTCCCGCGCCCACGAGCACGTAGTCGACGCCTGCCAGGATCGCGCCGAACATCGCGGGGGCCGTGGCCAGCTGGATCTTTTCGAGGTAGTTGACGCCGATGACACCTTCGTGTCCCTCCTTGGCGAGCCAGACCTCGGCGAAGTTGCCGAGGACGGTGAGGATCTCGGCCTGCGCACCGCCGGTCGCGCGCAGCCGGGGGGTGGTCCGCATCGCGGCGCCCTCGTCGAGGCCGTCCTTGCGGAAGTAGCAGTCGAGCGCGGCCTGGGCGAGCTCGGGGAGCGGGAAGGCCGCGAGCGCCCGGCGCGCGTGGCCGCCCGGGTCACCGGTCTGGAGCACGCGGGCCAGTACGACGTCCAGCGCGGTCCCGGAGACCACCCCCAGCTGTCCCTCGCGGGCGACGGCCCCGGCCAGCCGCCAGCCGGAGACTCCGACGCCCATGCCGCCCTGGATCAGCCAGGGGCGCTGCGCGGCGGGATCGGTCGTGGGGGTCTGCGGCATGGGGCACGTCCGTCACTCGGGGGGTTCACCCGGACCTACGGTTCCGTAGGTTCGCTGAGTTCCACTATCTCCCCGGGGCGGCCCGCCGACCGGCGCCGAAGGTCCCCGCCCTGGGGGGAGCAGGTCCCGTACGGGAAGGGCACATGGAACAGGGCCGCCCGGGGAGGTCTTCTCCCGGGCGGCCCCGTGGTCTAGCGGTTCAGCCGTGGTTCATCCCTGGCCCGGTGGGGTCAGAAGGTGAGCTTCCAGCTGTCGATCTTGCCGGTGTCGATGTTCGCGTTGTCGTTGACCCGGAGCTTCCAGACGCCCTGGGCGACCTCGGAGGAGGCGTTGACCGTGTAGCTCTTGACGATGTTGTCCGCACTGCCGCCGGAGCGGTTGTGCAGGTTGTAGACGCTGCCGTCAGGAGCGACCAGGTCGACCTTCAGGTCACCGATGTAGGTGTGGACGATGTTGACGTCCACCTTCAGGGCGCTCGGCGCGTTGCCGGTGCGGTTGACGGTGATCGGGGACTCGACGGTCGAGTTGTCCGCGATCGCGTAGTCGGTGGTGTTCTCGAAGACGTTCGGCTGCGTGGTGCCGACCGTCCAGGTGAAGGCCGCCGTGCCGGTCTGGTTCGCCGAGTCGGTCACCGTGACGGTCACGTTGGACGTGCCGGCGGTGGAGGCCGTACCGGTGATCAGGCCGGTCGAGGAGTTGATCGACAGCCCGGCCGGCAGGCCGGTCGCCGCGTAGCTCAGCGCGCCGGAGTTGCTGCTGCTGGCCTGGATCTGCAGGCTGACCGCGCTGCCCGTGACGGTGTTCTGGTTGCCCGGGTTGGTGACCGAGACTCCGGAGACCGGACGGGTGCCGACGTTGATGGCGGCCCAGGCGTGCGCGACGTTGTTGTAGGTGGTCGAGCCGGCGCCGTACAGGTCGGCGGCGGCCTGGAGTGTGGCCGTACGGGCGGCCGCGTAGTTGGTGTTCGACCGGAACAGACCGGTGGTCAGCGCGCGGAACCAGATCTTGGAGGCGGCGTCGCGGCCGATCGCGGTGACCGGGAGGCCGTCGGAGGTCGGCGAGTCGTAGCTCACGCCGTTGACGACCTTGGCGCCCGAGCCCTCGGAGGCCAGGTAGTACCAGTGGTTGGCCGGACCCGAGGAGTAGTGGACGTCGATGGAGCCGATGCCCGAGTACCAGGCGTCCTTGGACGAGCCGTCCTTGCTCGGCTTGTCCATGTAGCGCAGCGGGGTGCCGTTGCCGCGGATGTCGATCTTCTCGCCGACCAGGTAGTCGCCGACGTCCTGCGGGTTGTTGGCGTAGAACTCGACCGCCGCCGCGAAGATGTCGGAGGTGGCCTCGTTCAGGCCGCCCGGCTCGCCGCTGTAGGTCATGTTGCCGGTGACCGAGGTCAGACCGTGCGTCATCTCGTGGGCGGCCACGTCGGTGGAGGTGAGCGGCTTGGCGTTGCCGTCACCGTCGCCGTACGTCATGCAGAAGCAGTTGTTGTCCCAGAAGGCGTTCACGTAGTTGTTGCCGTAGTGGACGCGGCTGTACGGGGAGACCCCGTCGTTGCGCAGGCCGTTGCGGCCGTGCACGTTCTTGTAGTAGTCCCACGTCACCTGCGCGCCGTAGTGCGCGTCGGCGGCGGCCGTCTCCAGGTTGGAGGCCGCGCCGTTGCCCCAGACGTCGTCCGTTCCGGAGAACAGGGTGCCGGTGCCGGAGGTGCCCCGGTTGAGGTTGTTCGTCTTGTGGCCGCCGCGGGTGGCGTCGTTCAGCGTGAAGTTGCTGCCCGACTGCGAGGTCCCGATGGTCACCTGGCCGCTGTACATGGTGTTGCCGGTGCCGGTCTCGATGGCCTGCCAGTCGGTGATCTTCGCGCCGGTCTTGGCGTTGGTCACCACGTGCAGCTCGTTCGGCGTGCCGTCGTGCTGGAGGCCGCCGACGACGGTCTCGTAGGCGAGGACCGGAACACCGTCGGCCGCCCAGATCACCTTGCGGGCACCCTTGGAGGCCTTGACCTCCTTGGAGCCCTCGGCGCCGGCGGCGGAGACGGCCTGGCTCTCGGCGGCCTCCGTGGAGACGGCCGGGCTGGTGTCCGCGACCTTGATCTCGTGGTTCGTGGCCTTGGTGACGCTCTTGGTGACGCCGCCCTTGGCATGGATCGTCAGGTCGCCACCGAGCACGGGCAGGCCGTCGTAGGTCCGCTCGTACATGGTGTGCGTGGTGCCGTCCGCGTCCTTGGCCACTTCACGGACGACCAGCTTCTCGCCGCTGCCGAGGCCGAGAGCCTTGGCGGCCTGCGCGGTGGTGGAGTTGGCCTCGGCCAGGAGCGTCGCACGCTCCGAAGCGCTGAGTTTGAGGTTGGCCGCGCCCGGGTTGGACTGAACGGACGTGGGGGCCTGCGACGCGGTGGCGTCGGCGGTTGCGGATCCGGCCTGTATGCCGACGGCGAGCATCGCTGCCGCAGCAACGAGCGCGCCGACCGCGGTGGCACGCCTCTGGGGGGTGGGACTCAACGCAAACTCCTTCTGCAAGGGGGGTTCCGGACGGCTGGGTGGGCCTCCGGGCAGAACAGGGCTGGTGCGATGAACGGTCGAAGAGTGCCACCTGGGCGCCGTGATGTCAGGGCCGCGTCAAAAGGTTGGCTGGAAACAGTTCGTTGTCCGAAGAGACGTATCCGGTATCCGAACCATTCACCTTCATGTGGGAGAAGGGGGGTCCACCATCCGGAACAGGTGGTACCGGTTGCTAACGCTTGAGCAACGAGAGGTCTCGTTCACGCAAACGGCATCTACCGTACGGGTGTTTGTCGTACTGTTTCCCGGTGCGCCAGATGTCCGTTGCCCGGGGAAGCCACGGACACGCGCCACTGTCATAGACCACGTGCCAGGGGGGCCCATGAGGCATGTCCATATTCCTGCGCAGAGAGTGGCCAGAGCAGCCGCGGGGGCGGCTGGGCCGGCCCGTCGGCTGGGAGACAAGGCCCGCTGGTACCTGCCTGCCGCCGTCACCGCCGACTTCATCGGCGCGGCCGTGCCCGTCGGGCTCGTCTTCGAGGCCGCGCAGCAGGTCCGGCCCGTGTACTGCGCCCTCGGCGCCGCTCTGGCCTGGACCGGGGTGCAGGCGCTGCGGCGCCGGTACGCGTCCCGGGTGCTCGGTGAGTCCCGCGGTGTCCTGCCGGTCGTACACGACTGGCTGATTCTGATCGGTGTCCTCGCCGTGGCGCGGGTCGTGACCGGTGAGAGCACCCCGCGGCTGTCCGCGCTCGGAGCCCTGCTGCCCGCTCTGCTGATCACGGTGGCCTGCCACAAGCTGACCTACCGCCACCTCTCCGCCGCCCGCCGCGAGGCGCACGCGGTGAGCCGGGTGCTGGTCATCGGCGAGCCCGACGCCGCCGAGGACGTCATCGCCCACCTGGCCGCGCGCACCGACCACCCGTACGTCGTCGTCGGCGTGGTCCCGGTCGGCGCCGGGGCCATGGACAGCGGAGTGCCCGTGGCGGCCCGGCTGGAAGCGGGCATGCCGCAGGCCCCGAACGGGGACTCCATCGCCGTTCTCGGCGCCGTCGCCAGCCACCACGCCGACCTGGTACTCGTGGCCCCGGGGGCGCGGATCGCGGGGGAGCGGCTGCGCCGCGTCGCGTGGGCCCTGCACGACGCGGGGCTGGAACTGGCCGTTTTCCCGGGGCTGGTGGAGGTTTCCGTCAAGCGCCTGGAGACCCTGTCCGCGGGCGGGCTGGCCGTGCTGCGCGTGGCGCCGCCGGTGAGCCGCGGCGTGCAGACCCTGCTGAAGTCGGCGCTGGACCGCGTGGGAGCCGGGATCGGGCTGGTCCTGCTGCTGCCCGTGTTCCTCGGCATCTTCCTGGCGATACGTCTCGGCTCGCGCGGCCCGGCCTTCTACCGGCAGCGCCGCATCGGCCGCGACGGGGTCCCGTTCGTGATGTGGAAGTTCCGCACCATGGTCGTCGACGCGGACGCGCGCAAGTCGGAGCTGTCCGGGGCCAACGAGAACGACGGCCTGATGTTCAAGATGCGCCGCGACCCCCGGGTGACCCGGGTGGGCCGGCTGCTGCGCCGCACCTCCATGGACGAGCTGCCGCAGCTGTTCAACGTACTGGCCGGGCACATGTCGCTGGTCGGCCCGCGGCCCCCGCTGCCGGAGGAGGTGGCGCAGTACGACGAGGTCGAGCTGCGCAGGCTCACCGTCCGGCCGGGGATGACCGGGCTGTGGCAGATCAGCGGACGATCCGACCTGTCTTGGGACGAAACGATTCAGCTTGATCTGCAGTACGTCGACAACTGGTCCTTCACCAGCGATGTCGACGTGATGGGCCGTACCCTCCGCGCCGTCGTCGACGGTCGCGGAGCGTACTGAGGGGCCTCAAGATTGCGATCAGCTCTGCTCCCGCCACCACCGGTAGGTGGAGGCGATGCCGTCCCGCAGCGGGATCCCCGGCTTCCAGCCCAGCGAGGTCAGTCGGCTGACGTCCAGGAGCTTGCGGGGGGTTCCGTCCGGCTTCGAGGTGTCCCAGGCGAGCCGGCCCTCGAAGCCGGTCACCTCGGCGACCGTCTCGGCCAGGGCCTTGATGGTCAGGTCCTCGCCGCAGCCGATGTTGACGGGCTCGTCCCCGTCGTAGCGCTCCAGCAGCACCGCGCAGGCCGCCGCCAGGTCGTCCACGTGCAGGAACTCCCGGCGCGGGGTGCCCGAACCCCACAGCGTGACCTCCTCGCGGCCCTCGGCGGCCGCCTCGTGGAAGCGCCGGATCAGGGCGGGCAGCACGTGCGAGGACTCCAGGTCGAAGTTGTCGCCCGGGCCGTAGAGGTTCGTCGGCATGGCCGAGATGTACGAGGCGCCGTACTGCTTGCGGTACGACTGGACCTGGACGATGCCGGCGATCTTCGCCAGGGCGTACGCCTCGTTGGTGGGCTCCAGCGGACCGGTCAGCAGGGCGTCCTCGCTGATCGGCTGCGGGGCCAGCTTCGGGTAGATGCAGGAGGACCCGAGGAACAGCAGGCGCTCCACACCGGCGGCGTGCGCGCCGGCGATCACGCTGAGCTGGATCTTGAGGTTGTCCTCCAGGAACTGCACCGGGTACGTGCTGTTGGCCATGATCCCGCCGACCTTGGCGGCGGCCAGTACGACGGCGTCGGGCCGGACGTCCTTCAGGTACGCCCCGGTCGCGGCGGCGTCGCGCAGGTCGAGGTCGGCCCGTCCCCGGGTGAGCACGTCGTGGCCGTCGGCGGTGAGGCGGCGGACGACCGCGGACCCCACGAGGCCGCGGTGGCCGGCGACGAAGACGCGAGCGTTCGGGGGCAGGAGCGGCGAGCTTGTCATACCGCCGATGATGCCAGTCCGCCCCGGCGTCCCGAGGGGCAGCCCCGCGCCCGACCGAATCCGCCGCAAAGACGGCCGGACCGGGCGTGTACGGTACCCAACCAGCTCCGGGCCCCTGGCCCGAACGTGCGGAGCGTCCCGATGCCGGGGCCCGCCGCACGCACACCGAGGCGCAGCCTCACCACACACCGAACAGCAACCACCACCAGGGGGACCCCATGGGCAAGACCGCGCTGATCACCGGCGTCACCGGACAGGACGGCTCGTACCTCGCAGAGCTCCTGCTCTCCAAGGGCTACACGGTGCACGGGCTCGTGCGACGGTCCTCCAGCTTCAACACGGAGCGGATCGACCACATCTACCAGGACCCGCAGACGGCGAACCGCTCCTTCGTGCTGCACCACGCGGACCTGTCCGACGGCGTCGCGCTCGTGAACCTGCTGCGCGACATACGCCCCGACGAGGTCTACAACCTCGGCGCCCAGTCGCACGTCCGCGTCTCCTTCGACGCGCCCCTCTACACCGGCGACGTGACCGGCCTCGGCGCGCTGCGCCTGCTGGAGGCCATCCGGGCCAGCGGGGTCGACACCCGCATCTACCAGGCCTCCTCCTCCGAGATGTACGGGGCCACCCCGCCCCCGCAGAACGAGGGCACCCCGTTCCACCCGCGCAGCCCGTACGGCGCCGCCAAGGTCTTCGCGTACTGGACCACGGTGAACTACCGCGAGGCGTACGACATGTTCGCCGTCAACGGGATCCTCTTCAACCACGAGTCCCCGCGCCGCGGCGAGACCTTCGTGACCCGCAAGATCACCCGCGCGGTGGCCCGCATCAAGGCCGGCCTCCAGGACCGGCTCTACCTCGGCAACCTCGACGCCGTCCGCGACTGGGGCTACGCCCCGGAGTACGTGGACGCCATGTGGCGGATGCTCCAGCAGGACGAGGCCACCGACT
The DNA here is from genome assembly GCF_040682455.1 of Streptomyces sp. NPDC051183. Classification (NCBI taxonomy): domain Bacteria; kingdom Bacillati; phylum Actinomycetota; class Actinomycetes; order Kitasatosporales; family Streptomycetaceae; genus Streptomyces; species Streptomyces sp. NPDC051183. Next base: position 111,085 of record NZ_JBFBBA010000022.1, read on the forward strand.
ACGTCGTGGCCACCGGAGTCGCCGCCACGGTCCGCGAGTTCGTCGAGGCCTCCTTCGGCCACGCCGGTCTCGACTGGAACGAGCACGTGCGCTACGACCCCAAGTACGAGCGCCCCAGCGAGGTCGACGCCCTCATCGGCGACGCCTCCAAGGCCAATGACCTGCTTGGCTGGAAGCCGACGGTTCTGGTGGCAGATCTGGCAAAGATCATGGTCGACGCCGACATCCGCCAGGTCGAGGACCAACTGGCGGGCGTGACGGTCCGCATCGACCGCTGAGGGCTTATATTTCCCCTACGATTTGCCGTGTCCCGGTCATTCGCGCAGTTCTCTGCGGGTGTGACCGGGGCAAACCTGCCGTATGTCCGTAGTGCACCCTCCATGCTGAACCCTGTTGATTCCAAGTTGGTATGCAATGGGTCAAGTGAGGTGACCGGGACCTCGCGTGAGCCCTAGTCTGCGCCCAGTACATATGGCTGTTCGGATAGTTCCAGCCATCAAACCGGGCGATTGCCCTGGGGGGCTCATGCGTAGATCAAGAGGGCTGACTGCTGCCCTCGTCCTGTCACTGGCCGGTGCCGGCACCGGTATGGGCCTGGTGCTGATGCCCGAGGCCTCCGCCATCACGGCGCCCGTGGCATTCACCGCCGACAACCTGCCGACCTGGCAGCCCAACGGCATCGTCTGGGCAATGGCCCAGGCCAACGGCACCGTCTTCGCCGGCGGTACCTTCTCCGCGGTCCGCCCGCCGGACAACTCGGGCAGCGGCACCGAGCAGGAAGCCGTGAACTTCGTGGCGCTCGACGCCGCGACGGGCACCCCGACCTCCTGCAAGCTCGCCTTCACCATCGGCGACGGCACCGCGACCGTCCGCACGCTGACCGTCTCGCCGGACAAGAAGACGCTGTACGCGGGCGGCTACTTCGGCGCCGTCAACGGCACCCCGGTCTCCAGCGTCGCGGCCATCGACATCGAGACCTGCACCCCCAAGGCCTCGTTCCACCCGAGCTTCCCCGCCACCGTGCGCTCGCTCGCCGTCACCGACGACACCCTGTACGCGGCCGGCGACTTCGGCACCGTCGAGGACCAGACCCGCGAGCGCTTCGCCGCGGTCGACGCCACCTCCGGTGCGCTCAAGCCCTTCACGGCCAACGCGGACGAGCCGGGGCGCGCCGTCGCGGTCACCCCCGACGGCAAGAACGTCCTGCTGGGCGGCGACTTCTTCTCGGTCAACGGCTCCAACACGCACGCGCTCGCGGTGGTCAACTCCACCACCGGCGCGGTCGCCAAGACCTACACGAACATCCCGTCGAACTCGGTCGTCAAGCACATCTCGACCGACGCCACCGGCTTCTACACCGGCAACGAGGGATCCGGCGGCGGCGTCTTCGACGGCCGCATCGGCCTGCGCCTCAGCGACTTCAGCGAGAAGTGGCGCGACCGCTGCCTCGGCGCGACGCAGTTCGTCCTGCCGTACGAGGGCGTGCTCTACAGCTCCTCGCACGCGCACGACTGCTCCACCGAGCTGGAGTTCCCCGACGGCAAGCGGAACTTCCTGCTGGCCCAGCCGACCGACCACGAAGGCGCCGCCCCCGCGCCCGTGGACGGGTTCGTGCGCGGCCCGCGCAAGCTCGGCTGGCACCCCAACGCCAACGACGGCCTCGGCGAGGGCATCGGCCCGCGCGTGATGGCCGTGGCGGAGAAGAACGACGTCAAGTACATGTGGGTCGGCGGTGAGTTCACCCTGATCAACGGCCAGCCGCAGCAGGGCCTGACCCGCTTCGCCTCCACCGGCGACGTCGGCGCCCCGACCACCCCGGTCGCCAGCGCCGCCGCCGTCAAGCCGGGCGAGGTCCAGGTCCGCTGGCGCACCAGCTACGACCAGGACGACAGCAAGCTGACGTACCGCATCTACCGCAACGGCTCGGCCACGCCGATCGCCTCCGTGGTCGCGGACTCCGTCGAGTGGGAGCGCCCGCAGGCGTCCTGGGTCGACAGCACCGCCAAGGCCGGCCAGTCGTACAGCTACCGGGTGACGGCGACCGACGCGGCGGGCAACACCAGCGCCCTGTCGGCGTCCGTCTCCGTGACGGTCCCGACCTCGGTCCAGGCGTACCCGAACCAGGTCCGCGCCGACGGCGCCAACCTGTACTGGCGCTACGACGACACCGTCAGCCCGTACGTCGCCGACTCCTCGGTCAGCGGCAACACCAGCGGCATCCAGCTCAACGCCCCGGCCCTGCGCCAGGCCCCCGGCGCCGTCACCGGTGCCAGCACGGCCATGGGCTTCAACGGCACCAGCCAGCAGGTCTACAGCGACCACCGCCAGACGGTGGGCAGCTCGTACACCATCGAGACGTGGTTCAAGACGAACACCACGCGCGGCGGCAAGCTGATCGGCTTCGGCAACAACACCGACCGCAACAGCGGCACGTACGACAAGCAGCTGTACATGACCAACACCGGTCGCCTCATCTTCGGTGTCTACAACGGCTCGACCCGGACCATCTCCACCGGTCTGTTCGACACGTTCAACGACAACAAGTGGCACCACGTGGTCGGTACGCAGGGCCCCGGCGGCATGGCGCTGTACGTGGACGGCCAGTCCAAGGGCACGCTGAACGTCACCAACTTCAACTCCTACGCCGGTTACTGGCACGTGGGCGGCGACAACCTCAACAGCTGGCCGACCCGTCCGACGAGCAACTTCTTCGCCGGTCAGATCGACGAGACGGCCGTCTACCCGACGGCGCTGTCCCAGGCCCAGGTCAAGAACCACTTCGACCTGGCCAAGGCCCCCTCCGACACGGTCTCCAAGGTCTCCACGACCGAGGACACCTACATCAACCAGGGCGCCCCGAGCGCCGCCAACGGCGCGGCCACCTCGCTCGCCGTCCGCGGCAGCGGCTCGCTGTACGAGACGTACCTGCGCTTCAACCTCCCGGCCGCCCCGGCCGGGCAGGTCCTGAAGGCCGCCTCGCTCCAGATCAAGACCACCACCCAGACGGGCGCCGGCTCCGCCGACACCGTCTCCGTGGTCCCGGTCACCGGCACCTGGAGCGGTACGGACACCACCTTCAACACCAAGCCCACGGTGGGCACCACCGTGCTCGGCACCATCTCGGCGGTGCCGGACGGCTCGGCGATCCAGAGCATCCCGCTGGACACCGCCGCGCTGACCCCGGTGCTGAACTCCAGCTACAGCCTGGCCCTGACGAGCAACGGGTCCGACCCGCTGTGGATCTGGGCCTCGGAGGCGACGGCCGCTGACGCCGCGCCGCAGCTGGTCCTCACCTTCGGCCCGCAGTAGCAGCCCGACGGAGTGCGGGGCCCGGCTTTCGAGCCGGGCCCCGCACTCCTGCACCACCGAGAACTCCGAGTACTCCGAGAACCGAGTACCCAGTAAGTACGGGAGCCACCTGATGTACCGACGCTCCGCAGCGGCTGCTGTTCTGCTGGCCGCAGCCCTGACCCTGACCGCCTGCGGCTCGGACGGTGACGGCAAGGCCGACGCCGGCGCGGCCGCCAAGGCGAAGCCGCCGGCCTCGTCCTCGGCCCCCGACCCGGCGGACTCCCCGGCGGCGCCCGCCGCGCCCGAGGCGAAGCCGACGGGACCCGTCCTGCCGGACGCGAAGCTCACCCCCAAGACGGGCAGCTTCAAGGAGAACGAGAAGAAGTACCTGAGCGGCCGGGTCCCGGAGAAGATGGACCCGGCGGCCGTCCTGCAGACCGGTCAGGAGTCCTGCCAGCGGGTGGAGCGCACGGCCAAGCGCGACAAGGACGCGGCGATCGGGTCCGTCGTCGCCGGGGAGATCCCGGGCGCGAAGGACGCGATCACCTACCTGTGCCCGGAGCAGAAGCCGATCCTCGCCGCGGCGGAGAAGGGCTTCCCGGACGGCACGAAGCAGTCGCCCGCGGCGGGCACCTACCGCGCGCTGACCCAGAGCACCACCTGCGCGTGGGAGGCGAAGGGCAAGGACGGCGGCGCCCTCGCGTCGGGCCCGGAGGCCCCGGTCAAGGCCGGTGACAAGATCACGGCCACGATCCCGGCCGGCACCGCGGAGTTCGTCTCCACCGGCTGCTACGCCTGGGTGCCCGCGTAGGGGCCGGGCCCCTGCCCCCGTTCGCACGAGAACGCCGCCGAGGACCTGACTGCCGGTCCACGGCGGCGTTTTCGCGTCCGTTCATGAGGGTGGTCGGCGTCATCGGCCTCGCGGTCTACGGGAGCGTCCTCAAGCGCCGCCGCATCACGGGGGCGATCCCCGTGGCGGGGGAGCGCCGGGACGTCCTCTGAGGGGCGGCCCGGCTGCTGCCGCCCGCTACCTGCGGGCCGCCGCCTCGTAAACCGGCAGGAGCGTGTCCAGGACCGCCTCCATCGAGAAGGACTCCGCGGCCAGTTTGCGGGCCGCCAGGGACGCCGACCGGTTGGCCTCGGGGTCCAGCAGGGACAGGACCGCGGCCGCGACGCCCTCCGGCCCCGGGTCCACGGCCAGGCCGGCGCCCGCGGCGGCGATGTCACGGGCCAGGCCGTTGGAGTGGGTCACCACCGGCGGGACGCCCACGGAGAGGGCCTCCAGCACCGACATCGGGAACGGCTCGTCCACCGAGGGCAGTACGTACACGTGGGCCCGGCGCAGCTCCGCCAGGACCTCCGCGCTCGACAGCGCGCCGGTCACCGAGAAGCGGTCCGACAGCCCGAGCGAGGCGATCCGGGCGCGGACCGCCGCCAGTTCGCCCTCGTCGGGTCCGGCCACCACGAACCGCGCGTCCGGGTGGGCCGCCAGGACCGCCGGGGCCGCGGAGACGAAGTCCACCGGGCGCTTACGAGCCTGCAGGCGCGCCGAGTACAGGATGCGCGGGGCACCCGCCGGAGCCGGCCGCTCCTCCTGGGCCGGGGTGCCGTTCACCAGCCGGACGGCCTGCGGCAGGGGCGCGCCCACCACCGCGTCCAGGCCCTCCCGCTCGTGCGGGGTCAGGTACAGCACCGCGTCGGCCCCGCGCAGCAGCCGGCGTACGGCCACCGCGTCGAGCACCTTGGCCAGGAGCTTGTCGCTCGGGTCCACCATGCCGTGGGTCTGGAGGACCAGCGGCTTGCGGGCCCGCAGCGCCGCCAGGGCGACGGGCAGGGTGACCAGGTCCCGTGCCAGGTGCACGTGGACCACGTCCGCGTCGCGCACCAGGCGTCCCGCCGAAGCGAGCAGCGCCGGCGAGGTCATCCCGCTGAAGCCGAGGGGGAGCAGGCGCCGGGCGGGGAAGAGCCGGGCCGGAACGCCCTCCACCGAGGTGGGCCACGGGTCGGGGAAGCCCTCGCCCAGGGCCAGCAGCCGGGCCTCGTGACCGCGCGCCCGCAGCCCCTTCGCCAGGTTCAGCGCGACCCGGACCGGCCCGCCGAAGGCGTGCGAGGGGGAGTGCAGCGTGACCGCGTGCAGAACTCTCGAAGCGGCACTCACTTGGGCTCCTCCACCGGGCGGCGGTGCCCGTCCTGGGTCTGCAGGGTCAGTTCCGGCAGGTCCTTGTGCACGACGGACCCCGCGCCCGCGACGGCGCACCGGCCCACGGTCACCCCGGCCAGCACGGTCGCCCGTACCGCCACCCAGGCACCGTCCTCCACGACGACCGGGGCGTTGCGGTAGCGGAAGTCGGCGGCGCGGTGGTCGTGCGAGCCGGTGCACAGCATGGCCTCCTGGGAGACGCACACGTGCGAGCCGATCACCACCGGCTCCAGGTTGAGCACCCAGGCGCCCTCGCCGATCCAGGTGTGGTCCCCGACGGTCAGTTTCCACGGCCACAGCACGCGCACCCTGTGGCGGATCAGCACGCCCTCGCCGATCTTCGCCCCGAAGGCCCGCAGCAGCGCGACGCGCAGCCGGGCCGGGCAGAACCAGCTCATGAACAGCGTGTTCATCACCGCGAACCAGAGCGCCTGGGTCAACAGCCCGCGGCCCTTGTCGTATCCGGCCAGCGTGAAGGCAGGAAGATCACGCACAGCAGCCCCTCATCATCCGCCCCGTCATCCACCCCGTGGGCGCCTCCCCGGGCGCCGCCCGCTCAGACTAGACTGCGCGCGGATCAGGCACATGGGGTGGGGGCAGCAGTGGCAACGGACATACGCAAGCCCACCGTCACGCCTCCCGAACCGACCGCCGAGGACGAGGCCAAATGGGGCCGCGTCACGACCCCGCGCACCCTGCTCTCCCGCGCGCTGTCCGTCCCGCTCGCCCTCGGGTTCACCGTCTTCCTGCCGCTCTTCGTCGCCGTCCAGACCGGCGCCGGCGCCCACGACGCGGCGTTCTGGCTCCAGCTCCTGCTGACCATGTACGCGGGCGCCAGGCTCTCCGCGATGGTCCTGACCAGCCGCCGCAAGCTGCTCCAGGGCTCCTTCTGGCTCTTCGTCTACATGGCCATGGGCGTGGCCCCGCTCGCCCAGGCCGTCCTCGGCCAGGTCCCCACCCCCGTTGTCGGGCCCCGCTCCGACCTGACCGCGGCCATCGGCCTGGTCCTGCTCGGCTGCGCGGCCTTCGACGTGGGCGTGCTGCTCGCCCGGCACCGGCCCGCCGGCCGCGCCGGGGGCTCCCAGAAGGAGCCGCGCCCGGTGATGGCCCACCGGCGGAGGCTGCAACTGCTGACCGGGCTGTCGTTCCTGTGCAGCGCGGCCTTCATCATGAAGCTCGGCGGCCCGGCGGTCTTCTTCTCCAGCCGGCAGGAGATCATCGCCGGCATCGAGGAGGCGGGCGTCTCCAACGGCGACGGCCAGGCCGGCCAGGCCCTGCTGCGCGGCTTCGGCACCGTCCCGGCGCTGCTCGCGCTGCTGCTCTACACGCGGTGGCTGATCACCTCGAAGTTCGCCCGGCGCAAGGTGTCGGTCATCGTCACCTGGTCGGCGCTCGCGGCCCTGAACCTGGTGGTCAACAACCCGATCTCGAACCCGCGCTACTGGTTCCTCACCGTCATGTTCGCGCTGCTGTTCACCGTCTTCCCGGTGAGCGCGGCGATGTACCGGGTGGCGCTGTCCATGGCCGTGGTGATCGCCCTCCTCGTCTTCCCCTTCGCGGACCGCTTCCGCTACGACGAGAAGAACTACAAGCCCGTCGAGACGACCTCGTTCCTGGAGCCGATGGCGCTCAAGGACTACGACCAGATCGGCATGTTCGCCAACACCATCACCTACTCGGAATCCGGTCCCGGCCACCTCTACGGCCGCCAGCTCGCGGGTTCCGTCTTCTTCGCGGTGCCGCGCTCGGTCTGGCCCGGCAAGGCGCGCGACACCGGCGTGATGGTCGGCGTGTGGATGGGCACCGTCAACACCAACCTCTCCTCCCCGATCTGGGCGGAGCTGTGGGTCGACTTCGGCCCCGTGGGCATGGGCGGCGGGCTGATGGCCATGGGGTACGCCGCCGCCCGCGTCGACCGCCGCTACGCGAAGCGGGCCACCCGCCGGTCCCCACCGGGGAGCCTGATCTCGGTGGTGGTCCCGCTCGTCGCGGGCTACTCCTTCATCCTGCTGCGCGGCCCGCTCCTCCAGGCCTCGGGCCGCGTCGCCATCGCCGCGATGTGCCTCGCGCTGGTGGCCACGTACCGCACGGACAAGGACACCACCCTGCGCTGATCACGCGGCGGCGGGCGCCTTCACGGGCTCGGCGGGCGCCGGCGGCCCGGACGGCTGCCCGCGCAGCGGGACCTCCTTGAGGCACACGGCCGCGGCCAGTCCCGCGAGGCTCAGCAGCGCCGCGCACAGGAAGAGGCTGTGCGTGCCGGCGGCCACCGACTGCGGGCTGATCCCGTCGCTGACCCGGCGGGCGAAGAGCGAGCCGAAGAGCGCGACGCCGAAGGAACCGCCGATGGTGCGGAAGAGGGTGGAGGACGCCGAGGCCACGCCCATGTCCTTCACCTCGACGCTGTTCTGCGCGATGGTCATCGGCATCTGCATGGCCAGGCCCAGACCCGTGCCGAGCACCACCATGTAGAAGGCGGAGGTCCCGCGGCCGGTGCCGGCGTCCATCGTGGACAGCAGGTACAGGCCGAGCGTGACCACGCTGCCGCCGACGACGGGGAAGACCTTGTACCGGCCGGTCCGGGTCATCACCCGGCCGACGATCTGCGAGCACAGCACGACCGGGAGCACCATCGGCAGCAGCAGCATCCCGGAGTTGGCCGCCGAGGCGCCCTGGACGGACTGCTGGTACATCGGCAGGAAGCTCACCACTCCGAACATCGCGGCGCCGGTGGTGAAGGCCATCACCGAGGACAGGGACAGGTTGCGGCTGCGGAAGACGGAGAGCGGCAGCACCGGCTCCGCCGCCCGGGTCTGGGACCACAGGAAGGCGCCCAGGGCGAGGACGGTGAGCGCCGCCAGGCCGAGCACCTGCGCCGAGCCCCAGGCGTACTGGGTGCCGCCCCAGGTGGTGAGCAGGACCAGCGCGCCGATGGTGGTGGTCAGCAGCGCGGCGCCGGGGTAGTCGATGCGGGCCGAGGACCGCTTCGCGGGCAGGTGCAGCATCGACTGGATCCACACCAGCACGACCACGCCGATCGGCAGATTGATGTAGAAGCTCCACCGCCAGCCCAGATGGCTGGTGAGGAAGCCGCCGAGCAGCGGTCCGCCGATGGTGCCGATCGCCATGATCGTGGCCGACATGCCCTGGTACCTGCCGCGTTCGCGCGGTGAGACCAGTGCGCCGATCAGGGCGAAGGCGCCGACCACGAGCCCGCCGGCGCCGATGCCCTGAAGGGCCCGGAAGGCGATCAGCTGCTCCATCGACCGGGCCGCGCCCGACAGCCCGGAGCCGAGGAGGAAGATCGTGATGGCGATGAGGAAGGTGCCCTTGCGGCCGTGCAGGTCGCCGAGCTTGCCCCAGACCGGGGTGGAGGCGGCCGTGGCGAGCGTGTAGGCGGTGACCACCCACGACAGGCGCTCCAGGCCGCCGAGTTCGCCGACGATCGTGGGCATCGCGGTGCCGACGACCATGTTGTCGAGCATGGCGAGCAGCATCGCGAGCATCACGCCGAGCAGGGTCAGGCGTATCCGCCCGGGGGAGGCGGCTTCGGCCGCGGAGGGTGTGGTTTCAGGCATGGCCCCACGGAAGCACAGCCAACTCCAGGCGTACTGGGACCGGATGTGGGGGCGCCACGAGCCGGCCCGGCCGCGGTGCCGGGCCGCCTCAGGCGGCGGGAACCGACTCCGCGGCACCGGCCGCGGCCGGCGCCGCGGGAGCCTCGGTCCGGGCCACCCGCAGCCAGCCCGCCGCGGCCTTCGCGGCGGAGCCGAGGGCCAGCCCCCAGGCCGCCCCGGCCACGCCCCACAGCGCGTACCCGCCGAGCAGCAGCCCCACGGACAGCAGTGAGAAGACCACCTGCAACGACAGGGTGGCCTTCGGGTCGAGCACGCGCAGGGTCAGCAGCGCGCAGGTGCCGAGCCCCATCACGGCGTACTGCGCGCCCGTGGCCGGCAGCAGCGCGGCCGCCGCCGCCCAGGTGTCGCCGAGCAGTTCGCGGCCCAGCCGGTCGGGCAGCGCGTACAGCACGGCCCCCCAGCCGGCGCCGACGACGGCGAGCGCGCCGCCCATCAGCGCCGTCAGCCGCACCACGCCCCGCTTGCCGCTCGCCCGGCCCACGACGGGCGGGCCGAAGGCACTGGCCGAGTTGAACAGCACGTTCAGCGGCCCGAACAGGGTGGTCGCGCCCCGCAGCGCGCCGACCGCCAGCGGGGTCGCGAAGACGCCGAGTCCCAGCACCGCGAGCTGGCTGGAGCCGTTGCCCACCGCGAACTCGACCACGAACCGCTGCCCGAGGTGTCCGCGCCGCAGGTACGGGCGCAGTTCCACCCGGGCCCCGCGCACGGACGGCCGCAGCAGCCACAGCCCGAGCGCCAGCGCGGGCAGCGCCGAGACCCCCCACACGAGGACCAGCCGCCCCGCCGAGGCCCCCTCGGGCTGGAGCAGCAGCGCCGGGACCACGCACGCGAGGCGCAGCGCGTCGGCGGCCAGCGCCCGCTGGGGCGCCCGCAGCGCGGAGAAGCAGTAGCGCAGCCCGTCCTGTACGAGGACCAGGGGCAGTACGAGGCCCAGCGCGAGGAACGCCCGTCCGGCGCCCCCCGGCAGCACCAGGCCCACGACGGCCAGCGCCGCCCCGGCCACGGCCGAGGCGGCCGCGGTGAAGGTCAGCCCCGACCGGCACACGGAGGCCAGGCGGTCGCCCTTCTCCAGCACCACGGTCTGCCCGACGTAGGCCATGTTCAGCCCGAGGAGCACGCTGAAGGTCACGTACACCATGGAGAAGTCGGCGAAGCCCGACGCCGACGACAGCCGCGCGGCCAGCACCAGCACCAGGATGTTGGTGGCGCTGGAAGCGGCCTGGTCCAGGACCGACGCGACCGCGGCGAGGCCGCGCCGGCTCACCGCCGGCCCGTGCGGACCGTGCGCAGGGCGACGGTGTCGGTGCCGTCACCGGGGATGTGCTGCTCGCCCTCGGCCACCTCGTACGCGATCGGCTGCGGCGCGGACCGGGCCGGCGTCGGCGCGGCGGGCCCCGGGCCCGGCGGGGAGGCGGGCTCACCGCCCTTGCGCAGCCTGGGGCCGCGCTTCTCGCCGGGCAGCGGGGCGTGCAGCACGGCGCCCAGCACCGTGCCGCCGGCGCCGCTGATCAGCTCGCGGATCCGGGACAGGTCGCTGCGGTGCACAGCGCGCGGGTCGCAGACCACCAAGACCCCGTCGACGCGGTCCACGAGCGCGAGGGCGTCGGCGTACGAGAGCACGGGCGGCGCGAGCACGACCACGGTGGAGTTGGGGGAGTCGGCCTCGGAGATCAGCCGGGTGGCGCGCGGCGAGGTCAGGGCGCGGGCCACGTTGCGCACCTGCTCGCCGGGGATCAGGTCGAAGGCGCCCGACTCACCGGCGTCCACGACGAGCTGGCGTCCGTCGGGCCAGTCGGAGTCGCCCTGCTGCCCGGGGCCGCCGGGCATCTGGCTCCAGCGCGGCCGCCCGCCCGCGTCGGTCGGCAGCTGGCTGGCCAGCACCGGGGTGCGCAGGTCGGCCTCGATGAGCAGGACGTCCTTGCCGGTCTCCGCGAAGGAGGCGGCCAGGTTCACCGCCACCGCGGCCGCGGTCTCGCTGCTGCCGCGCGGGGCCACCACGAGCAGGCGCCGCCGGTCGGCGAAGCGGGAGTCGTAGGCCAGCCGGAAGGCCACCGAGCGGAACTCCTCCGCGAGCCGGGGGTCCTCCTCGCCGGCTGCGAGCAGCGGGCCGCCGCCGGTCTTGCCCCGCGGCAGTGAGCCCAGCACGGGCGCCCGCAGGGCCCGCGCGACATCGCCCTCGGAACGCGGCGCCGGGTCGAACACGAGCCGGACCCAGGCCCCGAGCAGGCCGAGCGCGAGGCCCACGGCCGCGCCCAGCGCGAGCGACATGGGCAGGCCGGGGCCGTCCGGGTGGGAGGGCGCCGTCGCGGCGCTGGTGACCCGGCCCGGGGTCATGTCCAGGGCTTCCAGCTTGGTGATGTTGCCGTTGTAGCGGCCGACCTCGCTCTGCAGGTCGGTCTTGGTGGAGGTGGCGGCGTCACGCGGGGCGCCGGCCGGCATCCTGGCGATCTCCTTGACGAGCTCGTCGAGCTGCTTGGACACCGGGTCGCGCTGGTCCTTGTAGCCCTTGACCATCTTGTCGCGGGTGAGGTCCAGGGCCTCCTGCCGCTTGAGCAGGTACGCCTCGGTCATCGCGTTGGCGCGCCGGGCGGCCTCCTTGGGCGAGGAGGCGGTGTAGGTGAAGCGCAGGACCATCGACTGCGGCGGGTTCGTCACCTGGAGCCCGCTGCGCAGGCCCGCGAAGCCGGCCGCCGAGATGCCGAGCTTCTTCGCGGCCTCGTTGGCTATGGAGCTGGAGAGCGCGACCTGGCGCTCCGAGCCGATGTTGATCGCCTTGTCGGGGGCGAGGCTCGGGTTGAACGGGTCGTCGGTGGGCGCGCGCAGCACGATGTCGGCGGTCGCCACGTAGGTGTCCGCCGTGGAGATGCCGAGGTAGACGCCGCCCAGCAGGCCGATGCCGACGCCCGCGCCGATCAGCCGGCGGTAGCGCAGGAGCTGGCGGAACTGGTCCCTGAGGAGGTCGGGCTCGTCCTCGGCCGGGGCCGCTGCCGGGCGGTTCGTCTCGATCACGGCTGGGAACCCCCAAGTGCTTCGTCTATCAGTGCGTCGATGCGGGCCAGGCCCGCTTCACGGCTCAGGTGGGCCGCCACGTGCCGCGGTCCGGCCGCACCCAGTTCATCAGCGCCCGCGGGGTCCTCGGAGAGGGCCCGCACGGCCTTCAGCAGCGCCTCGGGGTCCTCCGGCGGTACGAGAACCCCGGCGCCGGAACGTTCCACCTCCTGGGCGGTCCCGCCCAGCGCCGCGACGGAGGCGACGACGGGCCGGCCGGCCTGGAAGTACGAGGTGAGCTTGGACGGCACGCTCATGTCCATCACGGCGGCGTGCTGCGTGACCGCGAGCACGTCCGCCGCCGCGAGGATATCCGGGAACTCTCCGTCGGCGGCAGGGGGGATGATGTCCAGATTCGGTACGTCGGACGCCAGGTCGGCGAGGGCCGCGCGCTGACTGCCGTCGCCCATGAGGACGAATCGGACGCTCGGATCCAGCCGGGCCGCCCCGACGAGCACTTCGAGGCCCTGCTTGAGCCCCATGTTCCCGGAGTGCAGCACGACGGTCTGCTCGGGCGCCCAGCCGAGGTGGCGGCGGGTCTTGCCGCGAGGCTTGGTGGGCACCGCCACGTGGGACCAGTTGGGCACCAGGCGGATCTTCTTCGGGTCCACGCCCATGCCCACGACCCGGTCCACGAAGGTCTCGTGGATGACGCCGACCAGGGTGGCCCGCTTGAGGGCGTACGCCTCCGCGCGCCCGGCGATCGCGGCCGCCTTGTCGCCGCCGCTGATCCCGCTCTGCGCGGCGGCGGCGCCCATCAGGTCCTGGACGACCGGGACGTACGGGACCTTCCACTTGGCCGCGAGCCGTGCGGCGAGCACGCCGCCGGCCAGGCTGGGCATCTGGGCCAGGACCGCGTCCGGCTTCGGCATCCGGGGCGGGGCCACGGCGCCGTGCAGCAGAATCGATCCTTCGAACAGGGCCCGCTTGACGGCGGTCTGGCGCGGCGGCACGGTGTGCGCACGCCGGTGCACAGTCACCCCCGCGCGCTGCTCCGTGCGCCGGAGCGCCCCCTTGTACTCGGGCTCCAGCGACCAGGCCGGATAGTGCGGCATGCCCGTCAGGACGTGTGTCTCGTGGCCGAGATCTGCCCAGTGCTCCGCGATCTGGGTGGCGTACGGCCCAATCCCCGCGTGCTCGGGAGCGTAATTGGTGGAAACCAGCAGCAAGCGCCGGTGACCGGATCTGGACACTGAACGTCCCCTTCTCCCCTGGATGATGCGCACGTCACCCTATTCGTTCACCGGCGTGCTGAGGAACGTGCACGCTATTGTCTGCTAATCCGCCACACCGGGGGGTGTGGCTTCTGGGGGGTAACGGATGACGGAGCAGGAAATGTCCGAGTTTGGCGCGCCCGTGCGCAGACCGTACCGAGTCGGCTACGCGCCTGGCGCATACGATCTCTTCCATATCGGACATCTCAACATCCTTCGGCACGCCCGCAGTCAGTGCGACTACCTCGTCGCCGGCGTGGTCTCCGACGAGATGGCCGAACTCGCCAAGGGCCGCCGCCCGATGATCCCGCTCGTGGAGCGCCTGGAGATCGTCCGAAGCGTCAAGTACGTCGACGCGGCCTTCGTGGAGACGGTGCCGGACAAGGTCGAGACCTGGCGGCAGGTCCGCTTCGACGTGATCTTCAAGGGCGACGACTGGCGGGGCACCCCCAAGGGCGACCGGCTGGAGAAGGACTTCGCCGCGCACGGCGTCGACGTCGTCTACTTCCCCTACACCGTGCACACCTCCAGCACCCAGCTCCGCCGGGCGCTGGACGCGCTCGCGGAGCCGGCCACGGAGTCCCTCACCGCCGAACGGCGCTGAGCTCCCGGAACCACTTCGTGAGGAACGCCAGCAGGAACAGCACGGCGACGGCACCCAGCCCCGCGTAGGCGTACGCGAACAGCTTCCCGCCGCCGAGCAGCAGGAACACCAGGCAGAACACCCCGTAGTCCACGGGCAGCAACGCCACCGCGCGCAGGGTCGACGGCGCGGCGGCGGGGCTCCCGGGGGCCGGCTTGGGCTTCAGCTTCTCGGTCAGCAGCCCGCCGAAGAAGGTGACGACCGCGGCGAACTGGAAGCCGAGCGTCACCAGCAGCCAGCCCTCCCCCTCGATGCCGTACTCACCGGGGAAGCGGTGGAAGGCGATCAGCACGCAGGTGTGCAGCGCGGTGATCTTGGCGCAGTCCACGACGTGGTCGAGCCACTCGCCCGCCGCGCTCCCGCCCCCGCGCAGCCGGGCCAGCTGCCCGTCCGCCGAGTCGAAGGCGAAGCCGACCGCGAGGGCGGCCCACACCGCGACGCCCAGCCCCCACGACGGCGCGACCAGCGCCACCGCGGCCACCGCGGCGAAGCTGAAGGCGGCACTGACCAGGGTCACCTGGTTCGGTGTGAGCCCGAGCGCGTACGACCCGGCGGCCAGGTACCGCCCGGCCGGCCGGTTGACGAAGCGCGAATAGAGCGACACCCCCTTCGCCGACTTCTGCGCCCCGCGCAGCTCCCGCAGCGCGGTCCCGACACTTGCCATCCACAGGCTCCCTCGAACGTGCGTGTACGCGTTCGTGCGTACGAGGGCCACATCATCGCAGGGCGAATGAGGGTTCCCGCTCCGGATGCCTTCAGCCCACCACCTTCAGCAGCAGCACCGCGCGGGCCGGCACGGTCAGCGCCCGCCCGCCGCGGTGGCGGGTGCCCGGCGCGGCCGCCTGCTCCTCCCGGGAGGTGTCCAGTACCAGTTCGTACGCCGCCGCCCACGGAGCCCCCGGCAGCACCCACTCCACCGGCCGGTCCCCGGCGTGCAGCAGCGCCAGGAAGCTGTCGTCCGTCACCTGCCGCCCCCGCTCGTCCCGCCCGGGGATGTCCCGGCCGGACAGGTACAGCCCCAGCGCGGCGGCCGGCGCGTACCAGTCCCGCTCCGTCATCTCCGCCCCGGCCGGGGTGAACCAGGCCAGGTCGCGCAGCCCGTCCGCCCCCTGGGCCCGGCCCGAGAAGAACGCCCGGCGGCGCAGCACCGGGTGGGTGTGGCGCAGCGAGATCAGCCGCCGGGCCAGCGCGAAGAGCTCCTGCCACTGCGGGTCGTCCAGCAGGGACCAGTCCACCCAGCTCGTCCCGTTGTCCTGGCAGTACGCGTTGTTGTTGCCGCCCTGGGTACGCCCGAACTCGTCGCCCGCCACCAGCATCGGCACCCCGGTGGAGAGCAGCAGCGTGGTGAGCAGGTTGCGCAGCTGGCGGCGGCGCAGCGCGCCGATCCGCCCGTCCGCTCCCTCGGGGGGCTCGCCCTCCGCCCCGCAGTTCCACGACCGGTTGTCGTTCGTGCCGTCGCGGCCGGCCTCGCCGTTCTCCTCGTTGTGCTTGCGCTCGTAGCTCACCAGGTCCCGCAGGGTGAACCCGTCGTGGGCCGTCACGAAGTTCACCGACGCGTACGGCCGCCGCCCGCCCCACGCGTACAGGTCGCTCGACCCCGAGAGCCGGTACCCCAGGTCCCGTACGTCGGGCAGCGCGCCCCGCCAGAAGTCCCGTACGGCGTCCCGGTAGCGGTCGTTCCACTCCGTCCACAGCGGCGGGAACGCGCCCACCTGGTAGCCGCCGGAGCCCACGTCCCACGGCTCGGCGATCAGCTTCACCCGGCGCAGCACCGGGTCCTGCGCGATCACCGCGAGGAACGGCGAGAGCATGTCCACGTCGTGCATCGAGCGGGCCAGCGCCGCCGCCAGGTCGAAGCGGAAGCCGTCCACCCCCATCTCCGTCACCCAGTACCGCAGCGAGTCGGTGATCAGCCGCAGCACGTGCGGCCGCCCGGCGTGCAGGGTGTTCCCGCAGCCCGTGTAGTCGGCGTAGCGGCGCTGGTCCGACTGGAGGCGGTAGTACGCCCGGTTGTCGATCCCGCGCAGCGACAGCGTCGGGCCCAGCTCGCCGGCCTCCGCCGTGTGGTTGTAGACCACGTCGAGGATGACCTCGATGCCGGCCGCGTGGAGAGCCCGCACCATGCGCTTGAACTCGCCGACCTGCTGCCCGGCCGTACCGCTCGACGAGTACCCGGCGTGCGGGGCGAAGTAGCCGATGGAGTTGTAGCCCCAGTAGTTGCGCAGCCCCCGGCGCAGCAGGTGGTCCTCGTGGGCGAACTGGTGCACCGGCAGCAGCTCCACCGCCGTCACCCCGAGCCCGGTCAGGTGCTCGATCGCCGCCGGATGGGCCAGCCCCGCGTACGTGCCGCGCAGGTGCTCGGGAATGCCCGGATGGCGCATCGTGAAGCCGCGCACGTGCAGCTCGTAGATGACCGAATCGGCCCACGGCGTCTTCGGCCGGACGTCGTCCGCCCAGTCGTCGTCATCGTGGACCACGACCCCCTTGGGGACGTGCGGGGCCGAGTCGCGGTCGTCGCGCACGGTGTCCGCGATGTACTGCTGGGGCCAGTCGCGCACGTGCCCGTAGACCTCGGGAGGCAGCGTGAAGTCGCCGTCCACGGCCCGGGCGTAGGGATCCAGGAGCAGCTTCGCCGGATTGTGCCGGGCCCCCGTCCAGGGGTCCCAGCGGCCGTGCACCCGGAACCCGTAGCGCTGCCCGGGGCGCACGCCCGGCGCGAAGCCGTGCCAGATCTCGTGCGTGAGCTCCGTCAGCGCACAGCGGGTCTCGGCCCCGGCCTCGTCGAACAGGCAGAGCTCCACCGCCTCCGCGCCCTGCGCCCACAGGGCGAAGTTGGTGCCCGCGACGCCGTCGGTCCCGTCGGCGCCCGGGCGGAACCGGGCCCCCAGGGGATGGGAGGACCCGGGCCACAGGGGTGGCCCCGGGCGCGCCGACGCACGTGGCGTCTGGCTCCGGAGCAGTCCGCCGACCTGCCCGTTGGCCTGTCCGTTCGACTGCCCGTTGACGTGCGGCACGGGCGCGGTCTGGCCGCTCCGTACCTCACCTGCGACGGCTTCCACCGCCTCTTGCTCGGCTGCGCTCGACACTGCCCGCCTCCACGGCTCTCGGTACCGGCGGGGGTTGGGGAGTGCGGCCCCGGCGTCCCGGCGTGGGCCCGCCCCCGTCTGGTCCTTCCCACTGTTCTGCCCGGAACCTGGGCCGCACTCACGTTTCCCCTGGAGGGGCGCGGTCGTTGGAGGTGCGTGACTCTTCTGACGAGGCGGGCAGGGGCGGGCTTGGCCGCCGTGGCGGCATGGGCGGCCCTGCTGGGCGGCCTGGCCGGATGCACCGGGGACGGTGGATCCCCGATCGAGATCCAGCTGCCCGGCAAACCCCGGTCGCCGGACGAGGCCATCCGGATCACCCCCGACGACAACGCCAAGAACGTCCCGGCCGACGTGCCGCTCACGGTCAGCGTGCCCGAGGGCCGGCTGGAGCGGGTCGTGGTCACCAAGGTGGAGGACGCCCAGGAGGAACAGGTCGCCGGCGCCATCGCCGCGGACGGGCTCAGCTGGAGCCCCGACCCGGCCGAGAGCCGGCTCTCGCTCGCGGCCAAGTACACCGTGGACGCCGTCGCCCTCGACGGGCACGACCGCCGCCAGGCACGGCACACCACCTTCACCACCTACGTGCCCGAGGAGCGGTTCATCGGCTACTTCAAGCCCGAGAACCGCTCCACCGTGGGCACCGGCATGATCATCTCCTTCAGGTTCAACCGGGCGATCGAGCAGCGCGCCGCCGTGGAGCGGGCCATCACGGTCACCTCCGACCCGGCCGTGGAGGTGGCGGGCCACTGGTTCGGGCGCGAGCGCCTCGACTTCCGGCCCAAGGAGTACTGGAAGGCCGGCACCGAGGTCACGGTGAAGATGAACCTGCGCGACATCGAGGGCGCGCCCGGCTCGTACGGCATCCAGGACAAGACCATCCGCTTCACCGTGGGCCGCTCCCAGGTCTCCACCGTGGACGCGGCGGCGCACACCATGGAGGTCCGGCGCGACGGCGAGCTGCTGTCGACCGTGCCGATCAGCGCCGGGGCGCCCAAGAACACCACCTACAACGGCAAGATGGTGGTGATGGAGATGTTCGACGTCACCCGGATGAACGGCGCGACCGTCGGCTTCACCAGCGAGGACGGCAAGGGCGAGTACGACATCCCCGACGTCCCGCACGCCATGCGGCTCACCTCCTCCGGAACCTTCCTGCACGGGAACTACTGGGCCAGCCCCGACACCTTCGGCTCCACCAACACCAGCCACGGCTGCGTGGGCCTGCGCGACGACAAGGGCGGCGGCTCGGACACCCCGGCCGGCTGGTTCTTCGACCGCACGCTGGTCGGGGACGTGGTGGAGGTCATCAACTCGCAGGACAAGACGGTGGCCCCCGACAACGGACTGGGCGGCTGGAACCTCTCCTGGCCGGCCTGGGTCGCGGGCTCCGCCACCGGCTGACGCGCCCCGGACGGCCCACTCGGGTGACAGTCCTACCGGTTTGCCGTAGCGCCCGAGTGTCTTTCCGTCCGACGCGCCGTACCCCGCGCCCAGCCTGTACGGGCCAGCAGCGCAGGAAACGGACGGAGCGTCATGTCAGCAAGGAACTGGACCCTCGGCCTGGCCGTAGGGGCCGTACTGGCCGCCGCGGCCCCCACGGCCCTCGCGGCGGTTCCCGGCGGGCCGAGGGGCCCCGGCGGGCCCGGCGCGGACCGCCCGGCCCTGGCGCTCAGGGCACCGCTGCCGGGCGGGCTCGGTCCTTGCCTCGGCCCCCGGTGCCCCGACCCCTTCCCCCCGATCGAGGTCGACACCGAGCCCAACGGCTACGACGAGGGCATCAACGTCTTCGTCGGAGCCGACTTCCTGGTCCGCGAGCGCGCCGCCGAGGCCGAGGGCAAGGTCGTCGTCCTCGGCACCTTCGACCAGAACAAGAACCTGACGGCTACGGGCGGCGCGTACAACATCGGCATCGTCGGCGCCGGCTCGCTGGTGCGGCCCCCGCTCGGCGCGGACTTCCTCACCACCGGCCGCGACGTCACCATCGCCGCCGACCAGCGCCTGATCTCCGACGGCGGCGTCGTCCGCCACGCGGGCGCCGCCCCCGGCCCCGGCACCGTCACCGGTCCCCTGCAGGCCGACCCGGCCGCGGCCGCCCCGTACGCCGGCCTGCGCGACGAGCTCACCGCGGCGAGCCGGTGCTACGCCCGGGTCGACGGCAGGCCGCGTCCGGCGACGGGCACCGCCGTCAACCGGGACGGCTTCACCGTCTTCACCGGAGACGGCAGCTCCGCGCTCCAGGTCTTCAACGTGGACTTCGACATGGTGGGAGCGAACGGCGGCGCCATCGGCATCCGCTTCGCCCGGATCCCGGACGGTGCCACCGTACTCGTCAACGTCCTGGGCACCGGCCGTACGATCAGCACCTTCAGCGGCAGCATCAACGACACCGGGCCGAGCGCCGACGACTGGAACGGCTACCGCACCCGGCTGCTGTGGAACTTCCCCGACGCCACGGCCGTCCAGCTGGCCGGCAGCGGCCAGTTCCAGGGCAGCGTCCTCGTCGGCGAGCAGACCTCGCGGACCACCGTCACCGTGCCGGGCACGAACGGCCGCTTCTTCACCACCGGCGAGCTCGTCCACACCAGCGGCCGGGGCGGCGGCCAGGAGATCCACGCCTACCCCTTCAACGGGAACCTGCCCGACTGCGCGGCCCCGCCGGTCGTGACGGGCGCGGTCTCCGTGCTCAAGCGGAACGAGAACGGCGGGCCGCTGGCCGGCGCGAGGTTCGAGCTGTGGAAGGAGACCAACGGCCAGGACGGGCTCCAGCCCACCGCGCAGGGCGGGGACACCAAGGTCGGCGCCGACTGCGTCACCCCGGACAACGGCATCTGCGAGCGGACCGTCGAACTCGGCACGTACTACTGGCGCGAGACGCAGGCCCCCGCGGGCTACGTCCTGCCCTCCGACGCCGTCCACCGGCTGGTCCTGACGCCGGAGAACGCGACGGCCGGGGTCCGCGTCCAGGCGGACAACCGGCGCGAGCCCGACCGCGCGGCCAGGGTGCTGCTGCGCAAGACCGACGGGGCGACGGGCGCGACGCTGCCCGGCGCCCGCTTCGAGCTGTGGCGCGAGACCAACGGCCAGTCCGGACTGCAGACCACCGGCAATGCCGACGAGCAGCTCGCCGGAGCCTGCGTCACGGACGCTGCGGGCACCTGCACGGTCGAACTGCCGGTCGGGCAGCGCTACTACTGGCGGGAGACGGCCGCCCCGGCCGGCTACGACGGCCCCCGGGACCCGGTGACACCGTTCGACCTGACCGCGGGCGACGTGAGCACCGGCATCACCGTCACCGTCCCGAACCGGAAGCGGGAGGAGGAGTACGAGGGCTCGATCCGGGTCCTGAAGAAGGACGCCAAGACGGAGCGGCCGCTGCGGGGCGCGGTGTTCGAGGTCTGGAAGGAGACCAACAACACCGAAGGCCTGCAGACCCGGGGCATCAACCCCGACCACAGGGCGGCGCCCGGCTGCGCCACGGACCGTACCGGGGTCTGCGACTTCGGCCCGCTGGCGGAAGGCTGGTACTACCTGGTCGAGACGGACGTCCCGGCGGGCTACGTCCTGCCCCGGAACCGGGTCACGGGGCCGCTGCGGCTCGACGGGCAGACTCCCGGGCGGCAGCTCGTGATCACGCTCCACAACAAGCGCGACGAGCACGGAAAGGGCGACCACGGAGGCAAGGACGGCAAGGACGGCAAGGACGGCAAGGACGGCAAGGGCGACCACGGAGGCAAGGGCCCCCGCGGCTGACCGCCCCCGGCGGACCCGGGTGAGCCGCCCGGGTCCGCCGCCCGGGTGAGCGCCTCACCCCGCCGGCGCACCCGGGCGGGCCGCAGGCGGCCCGACCGGGTTGGCTGGGACCGGCGGCCCGGCCGGCGGGCACGAGGAGGCCCGTATGGCGACAGGCGGCGCGGCGCGCGCGATGGGCACGGCGGCCGCCACGGCCCTGCTCCTCGCCCCGGCGGCCCCGGCCGGGGCGGCGGCCCCGGCCGCCCCCGACCCCGACCCCGGACCCGCGTGCACCGCCGGGACCGGCCCCTACCAGCGCGAGCTGGAGGCCCACCTCGGCCGGCCCGTCGACGGGACCCAGTCGCCGGCCGACTGCGTCGCCGTCCGCGGCTTCCAGCAGGACAACGGCATCCGGCCCGCCGACGGCTACCCGGGCCTCGTCACGTACCGGATGGCGGTCGCCGTCGCCGCCCGCGCGAACCCCAACGCCGCCGGCGGCTGCCCCGTCCGCCCGCACCGCGTCACCTGCGTCGACCTGGAGCGGCAACTCCTGTGGGTGCAGCGCGACCGCCGCGTGGTCCTGGCGCCCGTCCCCGTCCGTACCGGCCGCGACGACCAGGAGACCCGCCCGGGCTGGCACGAGGTCTACCTCTCATCTTGCGCAGTGCTTCGTCCTTTAGGGCGGAGGTGAAGCGCATCCTTGGCCCGGAGTCGCGAAGCGCCGGAGTTCGCTGCGGCTCCGTCCGTGGCGGTCAGGTGGGCCGCTTCTGGTTCTCGATGTACTGCTTGACCACGGTCAGCGGTGCGCCGCCGCAGGAGCCGGCGAAGTAGGAGCCGGACCAGAGGTGTCCGCCCCACAGGTACCGCCGCACGTGGCTGTCGTACTCCTTGCGCAGCAGCCGGGCGGATACTCCCTTGAGGGAGTTGACGAGCTTGGAGAGCTGGACCTTGGGCGGGTAGTGCACGA
>NZ_JBFBBA010000023.1:0-127144 GCF_040682455.1 Streptomyces sp. NPDC051183
ACCGCGGCGGCGACGTCGGCGGCGGCTGGCAGGGAATCGGCAAGGTCGCCGGCGGCATCACCAACGACGCCAGCAAGGTCCGCTTCGCGGACTGGAACGGCGACGGCAAGACCGACTACATCACCTTCAACGACAGCGGCGCGGTCGGCGTCTACCTCAACCGCGGCGGCGACGTAGGCGGCGGCTGGCAGCCCACCGGCACCGTCACCACCGGCGCCACCACCGACCGCACCCGCATCCGGTTCGCCGACAACGACGGCGACGGCAAGACCGACTACTACATCGTCAAGCCCGGCGGAGGCATCGACCTCTTCAACAACCGCGGCGGCGACACCGGCGGCGGATGGAAGCCCATGGGCCAGATCGCCGGCGGCCTGACCAACGACCACCCCAAGGTCCAGTTCGTCGACTTCGACGCCGACACCCACGCCGACTACATCCTCGGCGACGCCAACAACGGCGCCACCGTCTACTCCTGGAACGGCGGAGACGGCGCAGGCGGCTGGAACGGCCTCGGCAAGGTCGCCGGCGGCGCCTGACCCACCCCAGCACAACATCTCCCGGCCGGCCGCCGCGACCACGCGGCGGCCGGCCGCGGTGCGTCGCGCCCCAGGTGCGTCGCGCCCCGTCGGAGGACCTCGTATTCGAGGTGCCCTGAACCCGGAGTGCGGCCTTCCGCTTTGACAGGCGACCGCCCCGTGCATGTAATGGTGGCGGTGTCGCGTGACGCCGGCCAAAGAGCAGTGGGCCGGCCGGCAGTCGGGCGAACACCCTTCACTCAAGGGATCCGCCATGAGCTCATGCTCCGCGCCCTCTTCATGACGTAGCGCAGCCGCACGTCATTTCCCCTCCCGCACCTTTCGGCACCGCCGTGCGCGCCATGCCGTGCCGTTTGCTGTGCGGTCGCTCCGTCCTGCGTACAACACGCCTGTCATCTTCCGGAGACGCAAACCGTATGCCCACGTCTTTCAACCAGTCCGTCATAGAGGAATTCCGCGCCAACGCCGGAAAGGTCGGCGGACCTTTCGAAGGCAGCGACCTGCTCCTGCTGACGACCACCGGCGCAAAGTCGGGGACCGAGCGGACCACCCCGCTCGGTTACGTCCGCCACGGCGATTCACTGCTGCTCATCGGGTCCAACCTCGGCGCCCCGCGGCATCCCGGCTGGTACCACAACCTGCTCGCCCACCCCGTGGTGCGCGTGGAGACAGGTACCCGGACCTTCGAGGCCCTCGCGGTCCCCGCCGAAGGGGACCGGCGCGACGAACTGTTCGCGCATGCCGTGCGGATGGCTCCCGGATACGGCGACTACCAGGAGCGGACCACCCGTCGCCTGCCGGTCGTCGTACTGGAGCGCGCCGACCCCGACGGCTGGGAGGCCCCCCTCGTGGTGGGCACCCTCGCCGACAAGCTCATGGAGGTACACACCTGGCTGCGCGGGCAGTTGAGCCAGGTGAAGGCCGAGGTCGACGCCCACTTCGCCGTACGGGCGGCTCACCGGGGCCCCGGTGAGCCGCCCGTCCCGAGCCTGGGGCTGCAGATCCGCCAGCGCTGCCTGGCCTTCTGCCAGGCCCTGCAGTTCCACCACACCAGCGAGGGCGACCACTTGTTCCCCGGGATCGCCCGCCACCACCCCCACCTGGGCGATGTGTTCGACCGCCTCGGCGAGGAACACCGCACGATCGCGCGTGTTCAGGGCGACCTGGCGGCCCTGTTGACCCGCATCGGCGTCGACGAGCCGGAGCGCTTCCGCTCCGAGTTGGCCAGGATGTCGGCGGAGTTGAACGCGCACCTCGACTACGAAGAGGAATCGATTCTGCCTCTCCTGGCCGAAGTTCCCTGGCCGCCGGCCCGCCCCTCGGACACCGGGGAGGACGGTGCAGGGGTCAACGTCTGACAAGAGGACCGGATGGTCCGGACGGTGGCGCCCCCATGGGCGCGGCACGGCCGTTCGGACCACTCCGGCGGGCCACAAGGGTGAGATCGCCGGTTTGTGCGTGACCCCCGCCGCGTTCGCCTGGCACTTTTCTCGACGTGCAGACCACTGAATCCGCCGGCTACGGAGAACACCGTAGGCCGAAGTCCGGTAACTGCTTCTGCGGCATCCTGCCGCCCTACATCCTCAAGAAGCTCGCCCACGCACGCGACCCCAAGGTGCGCGAAGCCGCCGAGAACACCCTCGCCATCGACGCCGCGTTCCGGCAGAAGCGGCAGGAAGCGCCCAAGACCGCGGCACCGACGGTCGGCCCGGCCGTCCTCGACCGAACGGTCTCCGACACCCACCACACCCGTGCGCTGCCCGGCGACGTCGTCAGGGCCGAGGGGGCCGACCCCGTGGAGGAGGGCACGGCCAACCGCGCCTACGACAGTCTCGGTCTCACCTTCGACTTCTTCGACAAGGCCTACGGGCGGCGCTCGATCGACGACGCCAACCTCCCGCTGGACGCGACCATCCACTACCGCCGCCAGTACAACAACGCCTTCTGGGACGGCGAGCGCATGGTCTTCGGCGACGGGGACGGTCTGGTCTTCAACGACTTCACCATCTCGATGGACATCGTCGCCCACGAACTCACCCACGGCATCACGCAGTACACAGCGGATCTCGTGTACGAGGACCAGTCGGGGGCCCTCAACGAGTCGATGTCCGACGTCTTCGGCTGTCTGGTCAAGCAGTTCACCCGCGGTCAGACCGCGGAGGAGGCCGACTGGCTGATCGGCGCGGGCCTGTTCACCCCCGCGGTGCGCGGACAGGCCCTGCGCTCCCTGAAGGCGCCGGGCACGGCGTACGACGACCCCATGCTGGGCGGCAGGGATCCGCAGCCGGACACCATGGACGACTTCCTGGAGACCAGCGAGGACCACGGCGGCGTCCACATCAACTCCGGCATCCCCAACCACGCGTTCTACCTGGTCGCGACCGCCCTCGGCGGCCCCGCCTGGAAGCGGGCGGGGCAGATCTGGTACGACGCGCTCACCTCCGGCGAAGTCTCCAAGAACGCCGACTTCAAGGAGTTCGCGCAGGCGACGGTCACCGCGACGCGGAGCCGCTTCGGTGCGGGCGAGGAGCTGGAGGCCGTCCTCAAGGCCTGGGCCCATGTGGGTGTGAACGGCAACGGCAATGGCTGATCCGCTCCCCACGGCGCCATGCGCATCCGGGTGACCAGGAGCGGCGGCATCGCCGGGCTGACCCTGAAGGCCGAACTGGAGACGTCCGGCCTGCCCGACGCGGCCGACCTCGAGCGCCTCGCGCTCGAGGTCGTCGCCGGAGGCCGGCCCGGGCCCGTCTCCGGTGTGCCCGACGGCTACCACTACACCGTGACGGTGGACGACCGTACGGTCGAATTCGCCGACCCCGACATCAGCGACGCCCAGGAGGATCTGGTCGAGCGCGTGCTCCGGGACGGCGCGTAGTCGCTCCCCGGGCCCCCGCCCCGAGGCGGTCCGTTTGGGCCGTCCGGGGGGTGCGGGGCCGTGCGGGGAGGGTGATGTGCGGGATGCGAGCCCCGGGCCGGCGTGCGATAACGGCACCATGACCGAGTCCCCGACAGCCAGGTCCGCGGAAATCAAGATCAGCTTTTCCGGCGTGGAGGCCGGGGCGGCCTTCGAAGCGCTGGAGCTCGACCGCGAGGACGGGCGCCGTCGGGCCATCCACTTCTGGGACAAGCCCCGGAGGTCGGCCGCGGCCGGAGTCGTACTGCCCCTCCTGGACCGGAAGGTCATCCTGCGCCTGCGCCGCGACCACGAGGAGCGCGGTCCCAAGACCGATGCGGACATGACCGTCAAACTGCGTCCGTGCCCCGCGCTGCCGCCCCCGTGGCAGGAGGACCTGGAGGGCGAGCAGTGGGAGTTCACGATCGAGGAGGACCGGACCGGTCCCGCGTTCACCACCGTCGTGGCGGCCTCGCTGCAGGCCGAGCGGGAATTCGCAGTGGCGTTCAAGGCCGCCGAGCGCGGCTCCCTGGACCACGTGCTGATCGAGCCGCAGCTGGAACTGCTGCGGACCGCCGGGGTGGCCGGGGAAGAGCTTGAGGACCTGACGGCGCTCGGCCCGGTGCGGGCGGTCAGGTGGAAGCAGGACTGGGACGCCGTCCCCGGCACCGTGGTGATCGAGGAGTGGACCACGGTCAGCGGCCTGCGCTTCCTGGAGGTCTCGGTGCGCGCGGACCTCGACGACGCGGCCGAGGTCCAGGCGCAGCTCGGGCGCACGCTGCGGGAGCTCGACATCACCCCACCGTTGTCCGGGGAGACCAAGACCCGGTCCGTGATGCTCGCCCTCGCCCGCGACCTGCTGCTCTGACGCCCGCGGTCGCACCGTCGTCGGCGAGCACGTCGCCCGCCGCGTCCCTGACCACCCGCTCCCCCGCGTCGGCCGCTCGGCGGCCCCCCGCGGACGAGCGCCGGAAAATCACGTGCCCGGAGCCGGTGTGCTCCCTAGACTCGCCGAGCGCGCTGCCCACGAGGACCGCACCGCGCAGTTGCCGCCGAGTCGAAGAGAAGGGGAACCGGGCCATGTGCATTCACCGCACCGCCGCCTTCGTTCCCCCGTCGCGGTACGACGTGATCCCGGTGTCTCGCAGTGCGCGGTGCCGGCCGCGCGGCCGTCACCGTATGCCCGTGTCACACCTTTAGCCTCCGCCTCCGCCTCCACCGCTGCCCGTACGCCGCCACGCGCCGTACGACGACGCGCGGACGGACGGGCGGAGCCGTGGCCGGGAATCGCGCCGCCCTCTTCCTCGTCGTTCGAAAGGCCTCGGGCCATGCGCACCAACAGGCGACCCCTCGCCGTCACTTCCCCCACCACCGTCCGGAACCTGGGCATCCTCGCCCACGTGGACGCGGGCAAGACCACGATCACCGAACGCATCCTGTTCGCGACCGGCGCCATCCACAAGCGGGGCGAGGTCCACGACGGGAACACCGTCACGGACTTCGACGCCCAGGAACGGGACCGCGGCATCACCATCTTCGCCGCGGCCGTGAGTTGCACCTGGGACGGACACCGCGTCAACCTGATCGACACCCCGGGCCACGTCGACTTCTCCGACGAGGTCGAACGTTCCCTGCGGGTGCTGGACGGGGCGGTGGCGGTGTTCGACGCCGTCGCCGGCGTCGAACCGCAGAGCGAGTCGGTGTGGCGGCAGGCCGACCGGCACGGTGTGCCTCGGATCGCGTTCGTCAACAAGCTGGACCGGGCGGGCGCCGACCTCGACGCGGCGGTCGCCTCGATCCGGGAGCGGCTGGGCGCCGTACCCCTGGTGGTCCAGCTGCCCATCGGACGGGAGGACGGCTTCACCGGCGTCGTCGACCTGCTGGGCATGCGCGCGCTGATCTGGCACGCCGGCGCGGACACGTACGAGACGGGGCCCGTCCCCGAGCCGCTGCGGGAGGAGGCGGACCGGCGTCGCCGGCTCCTGGAGGAGACCGTGGCCGAGCTGCATGCGGACGCGCTGGAGGAGTTCTGCGCGGCTTCGGCGCTGACCGGGCAGACCCTGGCCCGCGCTCTGCGGGAGCTGACCCTCCGCGGGGACGGCGTGGTGGTGCTGTGCGGCTCGGCGTACCGCAACCGCGGGATCGAGCCGCTGCTGGACGCGGTCCTGGCGTACCTGCCGTCGCCCGCGGACATGCCGCCGGTCCGCGGCACGGTGGACGGCGCGGTGGGCGGCGCGGAGCAGGAGCGCGCCGCCGACCCGGCGGAGCCGCTGGCGGCGCTCGCCTTCAAGGTGACGGCGACGGCGACCGGGCGGCTCACCTACCTGCGCGTCTACGCGGGAACCCTCCGCAAGGGCGCGTCCGTACTGGATGCGGCCACGGGCCGCACGGAGCGGGTCGGCCGGATCCTGCGGGTGCAGGCCGACCGCCACGAGGAACGGGAGGAGGCGGTGGCGGGTGACATCGTCGCCGTGGTCGGGCTCAAGGCCGCCCGTGCCGGGACGACCCTGTGCGCGCCGGGTGCGCCGCTGGTCCTCGAACCGCCCTCGGTGGCCGAACCGGTGGTGTCGGTGGCGGTCGAGGCGCGTCGCAGCAGCGACACGGGCCGGCTCGCGACCGCGCTGGCGCGGCTCGCCGAGGAGGATCCGTCGCTGGTCGTGCGGTCCGACGCGGAGACGGGCCAGACCGTGCTGTCGGGGATGGGCGAACTGCATCTGGAGGTCGCAGTGGAGAAGATCCGCAGCGGCCAGGGCGTGGAGGTCGTCGTCGGCCGTCCGCAGGTCTCCTACCGGGAGACCGTCGTGCGCGGCGTGTCCGGCCTCGTGCACCGGCACGTCAAACAGGACGGTGGATCGGGGCAGTTCGCGCATGTGGTCCTCGACGTCGAGCCGCTGGAGGAGGCGGTGTTCGAGTTCCGGTCGACGGTCGTCGGCGGCCGGGTGCCGCAGGAGTACGCGCGGGCCGTCGAGGCCGGTTGCCGGGACGCCCTCGCCGAGGGGCCGCTCGGCGGCCATCCGGTGACGGGGCTGCGGGTGACCCTGCGCGACGGGGCGACCCACTCCAAGGACTCCTCGGAGATGGCGTTCCGGGCCGCGGGCCGCTTCGGTCTGCGCGAGGCGCTGCGCGCGAGCACGCTCGAACTGCTGGAGCCGGTCGTGGAGGTCACGGTGAGCGTTCCCGAGGACGGCGTCGGGGCGGTTCTCGGCGACCTCGCCGCGCGCCGCGGCCGGGTCTGCGGGTCCGTCACGGAGGCCGGCACCGCGGTGATCACGGCGGCCGTGCCGTTGGCCGAGCTGTTCGGGTACGCGTCGCGGCTGCGCGGCCGTACCCAGGGCCGGGGCACCTTCACCACCCGGCCGGCCGGCCTGGCGGCTGTGCCGGCGTCGGTCGCCGCCGTGCCGGCGGCGCCGGGCCGGTAGCCGCGGGGGCGCCCGTCCGGCCCGGTCCGTCCGTCCCTCGGGGCGGGCGGGCCGGTCCGGCCGCCGTCGATGCGTGCGGTGGGGTGCTGGCAGTCTTGCCGGGTGTCGATGAGCAGATTCCACGATGACCCACTGGTCCGTCGCGTGGTACGGGCCTGGGCCGGGCGCCGGTCCGCGCCGGCGCCGGCCGGCGGATGCGACGGGGAGCCGACGGCCGGAGGTGACGGGGCGCTCGCCCTACCGGGCTTCTGGGCCGGCTACTTGGCGCGGATGTGGGCCACGGACGACTCGGTGGGCCCGCTCTTCGCGGACTGGTTCGGCACGGACGCCGCCACCGCCGACGCCGCGTGGGAGGCGCACCTGCGCGACGCGGGGCGGTTCCGGGTGCCGTTCGGCGGCGGCCACTCCGTGTGGGTGGTGAGCTGCGACTTCTTCCCCACGGACTGGGGGACGGAGTTCTACGTCACCCACCCCGACTGGGCTCCCCTGCGGGGCGGCGCCCGGCGCCTCGCCACGACGGACGACGATGTGCTGCGCCGGCTCGGCTTCGACGACGACGGCTACCGGACCGGCCCCGGCCTGTCCTGGCGGGAGCTGGTGCACGTCGCGGGCACCCCGGACACCGGCGCCCCGGACGTCCACGACCCGTACTCCCGGCTGCTGCTCCTGCTGCCGGCGCTGGGTGACGCGGACCTGCCGTCCGACGCCCCCGGGGTGGTCGGCGCGGCCCTGGTCTCGGCGGGTGTCCCGGCCGCGGGCGCCGCGGGTGCGGCGGCGTTCCTCCTGGGGCGGGCCCGCTGGGAGGCGGCCCACTGGACGGTGCCGGCGGGACGGGCGCCGGGCATCGCGCGGTGCGACGTCCCGTCGAGCCCGCGGTACGGTCCGGGGCTCGCCCGGGGCCTCTCCCGCCGGCAGGTACTGCGGCTCGCCCGCGCGCTGCGGTCCTGACCCGGTCGGGGTCCCGCCGTTCGGGGACCGGCCGCTCGGGCACCGGCCGTCCAGGGACCGGCCGTTCAGGCTGCCGTCGCGCCATGGCGCAGGGCCCGGGCCGCCGGGATCAGGGCCGCGGGGAGCGCGATCACCGTACAGGCGGCGGCCACGGCGCCCAGGGCCGCCCAGGGGACCACGGGGAGCGCGGGGAGGCCGAGCAGAGCGAGGGCGGCCCCCAGGCCCGCCAGGTTGAGGCCGGTGGTCAGCAGGCCGGCGGTCGTGCCGATGGCCACGACGAGCAGGGTCTCGCCCGTCACCAGACGCAGGAGCTGGGGCTTGGTCGCGCCGGCCAGGCGCAGCGCCGCCAGGTCGGGCAGCCGGTCGCGGGCGGCCATGACCAGGGTGTTGGCGACGGCGACGGCCGAGTAGAGCAGGGCGATGCCCAGGGTCAGGAGCAGGCCGAGCCGTGTGGTGCGCTTGGTGTCCGGGGCGGCGGCCCGCAGCCACTGCGCGCGCGTGGACACTTCGGCCGAGGGGGCCGCGGCGCGCAGGGCGGCGAGGGAGCCGCCGCGGACGTCGATGCGGTCCACCGGGGCGCCGACGGCGTTGCGCGGGGTGACGTAGGCGCCGTTGCCGCCGGTGCCGGTGCGCAGCACCGCGGCGATGCGCAGGGTGCGCGGCGTGCCGTCGGGGAGCCACACGGGGACGCGTGCGCCGACGGTGTGCTGCTGCCACTCCTGGTTGACGACGATCGAGTCGTCGTCCAGGTCGCGCAGGTCGCCCGCCACCAGCGGCAATCGTACCGTCGCGGCCAGCAACGACGGCTCGGCGGCGCGGACTTCGGAGCGGACTGGCGCGATGCCGTCCTCCACGGCGTACACCGTTCCCGCGGCGGAGGGGGAGACCACCGCGCCGGGCAGCTCGCGCAGCCGCCGCAGTTGCTCGTCGGGAAGGCCGCCCGCGGGCGGGGTCACGATGAAGTCGGCGAGCGTGCGGGTCCGCAGTTCTTCGGCCTTCGCCGCGTTGATCGTGGCGGTGGTGCCCAGCAGCGATCCCGCCAGCGCCACCGTGACGAGCACCGGCGCCGCGACCGCGGCGGTGCGCCGGACGCCGGCCGCGGCGCTCTCGCGGACCAGCATGCCGAGCGCGCCGGGAAGCCGGGAGGGGAGCCAGGCCAGCAGCCGGGCGAGCGGGCGCACCAGGAGCGGTGTGAGCAGGGCGCACGCGGTGATGAGCAGGAGCGGGCGCGTCATGTAGGTCTTGCGGTGCAGCAGGTCGCCCGGGTCGTCCGCCAGCGCGAGCAGCAGGGTGACGAGCGCGGTCAGGAGCAGGGCGCCGCCGGCGGCCCAGCGCCCCGGGGTCATGACGCGGCTGTCCACGGACGCCTCGCGCAGCGCCTGCACCGGGGCGGTGCGCCCGGCCCGCCAGGACGCCGCGGCGGCGCCGAGCAGCGCGGTCGACAGACCGGTCCAGAAGGCCAGGTGGTACGGCCAGGTGTGCTCGCCCAGCGCGAACCACGCGGGGGCGAGCCGCTCCCGTACCGTCCAGGAGGCCAGCCGCGGGGCGGCGTGGGCGGCGAGCAGGCAGCCCGTGGCGGAGGCGAGGACGCCCACCGCCGCGGCCTCGGCGTTGACCATGCGCCGCAGTTGCCGCGGGGTCGCCCCGGCGGTGCGCAGCAGGCCGAACTCCCGGCGGCGCTGGGCGACGGCGAAGGAGAAGGTGGAGGCGACGACGAATACGGAGACGAAGGCGGTGACTCCTCCGGCTGTACCGAAGAGGGCGTTCAGCGCCATGAGCGCCTGACCGTCGCGGTCCGGGTCGGCGTCGGCGAGCCTGCGGTCGTCACCGGTGAGCACCTGTGCCCGTTCGCTCTGCCGCACCACTTCCCGTACCCGCTCCGCGGCGGCGTCGACGACCACCCGTTCGCTGCGGGGGGCGAGCTGTGCGGCGCGGGCGTCGGTGTAGAACACCGCGTGCTCGAAGCCGAGTCCGCGTACGGTGCCGACGATCCGTACGGTGCCCCGGTCGGTCTCCAGCCGCTGCCCGGGGGCGGCCCAGCTGCCGGTGGCCACGGCTTCGTCGTCGGCCAGGGGCGCGCGGCCCTGCTGGAGTTCGTAGCGGGCGAACGGCGCGGTCGACCAGGGGTGTCCGACGAGGTCCGCCGGGCCGCCCCGGGCCCGGACCGGGAAGGCGCGGTCCTCGGTGACCGGGCCGAGCTGCCGCAACTGCCCGATCAGTTCGGGTGGCAGCGGGTGCGGGCGGTCCAGCCTGCCGGTCTTCGGGCCCCGCCCGGTCGCCACCGGGAAGGTGTCCGCGCCCTGTACGACGACGGGTGCGGCGGCGAAGCGCTCCGGCTGCGGCTGCGGTGCGTCGAGGGAGGAGGCGAGCACGAGACCCATGACGCCGGTGAGGGCGACGCCGAGGCTGAGGGCGAGGAAGCTGCCGGCGAAGGCGGACCAGCGGGTGCGGAGCGTGGCCAGGGCGAGGGTCAGCACGGCGCGTCCTCCAGGGTGGTCATCCGGGTGGCGATGTCCGCGGCGGTCGGACCGGTCAGCTCGCCGTCGATGCGGCCGTCGACCAGGAAGAGCACCCGGTCCGCGTACGCGGCGGCCACCGGGTCGTGGGTGACCATGACGACGCTCTGGCCGTCGCGGTCCACCAGTGCGCGCAGCAGTTCCAGGACCTCCCGTCCGGTGCGGGTGTCCAATGCCCCCGTCGGCTCGTCCCCGAAGAGCACCTGGGGCGAGGTGACGAGCGCCCGGGCGAGCGCGACCCGCTGCTGCTGGCCGCCGGAGAGTTCGCCGGGCCGGTGTCCGGCCCGCTCGGCGAGCCCCACCTGAGCCAGGGCCTCGTACACGCGGCTCTTCGAGGGGCGGCGCCCGGCCAGGCGCAGCGGGAGCGCGACGTTCTGCGCGGCGGTGAGCGAGGGCAGCAGGTTGAAGGCCTGGAAGACGAAGCCGATCCGGTCCCGGCGGAGCTTGGTCAGCCGGGACTCGCTGAGCGCGCTCAGCTCGGTGCCGGCCAGGGTGACGGTGCCGGAGGTGGGCCGGTCGAGTCCGGCCGCGCAGTGCAGGAAGGTCGACTTCCCCGAGCCGGAGGGGCCCATCACCGCGGTGAAGCTGCCCCTGGGGAGGGACAGCGAGACCCGGTCCAGGGCCGTGACCGCGCCCTCCCCCGATCCGTACCTCCTGGTCACCGACCGGAGGGTGATCACGTCGTCGTCCGTGTGGTCCGTGCGTTCCTGATCCATGGGCTCCAGCCAACCGGCGTGCGGCGGGCGGCACATCATGGCCGGCCCTAGTCCTGGGGTATGCCTGGCCCTACCCCCTTCACCCCCACTGGACGGATGGTCCGGTCCGCGCGCGGCTCCTAGGGTGATCACATGCATCCGACTTCCGTGTGGCAGGCCCTGGCGCAGCGCCGTTATCTGCTCGGCTCCTGGCCGTGGCGTGCGACGGGCTACCTGCTCGGCGGGGTGTGCGTGGGGGCCGTGACGCTGGTGGCGCTCCTGGTGCTGACCCTGAGCGGAACGGTGCTGGCCGTCGTCGTGGTGGGGCTGGTGCTGCTCGTCCTCGCCGCGCTGTGCGGGATCCCGGTGGCCGCGGTGGAGCGGCGCAGGCTTCGTCCGATGGGCGCCCCGCCGGTGCCGGACGCGCATGTGGTGCCGCCCGTGCCGGGGTTGTGGGGGTGGTTGCGTACCCGGTTGCTGGAACGGGCGACGTGGCGGGAGCTGGCGCACGCGGTGCTGCTGGCGTGTGTGGTGTGGCTGCTGGAGGCGTTGCTGGTCCTGTGGGTGCTGGTCTGTCCGCTGGCGGCGACGGCCACGCCGGTGCTGTTCGCGACCGTCGGGGGCGGGCGCGAGCTGAGGGTGGTGAAGCTGTGGACGGTGACCTCGTATCCCGGAGCGTTGGGCGTCATGGCGGTCGGCCTCGTCTGCCTCGCCGCCGCCGGGTACGTGCTCGGGGTGGCGGCCGGCGCCCGGGCGGCGCTGGCCCGGGCGATGCTGGTGCGGGAGGGGCCGGAGGTACGGGAGGTCGTACGGTCCCGGGCGCGGCTGGTCGACGCGTTCGAGGCGGAACGCAGGCGGATCGAGCGCGATCTGCACGACGGGGCGCAGCAGCGGCTCGTCGCCCTGTCGATGGCGTTGGGGCTGGCCCGGCTGGACGCCCCCGCGGGACCGCTGGCCGATCGGCTGGCCGCCGCGCAGGACGAGGCCGGCAAGGCGCTGACCGAGTTGCGGGAGCTCATTCACAACATCCACCCGCAGGTGCTGGCCGACTACGGTCTGGAGGCCGCCGTCCAGGACGCGGCGGACCGCTCCCCCGTGCCCGTCGCGGTGGCCGTGGACCTTCCGGAACGGCTGCCCGAAGCGGTGGAGGCGGCCGCGTACTTCGTGGTGAACGAGGCCCTGGCCAACGTGGCCAAGCACAGTGGCGCCGACCGCGCCTGGGTGCACGGCGGGCACCGGGCCGGCAGGCTCGTGCTGGAGATCGGCGACGACGGCCGCGGCGGCGCCGACTTCGCGGCGGGCAGCGGACTCGTCGGGCTGGCCGACCGGGTTGCGGTGCTCGATGGCACACTCTCCCTGAAGGCGCCGGCGGGCGGCCCGACGGTGTTGCGAATGGAGATCCCTTGCCGCTGCGCGTAGTACTGGCCGAGGACAGCGTGCTGCTGCGCGAGGGGCTCGTCGGGCTGCTCGGCCGCGGTGGCCATACGGTGGCCGCCGCCGTCGGTGACGCCGAGTCGCTGCTCGGAGCGGTCGCCGAGCACTCCCCCGACATCGTGGTCACCGACGTCCGGATGCCCCCGGGATTCCAGGACGAGGGGCTCAGGGCCGCGGTCCGGCTGCGGACCGAGCGTCCCGGGCTGCCCGTGCTCGTACTGAGCCAGTACGTGCAGCGTGCGTACGCCGCCGACCTGCTCGACTCCGGCGACGGGACCGCGGTCGGCTACCTGTTGAAGGACCGCGTGGGCCAGGTGGAGGAGTTCCTCGACGCGCTCACCGAGGTCGCCTCGGGTGGCACGGTGGTGGACCCCGAGGTCGTACGGCAGTTGCTGCGCCGCCGCCGCGATCCGCTGGAGCGGCTGACGCCGCGCGAGCGGGAGGTGCTCGCGCTGGTCGCCCAGGGCAGGTCGAACGGGGCCATCGCCCGGGAGCTGGTGGTCTCTGAGGCGGCGGTGGGCAAGCACATCGGCTCCATCCTCACCAAGCTGGACCTGCCGCAGACCGACAACACTCACCGCAGGGTGCTCGCGGTGCTGGCGTTCCTGCGGGACTGAGGACTGCTCCCGGGAGTTGCTCCCGGCGCTGCACCTGGGGACTGCTCCTGAGGACTGCTCAGCCCTGGGTGAGCCACCACCACAGCAGCGTCATCCCGACCAGCGCGGCGCCGAGTTGCATGTGGAGCCTGGCCGGCGGGAGGGGGGCCGGGCCACTGAGCGGGTTCTCCTCCTGCGCGACGACCTGCCGTATCTCCTCGCGGCGACCGGCCAGGCCCAGGGGAACGGCCAGGACGGCGGCGCTGTACATGGGCAGCAGGTCGGCCGCACCCATCGCGCGTACCGTCATCGAGGCCAGCCCGAACGCCATCATGACGACGGGCACCAGGAGGATCTTCGCCCTGGACCGCTTCGTCGGCATGAGTCGAGGGCAGACCGCCAGGAATATCAGGGTCCCGGCCGCGGCGATGGTCCACCAGAGGCCGAGGGATATGTTCGGGGGGTTCAACTCGAAATCTCCTTCAGGCCGCCGGGCCCTGACGGGCCCGGCGGAATTGCGGTTCCCCGTGACGGCTAACTGGTGAACCAGCCGAAGACCGGCGAGGCGGCGTTACCGAAGAATCCTACCGCTTTCTTCAATCCGGAACCGGCGCCCCGTACTGCATTCCAGGTATTGCCCATCCGCACGCCGAACCGGTCGAGTGCGACTCCCATTACGGAATTCGCGAACTCTTCGCTCCGCCAGCCGTGGGCAATGAAATTGAGGCCGACGGATGCCACGCCGGTGATGAGGGAGGTGACCCCGAAAGCGGCCGCGAAGACCTGGCCGCCCGGTACCAGTGCCAGGCCGGCCGCTATCGCGCCGGTGTACATGCTCCACTTGCCCATGTAATCGGCGTAGGAGGCGGCGGTCCAGCCCTCGTCCTTCTTCTTCTCTATCAGGTCGACCTGGTCGTTCTTGGGGTCGTCGGTGGGCCGGTGGTTGTTCTTCTCGTTCTCCTGCGCCTGCTTCTGGGCCGCGGCCGCGGCGGCCTCCTGCTCCTCCTGGCGCTTGGTCTGCTCGAACTCCTTCGCCTCGCGCGCCGCCTGGTTCGCGGCCGCTGCGTCCTTGCCGGCCGCCAGCTCCGCCTGGCGGGCGCGTTCCGCCGACGCCGCCGCGTTCGAGGCGGATGCCGCGGCCTGCCGGGCCGAGGCGGTCGCCTGGTTGGAGGAGTGGTTCGCCTGACGGCTCGCGGTACGGGCGGTGGCCGCGGCCTTCTTCGCCGTCTCGGCGGACCCGGCGGCCTCCTGGGCCGACCTGTCGGCGTCGTTCGCGTGGTTCTTCGCCGCGGCGGCGTGGCCGCGGGCCTCGTTCGCCGAGTTGCGCGCCTGCTGCGCGTAGCCCGCGGCCTCCTCGGACTTGCCGCGGGCGTGCGCGGCCGCCTCGGCGGCGGTCGCGGCGTTCTCGTAGGCCTCGGAAGCGGCCTTGGCGGCGATGCTGATCTGAGCCTGGACCGCCGCGACGTGGGCGTCGGTGTCCTGGTCGGCCTGGCGCGCCCGGTACTGGACGCGGTCGACGAAGGCGCGCTGCATCTCGGGCGTGCCCTCCAGGGCCACCTGTGCGGCCATCTGCACGCTCGGGCCGCCCTGTCCCTTGATGCGCAGCGTCTCGAAGCGGTCGTCCTCCGTCTGCGCCTTCGGGTAGTGCGTCGAGAGGAACTCGTGCAGGGCGCGGGTGGAGCCGTCGTCGAG
Source organism: Streptomyces sp. NPDC051183 (assembly GCF_040682455.1). Classification (NCBI taxonomy): domain Bacteria; kingdom Bacillati; phylum Actinomycetota; class Actinomycetes; order Kitasatosporales; family Streptomycetaceae; genus Streptomyces; species Streptomyces sp. NPDC051183. The sequence continues at coordinate 14,733 of NZ_JBFBBA010000023.1, forward strand.
CGCCTTGGTCGCGGCCGCCTTGACGGCCTTGCCCGCGGTGTTGATGATCCGCAGCGTCTGGAACCGGTACTCCTCGCGCTGCGCCTCGTACGCGCCCTCGTTCAGGAACGCCTGGATTTCGGCGGGCCCCTTCTCCAGGGCCTCCTTCGCGGCGGTGGCGGTCCTGGCGGATCCGATCCTGGAGAAGTAGACCGCCTTCTCCCGGTCGTCCTCCTGCTCGGCCTTCAGCCGGTCCTGCTTCACCCAGTCGAGGAGGACCGCGTCCCCGCCCGACAGGGCCGCTTCGGCCGCCTTCCTGGTCCAGATGCCCTTGCTCGACAGCAGGTTCACCGCCGCCTTGCGGGCCGGCGCGACGGCGCCGTCGGGGTTGCCGCCGATCGCGGTCGCGGCGTCGGCCAGGAGCTTCGTGGTCTCGCTGTCGGTCAGGGCCGCCTGGGTCTGCTGCTTGCCGGCCAGTTCCAGCTGCGTGTCGTTGTAGCCCTTCAGCGTCCGCGCGGCCTCGACGGCGTCGCCGAGCTGCTGTTCGGCCTGCTGCTGCTCGGCCTCGCGGGCGACCTTCTCCACGTTGGCGGCCTGCTTGGCGGCCTCGCCGGCCGCCGCGGCCGCGGTCATGGCCGCTTCGGCGTGGGCGTTGGCCTTGGCGGCGGCCTCGGCCGCCTCGCCCGCGTGGGCCGCGGCGTCGTCGGCAGCCCGGGCCGCGGCCTCGGCGTGTACGGCGGCACTCTCGGCCGCGGCGTGCGTGTCACGCGCGGCCGCGGCGGCCTCGCCGGACAGGCGCACGGCCCGCTCCGCCGCCTTCGTCGCGGTGTTGGCGGCCGCGCGGGCCGTGGCGGCGGCCCGGTTGGCGCGGTCCGCCTCGGCCTTGGATATCCCGGCGTGGGCGCCCGCCTGCGCGGCCGCCTCCGCCGCGGCGGCGGCATTGTTCGCGGCGCTCGCCGCGGCCGATCCGGAGTTGCCCGCCTGGGTACTGGCGTCGGCGGCGTGCTTGGCCGCGGCGGAGGCGGTACGGGCTCCGGCCGCGGCGTCGCGTGCCTCTTGCGCGGCCTTGCGGGCGTTGGCGGCCTGTCCGGCATCGGCGACGGCCGCGTTGGCCGAGCGGTAGGCGCGCGCCGCGGCCTGTCCGGCGGCGGCCGCCGCCGAGGCCGCGTTGGCCGCTGCCTGCGCGGCCGTCCGGGCCGCGGACACCGCGGTGTTGGAGGCCCGGACCGCCGTACGGGCGGCGTCCGCCGCCCCCTCGGCGGCGCGCGCGGCCCGGGTCGCCGCCCGGCCGGCCTTCTCGGAGTCGTTCTTGGCGGCCTGGGTCTCCTGAGCGGCCTTCTGCGCGGCCTCCTTGGCCAGCCGCGCGGCGGTGTCGGCGGCCTGCGAGGCCTCCTTGGCTGCCTCCGTCTCGGCCATCGCCTGCTTGCCGGCCTCGGTCGCGAGGCGGGCGAGCTCCGTGATGGTCACGGTTTCCTGGTCCCGGGCTCGCGCCAGGTGCTGGCCCGAGCGCAGGAATTCCGCGATGTCGTCGGCCGTGCCGTTCATGGCGCGCCGGCCCGCCTGCTTCACGGCGGGGCCGCCCGCGTTCATGATGGCGAGGACGCGGAAGCGGTCGTCCTCGGCGGTCGCCTTGGCCAGACCGGTCTGCAGGAACTCGTCCAGCGCCTTCGGGCTGCCGTCGTCCAGGGCCTTGTGGCCCTCCCGGTTCACGGCCTTACCGCCTGCGTTGATCTCGCGCAGCACCGCGAACCGCCGGTCCTCCTGGAGCGGCTTCTCGTAGCCCGACTTCAGGAACTCCAGCACGTCCGCGTCGGACCCGGACAGGGCCTTCTGCGCAGCCGCCGATACACCCTTGCCGGAGTCGGCCAGGGTGCTGAGGATGCTGAAGCGGGCGTCCTCGACCTCGGCGCGGTGCATGCCGGTCGTGAGGAACTCGCTGAGGTCGGCGGGGGAACCCGTGAGCGCCTTCTCCGCCGCGCGCTTGACCGCCGCGCCACCGCCCGTCCAGGCATCGACCGCCTGGGCCCGGGAGTTCTCGGTCAACGCGGCGACTCCGAGCCGGGCGGGCACCGCGTCGGCGACGGACGTACCGAAGACAAGCGCCGCCGTCGTCAGTGCGGTGAGAGCGGTGGCTCTGCTCAACGACACCCGCCGCCGATGCGGCAAGTTTGACAGTTTCATGCCAGGAGTTCCTCTGGTTGTTCTCTCGTGACAGGGCGCCAAATAGGCCTTGACCGTGCGCCATTGACGGATCGTCGCACATGCGCGGCCGAGATAATGGATCCGTAAAGTCAGGACCAAAGTCCCGCCGCGCACCCGCTCCCGGGCCACGCATTTCTCAACTTCTCGAACCTGTGGCTGACTTAAGGAAACCGGGACGGTACTAAAGTCCCGAGACCCGTCCGCTCTCCAGCGGAAAATACTTCTCCGCCTGGTTCTCACAGCGGTTTCCGCTATGGCGAGAGGCAATACTTGTGCGGCGGGGCCGCCCAACCGCCCTGCCCATGCCATCTCTTCCAGTGAAAAGCGAGTCCTCGATGAGGCTGTCCGCACGCCTGCTCACCTTCGGTCTGGCCGGAAGCGCCCTGGTCATGACCGGCGCCGTGGCCGCCACCAGTTACGCCAGCACCGGCAGCACCGGCAGCCCGGCGAACGGCGCACGTCAGGCCGCGGAGCGGAGCTCCGAAATGCCGCCCACGGCCGTGGAGGACTTCTCGTACCCGGATGCCGAGCGGATCCTCAAGGAGAAGGACCTCAAGCTCAAGCGCGGGGACGGCAACATCGTGCTGGCCGAGTGCAGCAGCGACCCCGGCCAGCTGAAGTTCATCGCCCGCAACCGCGAGGACTTCTGCTTCAAGGTGACCGGCAGCACCGGCTACCTCAGCCTGGAAGTGCCCTCCGTGGGCGGTGTGCAGAGCGGCGACTACCGGGCCAAGGTGGAGATGCAGGTCGGCGAGGAGCAGAAGTCGTTCGACGTCCCGAAGAACTCCTGGACGGGCATCGGGGAGAACGCCGACCCGTCGGGCCGCGAGCACATGCTCCTGGAGATCCGCGCGAGCAAGTAGCCCTCGCGCCCCGAGCAACTCGCGGGGCCGCCCGGCCGCGGGCGGCCTCCCCCGCACTCCCTGCCCCACCCGAAGGAAGAACCATGCCCGTACCCCGTCCGCGCACCACGCGCTTGGCCGGCCTCCTCGGCACCACCACCGCCAAGGCCCTCTCCACGGCCACCGTCGACGGGGAGGTGCAGGTCGCCGTCACCACCGCCGACAACAAGCTCCTGCACACCACCCGCCACACCGACCGCACTTGGGCGACCACCACCACGGTCCCCCTCCAGGGGCTGCCGCAGCCCCCGGCGACCTCGCCATCACCGCCACCTGGACCCCGTAACGGTCCCCGGCAAGCGCTGATACGGCCGGCACCCGGCCGAACGCCCTGTTCCCCGCGATGCCTTCCGGCACCGCGGGGAACAGGGCGTTCGCGTGGAACCCGTGCGGCCCCCGGCGGGCGGTCTACAGGCGGACGTCCCAGCCGACCGTCGAGCGCAGGGTCCGGGCGATCTCCGGGTCACGGACCGAAGGCGTGCGGTCCTCGGCGGTGACGGACAGCCTGTGCGTCCGCAGGTCGAAGAGCCACAGGTCCGCCACCGCCACCTCGGTCCGGCCCTGCAGCCGCTTCAGCTCCCGGCCGTCCAGGTACCAGCGGACCACGAGCTGCCGGCCGTCCGCACCAGTGAGCCGGGGCACGGCCGCCTTCGCGGTGTGGCGCAACCGCAGGGTGCGGTCGGTCGGCGTGAGCGGGGTGACGGTGTTCGCGTGCCGGTGGAAGCCGGCGATCATCGACTCGACGCCGGGGAGGTTGAAGGGCTTGCCCAGGACCCGCATGAGCGAGTTGTCGGTGGGCCGTTGCAGCCCGGTGACGAAGTAGCCGCCTCCCTCGTACGCTCCGACCGTGCCGCCGTCCGGCGAGGGTTCTCCGAGCCAGCGGTACCACTTGGCGCGCTGCCCGGCCATCCGGTCGGCGGACAGGGTGGAGATGTTGGAATCGGCGGGCTCGGGGCCCGTGTACTTCTCGTAGTCCGGAACGCCGGGGTAGAAGTACTCGTCGGCGAGCTTGCCGAGCGAGTGGCCGGTCTCGTGGATGGCGACCTGGCCGGACTTCGGGTGGCCCGCGGAGGCGGTCGATATGCCCTCGTAGCCGAGGTCGGCGCTGGGCTCGTTGTAGCCCGCTCCGCCGTACTTGGCGCTGTTGGCCAGGACGATGACGAGGTCGGCCGCCGGGGCCTTCGCGACGTACGAGTCCACCTTGGGCTGGTCTATGCAGAGCAGCCGTTCGATGTCCTCGCACCAGAAGTACGCGCCGAGGGCGGTGTCGCGGGTGGTCGCCCGGTCCGGGTCGCCGGTGACGCCGGACTCCTGGGAGACGGCGTCGACGGTCCAGACGTTGAAGAGGTTGCGGTAGGTGGTGTACGGCTCGACGGCCGTCACCTCGGCCCATTTGTCCTTGGCGTCGGTGTGGAACTTGGCCAGCTCGTCCGCGGTGTAGCCGTCGCCGATGACGACGACGTCGAGGCGGTCCGCGGTGGGGCCGTTGTCGACGACCTTGGTGACCTCCCCGTCGGCAGCCCGGGCGGCCTCGGACAGCCTGGCCGCTCCGCTCCTGGCCGGGCCGCCGGCAGCGGGTACGCGGGCGTGGCCCGATCCGGCTTCGCCTCCGTGCTCCGGGCCCGGTATCTCCACCTCCACCCGCGACTTGACGGGCGCGTCCGGCACGTCTGCCGCGCGGGCGGGTCCGGCGGCCAGCAGCGCAGCGGTGGCGCAGGCCGCTGCGACGGCCGAGCGGACGGCGGTGCGGACGGTCGGGCGTTTGGACCGCGGCATGAAGTCCTCCTGGGGCAATGAGAGTTAAGCAGGAAGATAAATTCAGTGAATCGGCTGCTTAAACTAAGTGGCGCACGGGAGGTGCGCAATGGCCCGCTCCCCCTGAATACTGGGGAGTTCGAGCAACCAGGGGGACTCCATGGACGAACCGGCCGCAATCGGCCGCAGGGTTCAGCGCATGCGCAAGGAACTGGGCTTGACCCAGCGGCAGTTGGCGGAGCCCGCGTACACCCCTGCCTATGTCTCGACGCTGGAGTCGGGCAAGGTGCGGCCCTCCGAGGCCGCGCTGCGCTTCCTCGCCGGGCGCCTCGGCACCTCGTACGAGGAGCTGAGCACCGGGCGCCCCGTGCACCTGGGCACCGAGCTGCGGCTCTCCCTCACCGACGCCCAGCAGACCCTGGCCTCGGGCGCCGCCGACGAGGCCGCCGCGCACTTCCGGCGGCTGCTCGCGGACGCGCAGCACCTCGGGCTCGCCCCCGAGCAGGCGCAGGCCCTGCTCGGACTCGGCGACTGCGCCTTGGAGACGGGCGAACTACCCGACGCGATCCGGAACTTCGAGGCCGCGGAACGGCTTCTGGCCAACGAGCCGCTCACCCGCCGCGTCCGCCCGATCCGCGGCCGCGCCGTCGCGCACCTGCTCGCCGGGGAGCTGCGCTACGCCTGCTACCTCCTGGAGACCGCCATCGACGAACTGGGCGCGAGCGGACTGGCCGACCCCGAGGCGCTGGTCCTGCTCTACGCCGCGGTCATCGGGCCGTACATCGACATGGGCGCCCACGCCCGGGCCGCACACGCCGCCGAGCTCGCGCTGTCGCTGGCTCCGCAGGTCAGCGACCCGGCCCTGGTCGCCGGCATGCACCGGCAGGTCGCGCGGACCTTCCTCGCCGAGGGGCGCGTGGCCGACGCGGACGCCTCCCTCGCCAAGGCCCAGGCGATCTACGGGCAGCTGCAACTGCGCACCGACCTGGCCCACTGCCACTGGATGCGCGGCTACGTACAGGCCCAGAACGGCGAACTCGGCTCCGCCGAAGGCGAGTTGCGCACGGCCCGGGACATGCTCTCGGCCAGGCGCGCGGCCCTGTACACCGCCCAGGTGGAGGTGGAGCTGGCCGACGTACTGCGCCGGCTCGGCCGGTACGAGGAGGCCGCCGGGCTCCTGTCGTCGCTGCTGGAACTGGGGGACAGCCACGGCGCCGTGCACGCGGGCGGGGCGCACCGGCTGCTCGGGCTGATGGCGGAGGAGCGCGGCGAGACCGACGCCGCCGAGGAGCACTACGTACAGGCCCTGGCGCTGCTGGAGCGCAGCGGGGCGACGGGCGACCTCGCGGATCTGTGCCGGCTGCTGGGTGATCTGCTGCGGCGCACCGGCCGGCCCGAGGCGGCCCTGGACGCGTACCGCACGGGCCTCGGCCACCGCTCCGCGCCCGGCACCACCACCCTGGGTCCGGCGCCCGCCGCCCCGGCGTTCCCCCCGCCCCGTCCGGCGGCGCACCGGCCGGGGCCGGTCCCGTCCGAAACCGCGGTGAAGCCGGGCTGAAGCCGAACCGAAGCCGGGCGCCCGCAAGCTCTGCGGCATGACGACACCTCACGACACCACAGCCGGCCGGGCGACGACCGCCGCAGTCCACCACTTGTCTCCCGAACAGCTTCAGGACGCCGGTGCCGGTTACGCCGGCATCCGCGCCCGGGAGGGCCTGCCCCATGTGGTGCTGCCCGGCCTGCGGACCCCGGTGCGGCTCGTCACCCGCTACGAGGACGTCAAGGCCGCGCTCACCGAACCCCGGCTGGTCCGGGACCGCGGCAAGGTCCCGGGCGGCGCCGAGGGCCCCGACGCACAGGCCGAGTTGCTGGAGTCCCTCAGCGAATACCCGCCGGAATACGCACAGTTCGTCGTCGGACACCTGGCCCTCTTCGACGGCGAGGACCACGCCCGCCGCCGTGCTCCCCTCACCCGCGCGTTCACCGCACGGCGCATCGCGTCACTGCGGACCTTCGTCGAGGAGGCCGCCGCGCGGCTGATCTCCGGACTGGCGGCGAAGGAAGAGGCGGACCTGCTCGGCGAGTTCGCCTACCCGCTGGCCACTTCCGTCATCTGCGAGCTCGTCGGCGTCGAGGAGGCGGACCGGGTACGGGTCTGCGAGTGGATCCGGGACTTCGCGTACGGCGACGGAAGCAGGATGGGCGAGGGCCTCGTCGGGATCGTCGAGTACGTCAGGGCCCTGATCGAGCGGCGCAAGGCCGAGCCCGCCGACGACCTGGTCTCCGCGCTGGTCGAGGCCGTCCGGGAAGGCGGTCCCGACGCCCTCACCGAGGACGAGGTGGTCGCCATGGTGTTCCTCCTGATCGACACGGGGATCACCCCGCCGGCCCTCTTCCTCGCCCACGCGGCCCTCGCCCTGCTCGACCGCCCGGACCAGTCGGCCCTGCTGCGCGAGGAGCCCGGGCTGTTGGCACGGGCCGTTCCCGAACTGCTGCGCCACATCACGCTCGTACGCATCGGCGCCTCGATGTACGCCACCGAGGACTTCGCATTCGCCGGGAGCGACCTCAGGAAGGGGGAGACCGTCACCGTGGCCCTGCTGGCGGCGAACCACGACCCGGCCGCGTACGGGGAGGGCTGCGAACGGCTCGACATCACCCGTGAGGCGGGCCGCGGCGAGGGCCACCTGGCCTTCGGGCACGGCGCGCACTACTGCATCGGCGCAGCGCTCGGCCGCCTGGTGACCTCGGTGGTCCTCGACGGGCTGTTCGTCCGGCGGGAGGCCCCGGTGCTCGCGGTCGGCCGCGATGAGCTGGAGTTCGGCCACTGGCCCGGCGACGGCTTCCACCTGCTGCGGCTGCCGGTGCGGCTCTGACCCGGTCCGGCCGGGGTCAGGCTCGGCCGGGGTCAGGCTCGGCCGCCCGCCCCCACCAGGGCCAGTGCCACCTCCCGTAGTTCGTCCCGCTCCAGGGCGGCGTACGTCGACACCGCGTCGTCGTAGGCCGCCTTGTCGGCGCTCTCGGCCGCGTCCCGGGCGCGTGCGGAGGACATGGTCGGCTGGAAGGTGCGCCGGCAGCGGAACAGCTCGGCCAGCACGACCATGCGTACGCCCGTCCCGGTCAGCCGTTCGTCGCCGGCCCGGGTGCCCCGGTCGAGGTCGGCCGTCCCGAGCGCGAGGAGCAGCGCACCGCAGGCCGTGTGGTCCGCCAGACCCTGCCGGGGCGTTCCCGCCGGCCGGCGCAGCAGGGCCGCCGTGCGCTCCGGGAGGCGGGAGGCGAGTTCCTCGACCAGGTCGAGGCGTCCGTGCTGCGCGTGGGCGGTCACGGTGACCGCCTGGACCTCCAGCTCCCATGGTTCCAGGTCGAGTTCGACGCCGAAGACGGGTTCGGCGCCCTGCTCCAGGCGAGCCGCGGCCCCGCGCCACAGCGCCAGTCCCTGCTGCGTGTCGCCGCGCGCGAGCGCGATCTCGGCGCGCGCTCCCAGGTCGGGGGTCAGTACGTCGGCGGCCTCCTCCGGCCGGTTCAGCACCGCCAGTTTCAGCCAGTGCTCCGCCTCGTCGACGTCGCCGGTCTGGAGGTTGCCGAGCACCATGCCCCAGCGCAGGCCCATCAGGTCGGACCAGGCACCGAGCCGGTCCAGGATCCGCATGGCCTCGTGCAGGTGCAACAGCGCTTCCTCGCCCCGTTCCACGTGCAGGCACAGCTCGCCCAGCCGCAGGAGGGCCAGTACCCGGAACCACGGGATGCGGCTGCCCCCGGTCGCGGCGAGGGTCCGCCGGGCGGCCGCCAGGGCCCGCTCCGGTTCCTGCTCGCGCTCCCACAGGTAGCCGGCCAGCCCCTCGGCGGCCCCGGCGAGCAGCGGCTCGTCGCTGCCGCGGAACGCGTCCAGCACCGTGCGGTCCGGCCCGAAGACTTCCGGAGCCGCGCACAGGACGGTCGCGATGGCCCCGACCAGGGTGCCGGCCTGGGCGGGGGGCAGCCGGCGCAGGACGGCGAGGAGGCGCAGCGGCGCGGTGCCGCCGCCCAGCAGCGTGCTGACGGTGATCAGGACGCCGGCGGTCCGGGTCGCCTCGGTGCAGTCGGCTCGCGGCCGGTGGTGCGAGAGCAGCCGGCCGATGTCCGCGGCCAGGGGGATCAGCCGCCCGTAGTCCCCCTCGGTGGCCCACAGGCCGCAGAGCGCGGCGCCGGTCGCCGCGACCGCGGGCGCGTCCCCGCGGGAGAGGCCGAGCCGCAGCGCCCGTACGAGGTTGTCCTGCTCCGCCTTGATCCGGTGCCACGCGGCGAACGCGTCGCCGCCGAAGGGCGCGTCGTGGTGGGCGAGGCCGAACTCCGTCGCCCATTCGAGGAACCGGGCGGTGCGGCGCTCGGTCTCGCCGGCCCGGTCGAGGTGGGCCGCGCTGAACTCCCGTACGGTCTCCAGCATCCGGAAGCGGCAGTCGGACCCGGTGTCGGCCGCCTTGAGCAGGGAATGGTCGACCAGGTAGCCGAGGGTGCCGAGGACCTCCATCACGTCCTCGTCCAGTACGCGCGCGGCCGCGGCCGCGGTGAACCCGCCGGGGAACACGGACAGGGCGCGCAGCGCCTCCTGGGCCTGCGGTTCGAGGAGGTTCCAGCTCCAGTCGACGACGGCGTACAGGGTGTGGTGGCGCAGGGGGGCGTCCCGCGCACCGCCCCGCAGCAGCGCGAACCGGTCCTCCAGGCGCCGGGACATCTCGGCGACCGACATGATCCGCACCCGGGCCGCCGCCAGCTCCACGGCCAGCGGCAGCCCCTCCAGCCCGCGGCAGAGCTCGGCGACCTCGCGGTGGGGCAGTTCGGCATCGGGGCGGACGGCCCGGACCCGCTGCGTGAACAGCCGGACCGTGGTGGCCGCGTCCAGCTCCGGCAGCGGGTACACGGCTTCGGAGGACAGGCCGAGCGGCGCCCGGCCGGTGGTGAGGATCCGCAGTTCGCGGGTCATGGCGACCAGGGCCCGGGCCAGTTCGGCGGCCCCGTCGAGCACGTGCTCGCAGTTGTCCAGCACCAGCAGCGCCGGGCCGGTGCCGAGGGCGCCGACGATCCCGGCCAGCACGTCGGACGGCGGGCCGAAGCCGCCCGAAGGGCCCCTCCCGGCCTCGGCGGCGGCGCCCAGGGCGGAGGCGACCTCGGCGGCCACGTCCCCGTCGCTCGTGACACCGGCGAGGGCGACCAGGTGCACCGTACGCTGCTCCGCTCCCCGGGCGACGGCGGCGGCGAGCCGGGTCTTGCCGAGGCCGCCGGTCCCCACGATCGAGGTGACGCGGGAGGTGTTCAGAAGTCGGGTCACCGCGGCGATGTCGTCCGCGCGACCCAGCAGCTCGTTGGGCTCGTACGGCACGCCGCGGCGTATCAACGGGGCTTCGGCGCCCAGCAGTTCGCGGTGCAGCGAACGCAGTGCGGGACCGGGGTCGGCGCCCAGCTCGTCGCGCAGCGCGCGGCGGTGGCGGTCGTACGTCGCCAGTGCGGCGGCGGCCCCGGCGGTCTCGGCCTCGCAGCGGATCAGCTCCAGCAGCAGTTCCTCGTCCCGCGGGCGTTTGCGTACCAGCGCCGCCAGCGGCTCCACGGCCTGTGCACGGCGGCCGGTCCGCGCCAGGGCGAGGGCCCGGGCGCGGACCAGCGAGCGGTACGCCGGGTAGCGCTCTCGGCGCAGGTCGGCCACCGGGTCGCCGAACGAGCAGTCCGCGATCTCCGGGTCGCCGCCGCCGACGTACCACAGCTCCATCCCGGCCTCGGCCTCGGCGAGGGCTCCGGCGTGGTCCCCGGCCCGCGACTTCTCCGTGCACGCGGCGAGGTGCAGCAGGACCGCGGAGGAGTCGACCTGGTCCTCCCGGAGCGCGAGCCGGTACCCGGTGGGCGTGCTCGCGATGACCTCGGACCCGAGCTGTGCGCGGGCCCGCGAAACCAGGACCTGCAGCGCCTTGGCCGGATGCGCCGGCCGGTCCTCCTGCCAGAGCCCTTCGACGAGCCGCCCGGTGCCGCATCCCGCGCGCAACTCCCCCGCGAGCAGGGCCAGCAGGCCGCGCAGCCGGGGTGCGGTGATCTCCTGACCGCGATGGGTCACCGCCGTCAGGACGGTCAGCTCTATGGTCACCGGTGCAGCGTAGTCACCGCGAGGCCGGCTCCGCCCAGGGCCGGTGTCCGGGTCCGGTCGGGTGGGTGCCTGTGACGGCCATGACCACCGAATAGAGGCTGGTCTCCGCGGCGATGAAGAGGCGGTTGCGCTTGGCGCCGCCCCACGAGATGTTGGCGACCGCCTCGGGGACGTTGAGCCGCCCGATCAGGGTGCCGTCGGGGTCGTAGCAGTGCACCCCGTCGTCCATCGCCGCGGCCCACAGCCGGCCGCCGTCGTCGAAGCGGAGGTTGTCGAACCGGGCGTTGCGGCCGGTCGGCGCCTCGGCGAACACCTTGCCCTCGGAGAGCGTGCCGTCGTCGCGCACGTCGAAGACCCGGATGAGGCCCGCCCGGGTGTCGGAGACGAACAGCTGCCGCTCGTCCTGCGAGAAGACCAGCCCGTTCGGGGCGCCGAACCCGTCGGCGACCAGGCGCACTTCGCCCGTGTCCGGGTCGATGCGGTAGACGTTGTTGGCGCCGATCTCGCTCTGCGCGCGGTAGCCCTCGTAGTCGCTGGTGATGCCGAAGTCCGGGTCGGAGAACCAGATCGAACCGTCGGACTTCACCGCCGCGTCGTTCGGGCTGTTCAGGCGCTTGCCGTTCCACCGCTGCGCCAACACCGTGACGGTGCCGTCGTGTTCGGTGCGCGTCACGCGGCGGTTGCCCTGCTCGCAGGTGACCAGTCGGCCCTGGCGGTCGAGGGTGTTGCCGTTGGTGTGCCCGGCGGAGCGGCGGAAGACGCTGACGGCGCCCGTCTCCTCGTCCCAGCGCAGCATCCGGTCGTTGGGGATGTCGCTCCAGACCACCTGTCGCCAGGCGGGCAGGTAGATCGGCCCCTCGGCCCAGCGGCAGCCCGTGTACAGGACCTCCAGCGCGTCGTCGCCGTTCATGCACCGCCCGGTACGGAACCGGTCGTCGAGCATCTCGTACAGCGCGGGGCGCTCGCTCATCGTGGGCCCCTCCCTTCCCATAGATCTCACACGCCGAACCACATCTGGTCTGTAGCGAAGATTGCAGGATGGTTTATGGCAACCACAAGGTGATTCCGAATCGAGAGTTGTGGATCACACCGGGCCCCATCGCCTACGCTGCGGTAATGATCAAGCCGATAGAGCTCGTGATATTCGACTGCGACGGTGTCCTGGTCGACAGCGAACGCCTCGCCGTACGCCTCCAGGTCGCGCTCGGGGCGGAGTTGGGCTGGCCGCTGACCGCGGAAGAGGTGGTGGAGCGCTTCATCGGGCGCGCCAAGGAGTCGATCGTCGAGCAGCTCACCGAGCGGCTCGGCGCGGAGACGGCCGCGCTCTGGTGGAAGCAGCTGATGCAGCGGCACCGGGAGGCGGTGGACATCGGACTGGACCCGGTGGACGGGCTGCCCGAGGCGCTCGCCGCCCTCACCGTGCCGACCTGCGTCGCCTCCAGCGGTTCGCACGAGAAGATGCGCCACACGCTGGGGCGCACCGGGCTGTACGGCCACTTCGAGGGCCGCATCTACAGCGCGAGCGAGGTGCCCCGGGGCAAGCCCGCCCCGGACCTCTTCCTGTACGCCGCCCGGCAGATGGGCGTCGACCCGGCGGCGTGCGCGGTGGTCGAGGACAGCGGCCCCGGGGTCCGGGCGGCCCGGGCGGCGGGCATGCGCGCCTTCGGCTACTCCGGCGGCCCGACCCCCGCCGAGCGGCTCGAAGGCCCCGGCACGGTCGTCTTCGACGACATGCGCGAGCTCCCGCGACTGCTCGCCGAAGGCTAGAGGTCGATCCAGTAGCGCCGCTTGGGGCCGACCAGGGTCTCGCGGACGTCTTCCAGCACACCGCCGTTGTGCTCGATCGTGCGGATCGAGGCACGGTTGCCGGGGTCGCAGGTCAGCAGTACGCGGTCCATCCCCAGCAGCCGCGCCTCGTGCAGGACCTCGCCCAACGCCCAGGTGGCCAGGCCCCGGCCGCGCGCCGAGGGGCGGACGCTGTAGCCGATGTGGCCTCCCGCGTCGAGCAGGAAGCCGTTCAGGTAGTGCCGCAGGTCGATGGCGCCCAGGTAGGTGTCGCCCTCGGCGATCCACCAGTACGTCGCGTGGACGCGGCCGTGCTCGACCGGCACCGTACGGTCCCCGTACAGGCGCAGCCGCTCCGTCCACGCCGCGAAGCCCTCCGGGCTGTCCACGTCGTCGTCGGAGCCGAGCCCGGCGCCGTCCATGTGGGCGTCGTCGCCCCATTCCTTCTGCGCGGCGAGCCACGAGTCGTACAGGCGTGGGGTGGGTGTGATCAGCTCGGGCATAGCCGGACGATAACAGTCCGCTCGTCCGAGAGGCGGGGCTCGCGTTGGACGGTCGCCCCGCCACCGGGCGGGGTCCGGCTGACCGTCCGGGGCGTGTCAGCGCAGGGCCTCCAGGAGTTCACGCTCCCGCTCGGGGCTCAGGCCGGCCCGGCGGGGGCGGTCCAGGCCCGCCTCGCGCTCCCAGCGCAGGGTGTCCGCCAGCAGTTCCGCCCGGGGCCGGTGCCGCAGCCCGGCCGCGCTCGCCGCGGCTCCGCTGCGGGCGCTGAACCCGGCCCAGTCCGGGTCGGCCATCCACATCGCGAGCGAGTCCGGGCCCATGAACTGGGCCACCCCCTGCCCGAGCAGCCAGTCGGGGTCGGCCTCCACAACCTGCCCGGTGTGCCCGCCGATCTCCCGCGAGAGGGCCACCCACTCCGTGAAGGGCACGACCGGGCCGACCGCGTCGTACGTTCCGGTCGTCCCCTTCTGCGCGCAGTCGAGGAGCCATGCCGCGAGGTCCCGGGCGTCGACCACCTGGGTCGGGACTCCGGGAGCGCGCGGCACCAGCAGCGGCGCCAACGGCTCCCGGGCCGCGCGGCCCACCCAGTAGCCCGTGCGCCCGCTGTGGTCCCCCGGCCCGCCGATCAGCCCCGCCCGCGCGATGAGGAGCCGGTCGCCCACGGCGGCCGTCGAGGCCGCCTCGCAGGCCGCCTTGGCCTCCCCGTACTGCTCGCGGTCGACCTCGTCCAGCCCGGTCGGCGGCAGCAGTTCGGCCGACTCGTCCGCGCCGGGCCGCGCGTGCGAGGCGTAGGCGCTGACCGAGGACACGTAGGTCCAGTGGGCCGCCCGCCCGCCGAGCGCCGCCAGCGCACCGCGGACGAAGCCCGGCTGCCAGGACACTTCGATCACGGCGTCCCAGTCCCGGCCGGCCAGGCGCTCGTACGCGGACGGGTCGCGCCGGTCCGCGGCGAACAGCTCGGCGCCCTCGGCCACTTCGCCGCTCTCCCCGCGGGCCAGGCAGGTCACGCGGTGCCCGCGGTCCAGTGCCTGCCGCGAGACCTCGCGGCCCACCCATGCCGTTCCACCCAGTACCAAGATCTCCATCGGCCCACTCAAGCACGGACCTTGGGCCCGCGCGGCCCCGCTTCGCCGAGAGCGGAGCGCGGATGGGCTCGCGCGATGGCCATGGTTGGCATGCACTTCGGCACCACCGACTGGTCTTCGGTCGCCGCCTCGTCGACTGACTCCGGATCGGACCGGGGCGGGGGTTACCCCCACCCCGGGCGGCCGGGCACCCGGATGGGGGCCGGGAGCGGGATCAACAAGGCTTGCCCCATGACGACTTACGCGAAGAAGACCCTGCTGCTCGCCCTCTCCGCGGCCTCGGTGGCAGCGGGCCTGACCGTCACGGGCGCCGTCGCTACGGCAGCCGCCCACACCGGTTCCGACACCCCGCGGCTCGCCTGGCACCCCTGCGCAAGGCCGGACGGGCCGGCCGCGCAGGAGTGCGCCGAACTGCCCGTACCGCTCGACTACCGCGACCCCGCGGGCCGGCAGATCACCCTCGCCGTCTCCCGGATCCGCAGCGACCGGCCCGAGGCCCGGCGCGGCACGCTCGTCGTGATCCCCGGCGGCCCGGGCAGCTCGGGCGTACAGCGGCTGGCTCAGAAGGGCGCCGCGCTCCAGCGGGAGACGGCCGGCGCCTACGACCTCGTCGCCTTCGACCCCCGCGGGGTCGGCGCCAGCACCACCGCGAGCTGCGATCTGGCCCCCGAGGACCGCTACCTCACCACCCTGCGGTCCTGGCCGGGCCCGGACGGCGGGATCACCGAGAACGTCGCCCGCTCCCGGCGCGTCGCCGAGGCCTGCGCGCGCAACGGCGGCCCCGTGCTGCGCAGCTTCACCACCGCCAACCAGATCCGCGACCTGGACCGCTTCCGCGAGGCGCTCGGCGAGCGGAAGCTGTCCGCCTGGAGCGTCTCGTACGGTACGTACGTGGCGGCCGGGTACGCGCAGAAGTTCCCGGAGCGCACCGACCGCTGGGTCCTCGACAGCAGCGGCGACCCGGACCCGAAGCGCGTCGCGCGGGGCTGGCTGGCGAACATGGCGCAGGGCGCGGACGACCGCTTCCCCGACTTCGCGGCCTGGGCGGCCCACCCGGACCGGGACCGTGACGGCCTGCGGCTGGCGGCGCGGCCCGAGGAGGTGGAGCCGCTGGTCCTCGCGCTCGCGGCGGCGCTGGACCGCGCGCCGCGGGAGTCGACGACCCCGGGTGTGCCCCTGACGGGCAACCGCCTGCGCCAGGCCCTGCAGAGCTCCCTCTACAACGACTCCGCCTTCGCCTCCTTCGCCCGGCTGGTCAGGGCGGCGCAGGACGGGGCGCAGCCGCCCGTGCTGCCGCCCGAGCTCGCCCAGCCGCTGCGCGACGAGGACGCCGCCGTGATGGTCGGGGTGGTCTGCAACGACGTGGCGTGGCCGCGCACGTCGCAGGCCGCGTACCAGCGGGCGGTCGGCGAGGACCGGGCCCGGCACCCCCTGACGGCGGGGATGCCGGTGAACGTGCTGCCCTGCTCCTACTGGCAGGGCGCCCCGGCGCAGAAGCCGGTGCGGATCACCGACGACGGCCCGTCCAACATCCTGATGATCCAGAACCGCCGGGATCCGTCGACGCCCCACTTCGGGGCGCTGAAGATGCGCGAGGCCCTGGGCGAGCGGGCCGTCCTGGTCACGGTCGAGCGCGGCGGCCACGGCGTGTACCTCGGCAACGGCAACCCGTGCGGGGACCGGGCCGTCACCGGATTCCTCACCACCGGCGAGCGCCCCGCCGGGGACACGGAGTGCGCCGGCTGAGCGGCCTCAGCCCCCGGGCGTCGGCCGGTGCGGGTCGGCCGGGGTGGAGGAACCGCCGACCCAGCGGGCGTCGGGGTGGGCCGGGTCGAGGGGGCCGTGTTCGGCGAGGACCGCCTCGGCGTAGGCCTCGGCGTCGCCCTGCGGGGCGTAGCCGAGGGCGCGGGCCGAGGTGAGGTCCCACCAGGCACGGGTGTGGGCGCTGATGCCGTTGACGACGGTGTGGCCGACGCCGGGGGCGGTGAGGGCGGCGTGCACGAGGCGGGCGCAGTCGGCGGGGCTGAGCCCCGTCTCCACCCCGTACTTGTCGGCGTACAGCGAGGCGGGGTTCTCCCGAAGGCCTTGGAGAGGCCGTAGTACGTGTCCGGGCGGGCCGGGACCGCGCTGCCGATCGGGGCGCCGGCGGTGAGGGGGACGTAGCCGACGGCGTGGTTGCTGCCGGCGAAGACCACCCGGCGGACGCCCTCGCGCCGGACGGCCTCGTAGAGGTGGTACGTGCCCTGGATGTTGGCCTGGAGGACCGCCTCGAAGGTGTCCTCCAGGGAGATCCCGCCGAGGTGGACGACGGCGTCGACGCCGCGCACCGCCTCCCGTACGGCCTGTGCCGGTGGCCGCGTCACATCGTGCTGACATCCATCCAACCCGTCAATCCCTGTCTCGCAATCAACTCGGCGTCCATATATGTGGATTGCTTGTCGGATCTCTTGTGCACCTCCGTCGGACGCTGCTATTCCATGTCGTTAGGAAACTTTCCTTACGACTGCTCGAACGTCAACGGGATGGAGACACCTTGAGACCCCCACGCATCCGCCCGCGCTCGCTCGTCGGAGCCGGAACGCTCGTCGGCGCGCTGCTCGTCGGCCTCGCCACCGCGGCCACCGCCACGGGCACGGGCACGGCACCGGCCGCCGCGGCCGCCCCCCTCGTCCACGAGGCGGAGGCCGCCGTCATCTCGCAGGGCGCGGCCGAGTCCAACCACGCCGGCTACACCGGCAGCGGGTTCGTCAACTACGACAACACCACCGGCAGTTACGTCGAGTGGACCGTCAACGCCGCCCAGGCGGGCAGTGCCACGCTGAGCCTGCGCTACGCCAACGGCACCACGGCCAACCGCCCGATGACCATCACGGTCAACGGCACGGCCGTGGAGACCGCCAAGGCGTTCAACGCCACCGGGGCCTGGACCAGTTGGTCCACCACCGCCCTGACGGCAACCCTCAAGGCCGGCGCCAACACCGTCCGGGCCACCGCCACCACTGCCGCCGGCGGCCCCAACGTCGACCACCTGGCGGTCGACGCCGGCTCCACCCCGCCGACCCCCGGCACCACCCCGGTCGGGATCAACGGCCAGCTCACGGTCTGCGGTACGAAGCTCTGCAACCAGTACGGCAAGCCCATCCAGCTGCGCGGCATGAGCACCCACGGCACCCAGTGGTACGCGCAGTGCGTGACCAGCGGCTCCCTCGACGCCCTCGCCAAGGACTGGAACGCCGACGTCCTGCGCATCTCCACCTACGTGCAGGAGGAGGGCTACGAGTCGAACCCCAGGAAGTTCACCGACCTCGCCCACAAGTTCATCGACGAGGCGAGCAAGCGGGGCATGTACGTGATCGTCGACTGGCACATGCTCGACCCCGGTGACCCGCAGTACAACGCCGCGCGCGCCAAGACCTTCTTCACCGAGATCGCGAACCGCCACAAGGACCGCAACAACGTCCTGTACGAGATCGCGAACGAGCCCAACGGTGTCAGCTGGTCAAAGATCAAGACCTACGCGGAGCAGATCATCCCGGTCATCCGGAACATCGACTCCAACGCCCCGGTCCTGGTCGGTACCCGCGCCTGGTCCTCCCTCGGCGTCTCCGAGGACGGAACCGAGGCCGAGGTGGTCAACAACCAGGTGAACGCCTCCAACATCATGTACACGTTCCACTTCTACGCCGCCTCCCACAAGGCGGAGTACCTCGATGCGCTATCCCGCGCCGCCGACCGGATACCCGTGTTCGTCACCGAGTTCGGCACCCAGGACTACGCGGGCGAAGGGGCCAACGACTTCGCCCAGACGCAGAAGTACCTCGACCTGATGGCCGCCAAGAAGATCAGCTGGACCAACTGGAACTACTCCGACGACAACCGCTCGGGCGCGGTCTTCAAGGAAGGCACCTGCGACGCCGGCGGCCCCTTCGCCGGCACCTCCTCACTCAAGCAGGCCGGCGTGTGGATCCGTGACCGCATCCGCACGGCCGACAACTTCCCCACCGGCTGACGGACCGGTACCGCCCGGCCTCCCGGCCGCCCCCGTCCGCTCCGTGGCCCACCACGGGCGGGCGGGGGCACCGGTGCCGGCGCCGCCCTGCGTACTCGGGTACCTCGGGTACCGGGTGCAGGGATCCGGTCCCCGGTCCTCGCCGCCCGCGGCGGCCTGGAGAGCGGCGCTGACGAGGGTGGCCAGCAGGTCGATGTCGGAGCCGATGTCGAGGCGTACGGTCACCCATTCCGATCCGGAGCGCAGCCGGACGGCGGTGGACCGGTCGAGGGCGGGCCGGAGTTTCCCGATCATCGCCAGGGTGAGGTGGACATCGGCCTCGTGTTCGCCGTGGAAGTGGACGATCTCCTGCGAACCGGCGTTCAGTCCGAGTCCCGCGCCGCAGGGCGGCCGGCCTTCGCTGAGCGCGGACCAACTCATCAGCTGTTCACTGGCGTGCCTAGCCGTGTTCATACCCCGAGCGTGCCTGCCCGGAGGCGGCCACCACAAGGCCCGTGGCGCGATATCACGGTACGGGAATCCGAGTTCGGTCAGACCGCCGACGCCGTGGTGATCACCAGCGGCGGACGCTCGCGCTCCGCCGACCAGGGGCGACCGCGGGCGAGGCCGGGGTCGGCGAGACCGAGGGCCTCGGCCACGGTGGGGCGGTGCTGGACGATGTCCCGGAAGCCGGCGCGCTCCAGCAGTGTCGGGTAAAGGCCCACGGGCCAGGCGTGGTTGCTCATCTCCTGCCAGGACCCGTCGGTGCGCCGCAGCCGTACGGTGACGAGCTCCCCCGGCGCGTACGCCTCCCCGGCTTCACCGATCCGCAGCGAGGCGTACTCCGTACCGCTGCACGCGGGGTCGGTGGTCAGCAGCACGAGCGGGGCGTCCGGGCGCAGCAGTCGGCGGATCTCCGCCAACACCCCGAGCACGGCCTCCTCGGTCGGGAGGGACGCGAGCACGTGGTTGCACATCACCGCGTCCGCACAGCCGTCGGGCAGGCCGGTCACCCGCCCGTCCTCGACCAGGTGGTACTCCGCCACGGCCGTGCCCGAGGCACGCGCGAGGGCCAGCATCTCGGGGGACGTGTCCACCCCCAGCACCCGCGCCCCCAGCCGGCGGGCGGCCTGGTCGGCGACCTTGCCCGGGCCGCATCCGTAGTCCACCAGGACCCCTCGGGCGCCGATCCGGCGGGACAGCTCCCGGAAGACGAAGGGGTACCCGAGCAGCCAGTCCGTGGCCGCCTCCACCGCCGCGAAGGCCTGCGCACCCTCGCGCCCGGACCAGGCGGGCTTCTCTCCGGGCCCGGTGTGCCCGGGGTTCTGCGACCAGTCGCTCACAGCCCCACTATCGGCCCTTCCCCGCCGCGGGGCGCCCCTGCGACACGGCCTCCCGGCCGGCCGCCTGCCCGGATGGGTCAGGAGTCCGCGCGGCGGCGGCGGATCAGGGCTTCGAGCGCCGTGCCGAGTTGCTCCCGCGCCTCCGTGTCGGTGATGACGCCGTCGGCGTCCAGCATGCCGCGGTCCACGGGGATCCGTACGCAGGCCGGTTCCACGATGTCGGCGCCGGTGTAGCCCAGCACCGTTCGCAGGGTGTCCTCGGCGCCCTGGCCGCGCCCCGGGGCGGCCGCGTTCACCCAGGCCGCGGGCTTGTCGCAGATCTCGGTCCCGCCGACGGTCCAGTCGAGCAGGTTCTTGAAGGAGCCGGGCAGGGTGCCCGCGTACTCCGGCGTGCAGATCAGGACCGCGGCCGCGGCCGCGATGGCCGTACGCAACTCGGCCACGTCCGCGGGCAGCGGATCGGTGTCGTGGTCGGGGTTGAAGTGCGGGAGCCGCGCCAGGCCGTCGTAGCGGACGGTGCGCACGCCCGGTGGCGCGACGGCCTGCGCGGTGCGCAGCACGGACTCGTTGGAGGACCCGGCGCGCAGGCTTCCGGAGAGCAGGAGGATCACTGGCGGTGTGGACATCCGCCCAACCTAGCCGCTGTTGACGGAGGTGATCCGTTCGGCCTCGGGGGCGGACGGCTGCGCGGGGAGGCGGGCCAGGGTCGGCCGCGCGGGGGTCTGCGACCGGATGTCCTGGACCCCGCGGCGCAGGCCGTCGCGCAGTGCGCGTCCCAGCGGGCGTTCGATCAGCCGGTGCACGGTCCAGGCGAGCAGCACCATCCCGGCGGTCACGCCGAGGACCAGGGGGACGGGTGCCACGTCGTCGCGGAAGCGGTGGATGAGGGTCAGCCCGGCCATCATGTGCATCAGGTAGAAGGGGTACGTGACCGCTCCGGCATGCGGGAGCCAGCGCCATCGGATGCCGTCGAACGTACCGAGCGCTATGCCCGCCATGAGCAGGAAGCCCAGGGCGATGGTCACGTGGGCGGGCCAGGCGGGCGTCTCGGCGGTGACGCCGGGGCCGAGGTTGGAGATCATGCGCGAGTTCACGTAGTGCTGCGCGAGGAGGAACTGGACGCCGACCACGGCCCACAGGACGGCGTTCGGCCCGAACCGGCGCATCAGGTAGAAGGCGATTCCGGCCGTGAAGTACGGGGAGAAGGGCGGGATCGCGAAGAAGGACAGCACACCGCTGTCGGCGGTGGGGGCGACGATTCCCGCGAGGGTCCAGATCCCGCAGAACAGCACGCAGTTGCGATAGGTCGTGCCGCGCATCACGACGAGGGCGAAGAGCACGTAGAACTTCAGCTCGGCGAAGAGCGTCCAGTACGCGTCGTCCATGTGCGGGACGCCGATGCCGCCCTGGAGCATCGACAGGTTCACCACCACGTCGGTCAGGCTCGTGACGCCGCGCACCTCGGGCCAGGTGAACAGCACGGCGGAGGTGAAGGCCACGGCGACCCAGTAGGCGGGGAAGAGGCGGGAGACCCGGGACACCGCGAAGTCGCCCACGGTGCGGCCCCAGGCGCTCATGCATATGACGAAACCGCTGACCATGAAGAAGATCTCCACGCCCAGCCAGCCGTAGACGGCGAGCCGGTGGGAGACCGGGAAGACCTCGGTGTTCGGTACGCCCCAGTCCCTCGACAGGACCACGTAGTGGTAGAGGAGCACGGCGAGCGCGGCGAGGATCCGGACGCCGTCCAGGACGGCCAGGCGGGACCCTGGGGCTCCGCCGGGAGCGCCGTCCCGTGCCGGGGTCGCCGCCGGGAGCGCGGATGGCTGTCCGGCTGAAGTGCGCGCTCTCATCCCCGGACCCATCTCCTATGAATGTACGACTGTCCCAATGCCGCCGTCAGGTCAGCGGAACTGTACAGCTCACTCACAGGTCGGCCACCTGGGCGGGCGCGTGCACTCGCCCGCCCACAGGGCGGCCCTCGGTCCGGCGGCGGCGCGGCATCAGCTCCAGGACGCGCCGGCGGGCTCCTGGATGGTGGCGTTGAGCCGGTTGAAGAAGTTGGTCGTGGCGATCATGAGGATGATGGCCGCGAGCCCCTGCTCGTCGAAGTGGTCGGCCGCGTCGTCCCAGATCGCGTCCGGCACGGCCTGGCCGGTGCGGTCGGCGAGCCGGGTGGCGGACTCCGTCAGCGCCAGGGCGGCGCGCTCGGCGTCCGTGAAGAACGGCGCCTCGCGCCAGGCGGCCACCGCGTGGAGGCGCTCGTCGGTCTCGCCGGCCTTCTTGGCGTTCTCCACTCCCGCGAACACGCAGGCGCTGCAGCCGTTGATCTGGCTCGCGCGCAGGTGGACGAGCTCCATGAGCTCCTGGGACACCCCGCCCTGGTACATGGCCTTGTAGAGGTTCTGGATTCCCTTCATGGCGTCGGGCAGGACCATCGCGGGGTTCTTCATACGGGCGTTCATGCGCTTCTCTTCCATCTCTCGTGTCGTGAGCCGCCGGTGCCTGTCGCACCGGCCGGATCTCGTCATCCACCGCACTGACGGAACGGAGCGCGCGGATGTGACGGGCGAGCGAGAAAAAGATTCCGCGGTTCTGCGTCAGTCGATGGGTTCGCCGTCGTACTTGCCTCCGATGCAGGTCCACAGGCCGGTGCTGGAGTCGTACTCCACCTTTCCGACCTTGTCTGCCACGCACGTCGGTCCGTCGATGGCGGGTACGGCAGCCTGCGCGACGGGGCCGATGACGCCAAGGGCGGCCAGTACCACGGCAGCTGCGAACCCGAGAAGTCGTGCACGCATGGGAGCTCCTATGGGGATGAGCGACACCAGCACGTCGACACCAGCTTCGCCCCTGGCCACGTGGAGCGCACCCTGGCGCCGGGGCGGCGCCGGGCGACGCGGGCGGCGCCGGGCGACGCGGGCGGCGCCGGGCCCCGCTCGCGGGTGCGTGCTCCAGAGGCGCCTCCCGCCGGCGAGGGGCAGGCTGGAGTCATGGCGAACACGCCCGAGGTAACCGTGGGGGCGCCCGACGGTCTCGGCTTGCGGAAGGTCCTGATCAACGGCAAGCCCGTGGGCAAGGCGCGGTCCCCCGGGGAACTGCGAAGGATCCTGCGCCGTGCCGACCTGCCGGACGGGCAGGAAATCCGTTGGCTCGGTGCGGACGGCACCACCTGGCCGGACCGGGCGTGGCAGCGGCGGACGGAAGCCTGCTTCATGGCCGCGGGCCTCCTCGCGACCGCCTGTCCGCTCTTCAAGATCGGACAGGCCGACAGCGGCAATGCCCTGACCTATGGCGGACGGATCGCGGGAGTCACCATCCTCGCCGCGGCCGTGGTCGAATTGATCGCCGCCTTGGCCGTTTTCGACTATTGGCGCAAGCGGCGCATCCGTTACTCCGGTGTGGCCGTTCTGGCCGGAGTCGTGATCGCTTTCCTCTGCAGCGTCATCCTGCTGGTACTGCAGATCGGCGAGCAATTCAACGATTACACGCTGGCCGGGATGATCCTCCTCGCCTGGTCGTCGGTGGCCCTGTACAGACTCATCCGGTGCAAGGCCTGGAAGGGACTCCGCAACCCCAGGAAGATCGCGATCGGAGCGATCATCTCCTTCCTCCTCGCCGGCTCCAACCTCGCCTATTCACTGGTCTACGTCCCCTACGTGCGGACCCCGCTGATACTGAGCGGAGCCGAGTTCAAGGAGTCGAGCCTGGACAAGGCGAAGAAACAGATGTACGCGACGGTCCGTCTGTCCGTGAGGAACTCCGGCCAGGTCCCCGTCTACGTCCTCGGCAGCATCTACTGGATCCACGGCGGGCCCGCGAGCAGCAGCGCCGACACCAAGCCCGAGAATTTCAAATTGATCTTCGATGGCGAGTTCATCACGCCGGGCCGCGTACTGAACCCGGGGGAAGTGGTCACACAGGATGCGGTCGTCGAGATCAAGAACCCCGAAACGCTCAACTACGAAGCGATCAGGGCCCAGACCGAGGTGTACGTCATCAGGAAGGACCGGATGACGATGACCAGCGCCTACGCACGTTCCCTGGCCGGGGGCGAGAAGATCAAGAGGGAGGCCGAGAAGGGCGATCCCCTCGGCGCCACGTACAGGTACCGGTCCCAGATCTCGAACAGCAGCGAAATCCTGAACGTGACCCGCGGTCGCCAGCTCATCACGCTGTGGAGGGTGTCCAGCGGTGATTGGCCGCGCATCGTCGTGGACGTGTCGCCTCCCGGCAAGCGCATAGCCTTCGACCCCCTGTTCCCCAACGCGAACGAAAAGGCCTTCGACCGGTACGGACTCACACAGGTGCGCGGCTCTACGGCCCAGACGCCCTACCCGGAGCTACTGGAGAAGGCCCGCGCGTCCTGACGCGGGCCGTCGCCACTCCCTCTCCCGCTCTCCCGCGGACGGCCGGAGCCGTCAGGTCGTACGGCCGCTTCCGGGTCCCAGGGCGCCGACCTGCTCGCCGCCCTCGGGAGCGGGGGCGAGGCCGGCGGCGACCAGGCCGGCGAGTACCGCCTGGCCCAGGGCGTGCACGGCGGACTGGGGGCGGACCATCACCGTGAACTCCTTGACGCGGCCCGCCTCGTCGAACTGGAGCATGTCGATCCCGTGGATCTGCCTGCCGTCCACGGTGGCGCGGAACGGCAGGATCGCCGACGGGGCCTGCGCCCCGTCCGCGCTGGTCTCGGCCGCCCCCTCGAAGTGCCCGACGTAGCGGAGGTCCTCGAAGACGCGCACCAGGACGCCGAAGAGGCCCAGCACCATCGGCTTGCCCTCGAACGGGGTGAACTTCACCGGGCTGTAGAAGCGGATGTCCTCGGTGAACAGCGCGTCCAGCACGGAGAGGTCGCGCTTCTCGACGGCGGCGCGGAACCGTTCGGCAGTCTCCATGGGCCCTCCAGGCAGTCGGGTGCTTGCTTACTCACGTTCTTGCTTACTCAATGATGTGACTAGTCAGTTTTTTGAGTAGGATGCAGGAGCGTACGAGGAAAGGGAAGGGGCGGTTGCGATGGCCTTGAGACATGCCGTGCTCGCGGCACTGCTCGACGGCGAGTACAGCGGGTACCAGCTCGCGAAGGCGTTCGACATCGGCGTCGCGAACTTCTGGCACGCCCTGCCCCAGCAGCTGTACGCCGAGCTGGCCAAGCTGGAGAAGGAGGGGCTCGTCGCAGGTCGCCAGGTGGTGCAGGAGACCCGGCCCAACAAGCGCCTGTTCCACGTCACCGACGCCGGCCGGGCCGAGCTGGAGGCGTTCGCGACGGCCTCTTCGAAGCCCTCGTTCATCCGCGACGACCTCCTCGTCAAGGTCCAGTCCGCCGACCTCATCGGCACCGCGCCGGTGATCGAGCAGCTGGAGGAGCGGGCGTCCGCGTCCGCGGGCAAGATCGAGCTCCTCGGCAAGCTGCTGCGGCAGATGCGCGGCGACGCGGACGAGGAGGAGTTCCTGCGCCACGGCGAGCGGATCGGCCCGTACCTGACGGGCCTGCGCGGCCTGGCCTTCGAGCAGGAACACCTGGACTGGTGCCTGCGGATCGCGGCGGTTCTGAGAGAAAGGCAGACGACCCATGCCGAACGGTGAGTACCTGCGCTACGTCGCCCTGGGCGACAGCCAGACCGAAGGAGTCGGCGACGGGGACGACACCGCGGGCCTGCGGGGATTCGCCGACCGGCTCGCCGAGCACCTCGCGGCCGCCGGCCCGGGGGTCCAGTACGCCAACCTCGCCGTACGGGGCCGGCTCGCCGGCCAGATCCGCGCCGAGCAGCTGGCGCCCGCACTCGCCCTGCGCCCCGACCTCGCCACCGTGGTCGCCGGGGTCAACGACCTGCTGCGGCCGCGGTTCGACGCCGCGGAGGCGGTCGGGCACGTGGAGGAGATGTTCGCCGCGCTCACGACCGCCGGGGCACGCGTGGCGACCGTGACCTTCCCCGACGTGGGGAAGATCGCGCCGCTCGCACGGCCGCTCCGGTCCCGCGTGCTCGACTTCAACGAGCAGCTCCGCGCGGCCGCCGCCCGGCACGGGGTCGTGGTCGCCGAAACCGCCCTGGAGCCGATCGCCACCGATCCGCGGATGTGGACCTCCGACCGGCTCCACGCCAGCCCCCTGGGACACGCGCGCATCGCCGCGGCCGTCGCCGAGGCCATCGGGCTGCCCGGGAGCGACGACTCCTGGACCCTCCCCCTGCCGCCCCGGGCGGTCCCGACGGGACCGCAGGCCGCCGCGGCCGAGCTGCGCTGGGTGGCCGGGTTCCTCGGCCCCTGGCTCGGACGCCGGCTGCGCGGCCGGTCCTCCGGTGACGGCCGCACCGCGAAGCGCCCGCAGCTGCTGGCCGTGGGCTGACCTCCGCCCGGTCCGTCAGGTGGCCCGCCCGCCGAGGTGCCGCCACAGGAAGGTGTGGGTCAGCGCCTGGTTGAAGGCACTCTGTTCGTTGTCCGTGGCGCCGGCGTGGCCGCCGCCGGTGTGTTCGTGGAAGAGGACCGGGTGGCCCAGCTCCCGCAGGCGGGCGGCCGTCTTGCGGGCATGGCCGGGGTGGACCCGGTCGTCGCGGGTCGAGGTCGTCAGCAGCACCGGCGGGTACATCTGACCGGCGGCCAGATTGTGGTACGGCGAGTACTCGGCGAGGTGCGGGCGGTCGGCCTCGCTGTCCGGATCGCCGTACTCGGCCATCCAGGAGGCGCCCGCGAGGAGCCGGTGGAAGCGCAGCATGTCCAGCAGCGGCACGTGCACGACGATCGCGCCGAACAGCTCCGGGTAGCGGGTGAGCATGGCGCCCATGAGGAGCCCGCCGTTGCTGCCGCCGGCGATGCCCAGCCGGCTCGGGGTGGTGATGCCGCGGGCGATCAGGTCGGCCGCGACCGCGGCGAAGTCCTCGAACGCGAGCACCCGGTCCGCTCCGAGGGCGGCCTGGTGCCAGCGCGGACCGTACTCCCCGCCGCCGCGGATGTTGGCCACGACGTACGTTCCGCCGCGGCCGAGCCAGGCCCGGCCGGTGACCCCGCTGTAGGACGGGACCATGGAGACCTCGAAGCCGCCGTACCCGTAGAGCAGCGTGGGGCCGGGGTCGCACTCGCCGTCCGGGGCTGCGGCGGGGTCGGGGCCGACGACGAAGTACGGCACTGCGGTGCCGTCCGGCGAGGTGGCGAAGTACTGCCGGACCGACAGCCCGGTGGCGTCGAAGTGGGCGGGCGCGGACTTCAGGATCTCCGCGTCCGCGCCGATCTCGCCGCGGTAGAGCGTCGAGGGCCGCAGGTAGGAGTCGACGTCGAGGAAGTACTCGTCGCTCACGTCGGCATCGGTGTCGGTGACGGTCGCGCAGGCCAGCGGGGGGACGTCGGCCAGCGGCCGGCGCGCCCACCCGTCCGGGCCGGGGGTCAGGACCTCCATGCGGGTGGACACGTCCGCGAAGGTGTTGAGGATCAGGTGGCGCCGGGTCGGGGAGAACCCGGCCAGCGCGGTGTGCGCGTCCGGCACGAAGAGCACCTGCGGGCTGCGCTCCCCCGCCAGGAAGCCGTCGAAGTCGAACGCGAGGAGCGATCCGGCCGGCTGCCCCAGCCACGGCGTCCGCAGCGTCACCAGCAGCCACTCCCGCCAGGCGTCCACATCGGCGTCGGCCGGCACGTCCACCTTCACCAGCCGCACCCGTCCGCCGGCCCCGTCGGTTCCGCCGGTTCCGTCGGTGTCCGAGAGGAGGAAGACCTCGGTGGTGAAGAAGGTCGGGCGGCAGCCGACGAAGCTCCGCTCGAAACCGGGGGTCGCATCGTGCCAGCCGAAGGCGGACACGTCCCCGGCCGCCGCCTCGAAGACGAGCTCCGCCTGCTCCGGCGCGGTGCCGCGCCGCCAGCGGCGTACGGTGCGCGGGTAGCCGGAGTCGGTCATCGTCCCGGGCCCGAAGTCGGTCCCGAGGAAGACGTGGTCCTCGTCGATCCAGCCGACGTTCGTCTTCGCCTCGGGGAGCCGGAACCCGTCCTCCACGAACGCCTTCGTGCCGAGGTCGAACTCGCGGACGCAGACGGCGTCCGAGCCGTCCCGCGACAGCCGCACCAGGGCCCGCCCGTAGTCGGGGTACCGCACGGCCGCCCCGGCCCACACCCAGCCCTCCCCTTCGCCCGCCGCGAGGGCGTCGACGTCGAGGAGGACCTCCCACTCCGGGTCGTCCTCGCGGTACCGGTCGAGCGTCGTGCGGCGCCAGACCCCCTTCGGATGCCCGGCGTCCCGCCAGAAGCTGTAGAGGAACTCGCCCCGGCGGGTGGTGTAGGGGATGCGGCCGGTGTCGTCGAGCACCTCCCGCAGCTCGGTCTGCAGCGCACGGAAGCCGGGGCCTTCCGTCAGCGCCGCGCGGGTCTCGGCGTTGCGCTCCGCCACCCAGGCCAGCGCGTCCGCACCGTCAACGTCTTCGAGCCACAGAAAAGGATCATCGGTCACACCCCGATTGTGCGGCCTCCCGGTCGCGGCCGGGACCAGTTCGCCGCAGTGGCCCCCGGAGTCGCCGGTCTTGTGCTCGGCGGCCCCGGGGGCGTGGGGCTCAGAGGGTGTTCAGGTCGACGGTGTCGGCCATCGCCTTGTACCCGGCGTCGTTGAGGTGGAGGTAGTCGGGGGCGGCGTACTCCGGACGTATCTTCCGCGGGTCGGCCGGATCGGCCACGGCGCGGTCCAGGTCGACGACGCCGTCGTAGGCGCCGCTGGTACGGATCCAGTCGTTGACGGCGGTACGCACGCCCTCGCCGCGCTCGGTCCAGTGGGCGGCGTCCTCGGACCGGTACGGCGGGAGGGTGGTGCCGAGGATCCTGATGCCGCGGCTGTGGGCCTCGCGGATCAGTTGCCGGTGCCCGGCGATGATCTCCTGTGCGGTGGCCTTCTGCTCGGGGTCGTTGCAGCGGTCGGCGGGCCGGTCGGGCTGGATGATGTCGTTGGTGCCCTCCAGGACGATCACCGTGCGCACGTCCGGGCGGGCCAGGGCGTCCCGGCGGAAGCGGTCGACGCCGCTTTCGCCGTAGCAGGTGTCGGCCAGGAGCTTGTTGCCGCTGATGCCCGCGTTGAGTACGGCGCGGGGGCGGCCGGTGGCCGCGAAGCGGCCGGTGAGGGCGTCGGTGTAGCGGCGGTCGGCGCCGGGGGTCGAGCCGAAGCCGTCGGTGAGGGAGTCGCCGAACGCGACGACCGCGCCGCGGCGGCCCGCCGGGCCGCTGCTCTTCACATCGATGCCGGCCAGGTAGTACCAGGAGTAGCTCTGCTCGCCGAAGGCGTCCGCAGAGGCGTCCCGCAGGTGGTTGCCGGTGGCGCGGTAGGTGGTGGTGATGGCGGAGTTGTGGAAGGTGGCGGGGCCGGTGGGGCCCTCGAAGTAGAGGGTGACGGTGAGCTGTTCGAGAGCGGTGACGGGCAGGTCGAGCGCGTCGCTCGACAGCTCCCGGCCTGCGGGGATCGTCACTGCGCCGGACCCGTTGAAGCGGAGCGTGCGTACGCTCTCCGGCTTCACGGCGGCCCCGTCGGCACTCCGGGCGACGCTGGCGCCGGTCAGCCGCAGCGGGGCGGTGCCGTACGCGTTGGAGAGCCGTACGCGCAGTTCGGAGCCCGCGGCGCCGACGCGGATCACCTGGCGTACGGAGTGGTTGGAGAAGCCCGCCTCGGACCAGTTCGGGTACCAGTCGGTGTGCTCGGGGGCCTGGTGCGAAGTGCCCCAGGCACTGCGCCAGGGCGCCGTCTGCGCGGCGGCGGGCGTGGTCGCGACCCCGGCCACCAGGACGGCGGCGAGCGGGAGGGCGAGGGCGATCGTCTTGGAAGTCATGCCCCTCTGACCCGGCACGTACGGGAAACGTGACATGCCGGGTCGTCGGGCGGCCGATCGGTGTGTGGTCATGACGGCCACCGAAGACCAAGCCGGTGGAGTCCCGGTACAGGGCGCGGCCCCGGACGGGGAGACCGCCTGCCGTCACGCGGCGGGCGCCTCGGCCCCGCCTCCGGCCCTGACCGCGTCCAGGACCCGCTCGTGCAGCTCGGCGACGCCCGCGGCCGGCACGGGTACGGGGCTTCCCGTCAGCGTGTACCACTCGTCCGCGCCCGTGTACTGGACGTCGATCCGGGCCAGTCCCTCCGGGCCGGCCGTGGTGGTGACCGTGAGGTCGCCGGTGATGACGCCGACCTCGTCGGTCATCGCCCCGCCCGGGCCGGCCTTCACCTGGCTGCTGTGCTGTTCGCTCATGAGGGACAAGTGTTCAGCATCCCGGCCGTTTCTTCACATCGTGACGGGGCGGTGGTAGCGGCGGTAGGGGCGGTAGAGGCGGTCAGAACGGCCTGGTCGGGAGGTACTTGCCGTCGAGCGTGATGACCGCGCGCTCGCCGCCCTCGGGGTCGGCGACCTTCTTCACGTCGAGCTTGAAGTTGATCGCGCTGATGATGCCGTCGCCGAACTGCTCGTGCACGAGGGCCTTGAGGGTCGTGCCGTAGACCTGGAGCATCTCGTGGAAGCGGTAGATGGTGGGGTCGGTGGGGGTGGCTCCGTCCGTGGAACCGCGGGTCGGGATGGTCTGGAGCAGCAGCGCCGCGTCGGCGTCCAGGCCCAGGATGTCGGCGACGGCCTTCGCGGCGGCCTCGGGCAGCGGGTGCTGGCCGAGGACGGCGGCGGTGACGAACGCGACGGACAGGCCGGCGGCGTCGGCGATCTGCTGCCAGGACAGGTCCTTGCGGATCTTGGCCTCGACGGCCGTGTCGGCCAGGGTCTGACGGGCGGCGGGGGCGAACTGGGCGTGCAGCATGGGAGTGCTTCCTTTCGTAGGGGTGGAGCGAGGGAGCGGTGGGTTCAGACCGCCAGGACGGGCCGGCGGGCGGCGGCCGTGCCGAGTTCCTCGACGGTGCCGGTGGGGATGTCGTAGACCCAGGCGTGCAGGGTGACGGCCTCGGCCGCCAGGGCGCGGGTCACCGCCGGGTGGGTGGCCAGGTTCGCCAGCTGGGCGAGGACGTTCTCGCGTATGAGGGCGTCCACGTCGGCCTGCCGCGCGCCGCTGCCGGGGGCCGCGTGGCGCAGCCAGTCGGCGATGGCGGGGGCGGCGCTCAGGTCGTGGCGCTCGGCGAGGGCGGTCATCGCACCGCAGGCGGAGTGCCCGCACACGACGATGTCGGTGACGCCGAGGACCGCCACGGCGTACTCGATGCTGGCCGCGACACCGTCCGGGCCGGCGGTGCGGGCAGGGACGAGGTTGCCGGCGGTGCGGATGACGAACAGCTCGCCCGGCTCGCTCTGGGTGATCAGCTCGGGCACCACGCGGGCGTCGGAGCAGCTGATGAACAGGGTCGTCGGCCGATGGGTCGCGGCCAGGTGGGCGAAGAGCTCCGCCTTGGCCGGGTAGACGTCGCGCCGGAACCGCGTGACGCCCTCGGTGAGGTCGTGCATGGTCACTCCCTTCGGTGGTTGTCGGCCCCGTGGGGCTGACGAGATCCACCATGCATGACCTGCACTCATAGCGTCCAAGACGTAATGTCCATACCTGCCATTGGTCTCATCTATAGCCGCGCCTATAGTGATGCCATGGCTCCGGAACTGCGTCACCTGCGCTATCTGCTCGCCGTCGCCGAGCACGGCAGCTTCACCCGCGCCGCCGAGGAGCTGCGCATCTCCCAGCCCACCCTGTCCCAACAGGTCAAACAGCTGGAACGGACGGTCGGCGTACAGCTGCTGGACCGCACGGGGCGGACCGTACGCCTCACCGACGCCGGTGAAACCTACGCGCACTACGCCCGGCGGGCCCTACGGGACCTGGCGGCAGCCGAGCGGGCCGTTCTCGACGTCGCCGACCTCGCCAGGGGCCATCTGCGCCTGGCGATCACCCCGACCTTCACCGCGTACCTCGTCGGACCGCTGGTCGCGGAGCTCCATTCCCGCCACCCCGGCATCACCCTGGACGTGAGGGAGCTGACGCAGGACCGCATCGAGGCGGGCCTGCTGGCCGACGAACTCGACCTCGGCATCGCCTTCCACGGCGCGCACCTGCCCGGGATCGGCACCACCGCACTGTTCACCGAGACCCTCGGCCTGGTCACCGCCGCCCGCCCGCCCGAGGGCGGTCCCCGGGATACGCTGTCCGTACGGGATCTGGCGGAGCATCACCTGGCCCTGCTCAGCGGCGACTTCGCGACACGGGCGCACATCGACGCCTACCTCGCCGCCCACCGGGTGCTGCCGCGCATCGCCGTCGAGGCCAACTCCGTCCAGGCCCTCACCGAGATCGTCCGGCGCACCGCGCTGGCCACCGTGCTGCCCGACGCCGTCACCGACGACCACCCCCACCTGGTCCCCGTCCCCCTGGACCCGGCCCTTCCCCCGCGCACCGTGGTCCTGCTGCGCCGCGAGAGCGCGTACCAGCCGGCGGCCGCCCGCGCCTTCGCCCGACTCGCCGAGGAGCTCGTGCGCGAGCGCGGCTACGCCCCTGCCTGACCTGCACGGTCAGGCCTCACCGGCATGGCGTCCGCCATCGACAGTTCCAGATAGCGCTCGATGGCCCGGTGCTGCGCCGGCGACGGCTGGTCGGAGGCCGAGCCCATGGCCCGGGCCCCGAGCGCGAGGACGCGTTCGTCGACCTCGCCGAGGTCGGGCTCGTCCAGCACTACACCGGCCTCCCGCTCGGCGGCTTCGACCTCCGCGGCGTGTTCCGCCATCTCGCGGGCGTACCGCTCGACGCGCGGGTCGTCGACATCGGCGTCGGCCAGCTCCTCGAAGCCCGCGGCCAGCCGCAGGCCCGCCTCCTTGAGGTCCGGGCGGCCTTCCAGGAAGGCGTCGGCCCGCACCTGACCGAGTACGACACCGGGGCCGTGCGTGGCTTCGAGGAGGAGCAGGAACTCCTGCTCCTGCCTGCCGGGGGCCTGGAGCCCGGCGGCCCGGTGCGCGGCGGCCACCTCGGGGGCGAGGAGGCCGGTGGCGGCGCCGAACTCGCGCAGCCGGGCCAGCGCGGCCCGCTGCCCGCGCAGTTCCTCCTCCTTGGCGGCGAGGGTGCGCTCCAGCTCGTCGAGCAGGGGCTGGATCCCCTGGTCATCGGTCGCCTCTGCGGCCTCGCGGACGGCGTCCAGGCTCAGCCCGACGGCGGCCATCCGCCGGACCCACAGCAGCCTGGTGATCTGTTCCATGCGGTAGGCCCGGTTGCCGGCGCCGTCGCGCTCGGGCTCGGGGACCAGGCCGAGCTCGTGGTAGTGGCGGATGGCCCGGGGCGTGAGGGAGGTCAGCTCGGCGACCTCGCCGATGGACAGGGGGGCGTCGCGGAAGGCTTCGGGGTTCATTTCGCGGTTCGTTTCGGGGTTCGTTTCGGGGTTCACGGGGATCATCCCAGCACCTTCCGTCGCGTCATCCGCAACTACTTCGCGTCCCACTTCTCCGGGACGGAGCTGGTGACGACCTCGCACACCGCCGGTTCCCCCGGGGCGGGCGAGGTGCCCGAGGCGACCTCGCGGACGCCGTCGAGGAGGATCCGGCACGTGGCGACGCCGCCCTTCTCGGGCCGGACCTCGACCCGGGCCTTCTCCCCGACGTTGATCACCGTCTCCTGCGTCCACGGCAGCGCGACGGGACCGACCTGTTCGGTGGAGACCCCGTTCTTGTACCGGTCGGGGCTCCGGCCGTAGAAGATCTCCCGCGCCTGCGAGGTCTTGCCGTCGGCGCCCTTGGCCTCGTACGTCAGGGACCAGCCGGCCCCGCCGACCGCCTTCTTGAGCCAGGTCATGTCGCTCCCGACGACGGCGATTCCCGCGATGACGACCAGGGCCGCCCCCACCGCCATCCACGCGCATCCGTTGCCGCCACGTCCGCCCTGTCCCGCCGTCCTGTTCATGTACCTCACCGTATGACGGCGGACACACGGCACTCTTAGGAGCAAAGTAGGACTTTGGGTGCGCCGTGTCATACCCCAGAGGTAGCCCTTCCCTCCGGGGCGACGCCGACGCCGACGCCGACGCCGACGCCGACGCCGACGAGTGGCATCGTCAGGTGAGCCGGCGGCGCGTCCACCAGAAGCACAGGAGGGCCAGTGCCGCGCTCGGGAGCCCCGCGCCGCCGGAATGCGGGTCCTTCTCGACGTACGGGTCGAGGACCCGGGCGGCGTCCCCGACCTCGCGGGCCGCACGGTGTACCGCATCGTCCAGGAGGCCTTGACCAACGCACGCAAGCACGCGCCCAGCGCCGCCGTCCACGTCGAGGTCAGCGGCGAGGCCGATAGCGGAGTCGACGTCATCGTCCGCGCGGTCACCGACGCCCGGACGGCGGCGCGGGCCCGGCTGGAGCGGTTGGGCGGACGGGAGTACGCGGTGGCGCTCGCCGTCGGAGAGGGGCGCACCAACGCCGAGATCGCCGCGCGGCTCTACATGGGCGTACCCACGGTCAAGGCCCACGTGTCGAGCATCCTGGCCATGCTGGAAGTGACGAACCGGGTCCAGGTGGCCCTGATCGTGCACGACGCGGCACTGGAGCGGCCCGACCGGGAATGTGCCGGGCTCGGAACCCGGCACACGGTATGATCGCCGTATGCATCTTTCCTCGTGCCTGAACTGGTGGCGCCCCCTCTGAGGGTGGCCACCACATCACGCATGACCCGGGCCGCCCTGATGGGCGGCCCTTTCGTGTCCCTGGAGCAGGTGTGGACGGCCGTCCTCGGGGTGGCGTCGACCTTTCAGGAGACCCCGTGAACACCACGAGCACCGCCAGCCCTGCCAACGCCAACGCCAACACCAACACCAACACCAACGGCACCGAACCGCACACCGCCCCCGACGCCCTGGGCACGTCCACGGCCCGGGCGCGCAGCGCCGTCCTGGAGCAGGAGATCCGCCGCGATCCGGGCAGGTTCCGCATCCTGACCGGGGACCGGCCGACCGGCCGCCTCCATCTCGGGCACTACTTCGGCACCCTCCACAACCGGGTCCGCCTCCAGAACCTGGGCGTGGAGACGTTCGTGGTCGTCGCCGACTACCAGGTCCTCACCGATCGCGACATCGCCGACAACCTCACCGAGCACGTCGAGGACCTCGTCCTCGACTACCTCGCGATCGGCATCGACCCGGACCGGTCCACGATCTTCACCCACAGCGCGGTCCCGGCGCTCAACCAACTGCTGCTGCCCTTCCTCAGCCTGGTCTCGGTCGCCGAGCTGAACCGCAACCCCACCGTCAAGGACGAGATCGCCCACTCGCGCCAGTCCTCCGTCAGCGGGCTGATGTTCACCTACCCCGCCCACCAGGCCGCCGACATCCTCTTCTGCAAGGCCAACCTCGTCCCCGTCGGGCAGGACCAGCTCCCCCACCTCGAACTGACCCGCACCATCGCCCGCCGCTTCAACGACCGTTACGGCCACGGGACCCCGGTCTTCCGCGAACCCGACGCCCTCCTCTCCGCCGCCCCGCTGCTCCTGGGCACGGACGGCGGCAAGATGAGCAAGAGCCGGGGCAACGCCATCGCCCTGGCCACCGACGCCGACGAGACCGCCCGGCTGCTGCGCGGCGCGAAGACCGACTCCGAACGGCACATCACCTACGACCCCGAAGCCCGCCCCGAGGTCTCCTCCCTGCTCCTGCTGGCCGCACTGTGCCAGGACCGGGACCCGGGCGCCATCGCCGAGGAGATCGGCGCGGCGGGCTCGGCGGCCCTCAAGAAGTACGTCACCGAGGCCGTCAACGAGCGCCTGGCCCCGATCCGGGCGCGGCGCGCCGAGTTCGCCGCGGACCGGGGGTACCTGCGCCGGGTGCTCCGGGAGGGCAACGCGCGGGCCAACGCCGTCGCCGACACCACCCTCGCGGAGGTGCGCACCGCGATGAACAGCCGCTACTGAGCCGCCACGGTGGCCGTCGGCCTGCTCTGCATCGCCCTGGCCGCAGTACCGCTGGTGGCCATCCGGGGACCCAACGCCGCACCCGGGGCGGCGACCTGATCCGTACCCGGATGGTCGCCGCCCGGTGGTCACAGCCTGGCGACGGCCTCCACGAAGCGCTGGACGGCGCCCTCGGCCGTCGTCAGGAACAGGTTCGGCTCGATCAGCTCCAGCTCCATCACGACCGGTGAGCCGTCCCCGGCCAGCGCGAGGTCGACCCGCGCGTACAGCAGCGGGTTGCCCGCCGCGGGCCCCACGGCGGTCCCCAGCACGGCCAACGCCGCCTCGGCCACGGCCCGTTCGGCCTCGTCGGGGACGTGTACGACCAGGTCCGGGTGCGGTACGCGCTCGTTGTCCACGCGCCCCGTGTCCGTGAGCACCGGCCCCTTGCGCATGGCGTGGCTGAACTCCCCGCCCAGGAAGACCAGCGCGCGTTCGCCGTCGACGATCCGCTCCATGTACGGCTGGACCATCGCGGTCTCGCCGCTCCCCTGCAGCAGCCGTACGTGCGCCTCGGCCGCGTCCCGCTGCTCCTCGGTGTACCGGGCGCTGTTGCGGGCACCGGCCGAGACCGACGGCTTGACCACGATCTCACCGCGCTCCGGCAGCCGGACGTCTTCGCCGGGGGCGATGAACCGGGTCGGCACGGTCGGGACCCCGCGGGCGGCGAGTTCCGCGAGGTACGTCTTGTCGCTGTTCCAGCGCACCACCCGGGCGGGGCTGTGCAGGGCGGTCACCGCGCCGACCCGGTCGGCCCACGCCAGGAACTCCGCCAGCCGGCCCGTGTACTCCCAGGTCGAGCGGATGATCACGGCGTCCTGCGCGGACCAGTCGTACCCGGCCTCGTCCCAGCCGACCGCGGCCGCGTCGATGCCGCGCTCGCGCAGCGCGGCCACCAGCAGCGGCAGTTCCGCGTCCTGCTCGCGGCCGAACCCGTCGGTGGCGAGGGCCACCCGCCGCACCGGCCGCCCGTGCGGACCCGACCCCGCTCTCGCTCCCACCATGGCGCACCCCTACCGTTTCGCCGCGACAATTCCGTGGAGAAAGATACCGAGTACTCCGTGTAGTTCGTCATGGAGGGAAATGTCCGGATCAGCCTCGCGGGACCAGCGGTAAAGCACACCCAGGTAGACGTCGCGCAGCACGTTTCCCACTCGCTGCGGGTCCACCTCCGGTGAAATCTCGCCCACCGCGCGCCCGGTCTGGAGAATTCCGGCGAATATCTCGGCCGCGAAGGGCTCTTCGAGGAGCGGGCGACCTGCCTTCACCCAGGCGGCCAGCATCGCCCCCGCCACTTCGCGTTCCTCCTCGTTGATGTCGGCCAGTGCGGCCATGCACCGTTCCAGCTGGGAGGCCACGCTTCCGCCGCGATGCGGCTCCACCATCTCCAGACGCTCCCGCAGCTTGTGTCGGCGCTGTTCACCCCATGCGGTGATGAGGTCTTCCTTGCGGGAGAAATAGTTGAAGAAAGTCCCGCGGGCGACATCGGCACGCTCGGCGATCTCGTCGATCGTGGTCTTGTCGTAGCCCTGTTCGGCGAACAGGGCGAGGGCCGAGGTGTAGACACTCTCCCGGACTTTCTGCTTGTTCCGTTCGCGACGCCCCGGAGGGGTACGGGGGGCCGTGGAGGGGAGTGGGTCCATCGCGCTATTCCGTTCAGCAGGTCGGCATGTACTGCCCGTATATTGACTCCCAATTAACTTTAGATTGCGGTCAACGTTTCTGGCAATGCCCCTACACTCCCCTGACCTCGTCATCCGGCCGAATCCCGCACCACCTCCGCCACACTCGCCCCACCGAGGAGCCGGTCGGCCGTGATGTCCACGCCGTGGTCCTCCCGCACCCGTCGGCGCAGCCGCGTCGCCATCAGGGAGTCGAGCCCGAAATCGCGCAGCGGCCTCCTGGAGTCGAGCAGGTCGGCGGGCATGCCGAGCACCACGGCGGCGTGTGACGTGAAAGCCTCCACCGTGAGCCCGGCCTCCACCGTGAGCCCGGCCTGCGTCGGCCGCGCCGCCGGAGCCGGCTGCCCGGGTACCGGTGCCGGGGGCGCGGCGGGCGTCGGCGCGGGTGCCTGGGCCCGGGGGCGTACGGCGCCCCGCGGCTCGGGGGCCAGCCACGCGGCGGCCTCCCCCGCCAGCCCCGCGAGCGCGGACAGCAGCGCGCCCGCGCCGGAGCGCAGGGCGCTCGCGGGGGCCCCGGCCGGGCCCGCCGCGCGCAGCCGGATCCCCTCGAAGAGCGCGATCCTGCGCCCGTCGGCGGACACGACGTCCACATCGGCCCGGTCCGCGGCGGGCGTGCTGCGGGCGATGCTCCAGAACTCCCCGTCGAGCCGGTCCGGGAGCCGGACCCGGTCGAAGGAGACCGGCAGCCGCAGCTCCGCGGGCAGGGCGGCGAGCAATGGCTGGAATACCGACTCCAGCGACGCGGGATGCGGAACGTCCGGCGCCGTCATGCGGGCGATGGCCTCCGCCTCCCCGGTCCACAGCCGGCGTACGCCCTCGAAACGCGGGTCGATCGTGTAGCCGCGGTCCGCAGCCAGTTCGCGGAAGGCCGCGGCCCGGTGGAACCGCGTGCACCGCTCCAGTGCGGCGTCCACCCGGGCGGCCCCGTCGGAGCCCTCCCCGCCCGCGTCCGACCCGTCGTCCTCCGGCTCCGTCGCCCGCAGCCGGGCCCGCAGGCACTCCACGGCGGCCGTCCCCTCGCCGAAGACCTCGACGCGGACCTCCCACTCCCCGCCGTCGGGCGCGGGCAGGACGGTGGTGCGCAGCGTGAGACCGGCCGCGTCGCCCGCGTCCACGTACGTGTCACCCAGTCGGGCGTCCAGAAGCTCCAGGCCGGGGGCGGCGGTCAGCGCCCGCCCCGCGTCCAGGGCCGCCGCGAGGTAGACCACCGGCGGCACCGGTGTCAGACCGCGCACGGACACCGCGTTCCCCCACTCGCCCGAGCCCCGGGCGCTGAGCGCCGTCTCGTGTACGAAGGGGACGGGCCGGGCGGGCGGCGCCGCTGGCTCCGGCCGCCGGGCCAGCCGGAACTCCCGGGTGTCCCAGGTGTAGCGGGGCAGCGGCACGTCCTCGGGGGCGGCTCCGAACCACCGCTCCCACTCCACCCGGCCTCCGTGCGCGTACACCTGCCCGAGGGCCTGGACCAGCGCGGTCCGTTCGTCCTGCCCGCGCCGCAGCGAGGGTACGGCCCCGCCCTGCGATCCGGCCTCCTCCTGGGTCTGCTCCAGGGCGCCGACGAGCAGGGGGTGCGGGCTGATCTCGACGAACACGGGGGTGTCCGCCTTCAGGACGGCCCGGACGGTGTCGACGAACCGGACGGGCATCCGCAGGTTGTCCATCCAGTACGCCGGGTCGAGCTCGGGCCCGGTGACCCGGGTGCGCCGGGTGGTGGAGATCATGGCGGTGTGCGGCGCGGTGGGGGTCAGC
Source organism: Streptomyces sp. NPDC051183 (assembly GCF_040682455.1). Taxonomy (NCBI): domain Bacteria; kingdom Bacillati; phylum Actinomycetota; class Actinomycetes; order Kitasatosporales; family Streptomycetaceae; genus Streptomyces; species Streptomyces sp. NPDC051183. Next base: position 53,647 of record NZ_JBFBBA010000023.1, read on the forward strand.
GAGCGCAGCGCGTCGGGCAGTTCCTCGCGCAGGGCGTCCATGGCGGGCGAGTGCGAGGCGACGTCCACGCGGACGGGGCGGCTGAAGACCCCGCGCGCCGTGAGCTCCTCGCCTATCTGCCGCAGGGCCTCGGCGTCGCCGGCCAGGACGGTACCGAGGGGTGCGTTCTCCGCGGCCACGCAGACCGCTTCCCCGTGCGGGGCGGCGGCCTCCCGCGCTTCCTCGGCGGAGAGTTCGACGGCGAGCATGGCGCCCTGCCCGGCGAGGCGCTTCATCAGCCGGCTGCGGCGGCAGATGACGGCCGCCGCGTCGGCGAGGGAGAGCGCGCCCGCGACCTGTGCGGCGGCGGCCTCGCCCATGCTGTGGCCGATGCAGAGGTCCGGTGCGACGCCCATGGACCGCCAGGTCGCGGCGAGCGCGACTTCCATGGACCAGAGCAGCGGCTGGACCACGTCGATCTCCGTGGGCAGTTCGTCGCGCTCCAGCCAGGCGAGCGGGGACCAGCCCAGTTCGGCGCGGACCACCTCGTCGCAGGCGGCCATGGCGGCCGCGAAGGCGGGCGAGGCGGCCAGCAGGCCGCGGCCCATCAGGGGCCACTGGGAGCCCTGCCCGGGGAAGACGAAGACGGTGGGGCGCGGGGAGAAGCCCGCCTCGGCGATGCCCGCGCCCGGGACTTCCCGGCCCTCGGCGAGCGCGGTCAGGGTGGCGGCGAGCTCCTCGTGCGTGTCGGCCACGGCCCACAGCCGGTACGGGTGGGCGTCCCGGCGCAGGGCGGCGGCCGCGCACAGGTCCGGCAGGGGTACGTCGTGTCCGGGCCCGGTGGGGCCCAGGTGCGCGGCGTACGCCCGGGTCAGCGCGAGCAGCGAGGCGTGCGACCGGGCGGAGAGGACGAGCAGTTGCGGGCCGTCCGGGCCGGACCCGTCCCGGGTGAAGGCGGGTTCGGCCGCGTGATCGGCAGCGGACTCGACAACGTGCTCGGCAGCGGGCTCGGCCCGAACCGTGTCCGGCCCCGCGCTCCCCTGCTCGTACGCGCCCACGACGACATGGGCATTGGTGCCCGAGATGCCGAAGGAACTGACCCCGATCAGCGCGGCTCCGGCCCCCTCGGGCAGCGGGCGGTTGGCCGTGACGACCGCGAGCGGGGAGCCCTCGGCAGCGAGGATCTCGTGGGGCTCGGAGACGTGCAGGGAGGCGGGGATCAGGCCGTGGCGGGCGATGAGCACGGCCTTGATGAGACCGGCGATGCCGGCGGCGGCCTCCGCATGGCCGATGTTGGTCTTCACCGAGCCGATGAGGAGCGGGTCCCCGGGCCTCCGGTGTCCGGTCACGGCCTCGGCGAGCGCGCGCAGTTCGACCCCGTCGCCGGTGACCGTGCCGGTGCCGTGCGCCTCGACGTACCGCAGGTCGGCCGGATCGGCCCCGGCGCTGCGCCAGGCGGTGCGGGCGGTCTCGACCTGGCCGTCGACGGCGGGCTGGAGGAGCAGGCCGCTGCCGCGCCCGTCGTTGACCACGGCGCTGCCGCGCAGGACGGCGAGGACCCGGTCGCCGTCGCGGCGGGCGTCGCCGAGGCGCTTGAGGACGACGGCCCCGACGCCCTCGCTCCGCACGAAGCCGTCGGCGGAGGAGTCGGCGAACTTGCAGCGGCCGTCGGGGGCGAGCATGCCGGCCTGTGAGTAGGCGATGGCGTCGGCCGGGGACAGGACGAAGCTGACGCCCCCGGCGACGGCCAGGTCGCTCTCGCCGGCCAACAGGCTCTGCCGCGCGGTGTGGACGGCCACGAGGGAGGAGGAGCAGGCGGTGTCGAGGACGAGGCTGGGGCCGCGCAGGTCGAAGGCGTAGGAGACGCGCCCCGCGGTGGTGGCGCGCAGGCGGCTGCCGGCCGCGCTGCGGATGCCCGAGACGGCGTGGTCGGCGCCGACCTCGCCGTACTCGGCGGTGGCCTGGCCGACGAAGACGCCGGTGCGGGTGCCCGCGAGGGCCGAGGGCCGGATGCCGGCGTCCTCGAACGCCTCCCAGGCGACGTGCAGGAGCAGCCGCTGCTGCGGGTCCATGTCCCGGGCCTCGGCGTGCGATATCCCGAAGAACAGGGCGTCGAAGTCGAACGCCCCGGAGAGGAAGCCGCCGTGGCGCGAGGCGGTCCGGCCGGGCGGGGCCGGGGCCCGGTGGTAGACGGCTTCGATGTCGAAGCGGTCCGCCGGGACTTCCGTGACGGCGTCCGTGTTGCGGGTCAGCAGGTGCCAGAACTCCTCGACACCGTCGGCGCCGGGGAACCGGCACCCCATCCCGACGATCGCTATCTCGTCGCCCTGCTCGTGAACCGGCGTCTTCATGACTCCCCCTCAACGCAAGTGATGCGTCCAAGAATAGACGAGGAGTCAAGTTTGAGCCGCCGTCGAGGTCCCTTGTGGGCAGGTTTAACACGGCGTTGACACGGTTTCCGCGTGACTTGGGACACACAAATCTTGACCTGAAGTACAAACATGGTTTCTGATCTAACTTCCCGAAGCGAAACGGAGCACGCACCGATGGAGCACACGAAGCTCGGCCGTCAGGGTCTTGAGGTCTCACGCATGGGCCTCGGCTGCATGGGGATGAGCCAGTGGTACGGCACCCCCGACGACACCGAATCGATCCTGACCCTCCACCGCGCCCTGGACCTGGGCGTCACCCTCCTCGACACCGCCGAGGCCTACGGCCCGTACGACAACGAGGAGCTGATCGGCGCCGCCCTCAAGGGCCGCCGCGAACAGGCCGTCATCGCCACGAAGTTCGGCTTCCCCATGAAGCTGAAGGACGGCACCACGGCTCCGGTCGACAGCCGGCCCGCCCACATCGTGGAGGTCGTCGAGGCCTCGCTGCGCCGCCTGCGCACCGACCACATCGACGTCCTCTACCAGCACCGCGTCGACCCGGACGTCCCGATCGAGGAGGTCGTGGGCACGATGGCCGGGCTGGTCGCCCAGGGCAAGGTGCGCTACCTGGGGCTGTGCGAGGCCAGCGAGAGCACCATCCGCCGCGCCCACGCCGTGCACCCGCTGTCCGTCGTCCAGAGCGAGTTCTCCGTCTGGGAGCGCAACCTGGAGGACGGCGTCCTGCCGCTGCTGCGCGAACTCGGCATCGGGCTCGTCGGGTTCTGCCCGCTCGGACGCGGTTTCCTGACCGGCTCGGTCGACCGGGCCGAGAGCTACCCGGAGACGGACTTCCGCAGCCACGACCCGCGCCTCCAGGGCTCGAACTACGACCAGAACATGGCCATCGCCGGACGCATCCGCGCCCTCGCCGAGGAGCACGGCCTCACTCCGGCGCAGCTCGCCATCGCGTGGGTGCTGCACCAGGGCGAGGACATCGTGCCGATCCCGGGCACCAAGCGCCGTACCTACCTGGAGGACAACCTCCGGGCCGCCTCGGTCGTGCTGGACGCCGAACTGCTCGCCCGGATCGAGGAGGTCGCGGCGCCCGGCAAGGTCGCCGGCCCCCGCTACAACGACCGGATGATGGCGCTCATCGACCGCTGAGCGGCGCCCACCCGCGCCGCGCACCCCTCCCCAACGCACCCTCCACCACACATCGGAGTGCATCGCAACCATGGCCACACTCAACGGGGCACCCTGGCAGGAACACTGGTCCGACCGCCAGGGACCGTTCGCCGAGGAATGCCGGCGGGCCCGCGCCGACCTCCTCGCCGATCTGCGCGACCCGGCCGCCGCCCAGGCGCGCGTCCTGGCCGACATCATCGAATTCAGCGCGGGTTCCCTGCACTGGAAGGAGAACGGCTACGACGCCGTGCGGCATGAGCCGGCCGCCTTCCGCAAGGTCCTGCCGATCATGCGGTACGACGACTTCGCCGAGCCCATCGAGCGCGAGACCCGCACCAAGGGCGGCATCCTCAGCTGCAGCCCCGTGCTGCGCTGGCTCAAGACCAGCGGCACGACCGGGACGCCGAAGCGGGTCCCGTACACCCTGCACTGGCTGCTCACCTACCGCATCCCCGCGATGAAGGCGATGTGGGGCACCTACCTGGAGCAGCACCCCGAGCTGCTGGCGCACCCGCACGCCACGCTGGACACCCAGACCGTGCGCGAGGACGTGCTCGACTTCGTGCACGGCGTCGAGCACCAGGCGATCAGCAACCGCCATCCGCAGATCAACAGCCTGGACTGGAACCCGCCGTGGTACGACGCGCCGTGGTTCGGGCCGCAGACGCCCACCACCCACGAGGGCCGGATGTACCACCGCGTCAGGCACCTGGCCGGGCAGGGGCTGCACTACATCTCCGCGATCAACCCCAGCACCCTGGTGTCGCTGCGGGACCTGATCGCCGTGCACGGCGATCGGCTGGTGGCGGACCTGCGCGCCGGCACGCTGGAGGGCGAGCCGTACGGGGAGCCCGACGAGGCGGCGGCCGCGCACCTGGAGGCGGTCCTGCGCGACCCGTCCTTCAGCCTCAAGGACGTCTGGCCGTCCCTGACCCTCTACAGCTGCTGGCTCTCCGCCTCGGCGGGCCTGTACCGCGGCAAGCTGGACGCCGTACTGCCCGGAGTCGACAAGCTGCCGTTCATGACCTGCGGCACGGAGGGTGTCACCACCATCCCCGTCGACGGTACGACGCACTCCCAGCCCCTCGCGGTCAGCCAGGCGTTCTTCGAGTTCGTACCGGCCGACGTGCCGCTCGGGGAGATCCTGGAGGGCGGCGGCACGGTCAGCACCCTGCTCTTCGACGAGGTCGAGGCAGGCCGCGACTACCACCTGATCATGTCCCAGGGCAACGGCCTGTACCGGCTGTGGACCGGGGACATCTACCACGTGGACCGCGTCGACGACGGCGTGCCGTGGGTGCACTTCGTACGCCGCAGCGGGGTCTTCCACTCCTTCACCGGCGAGAAGATCACCGAGGCGCAGGTCACCGAGGCGATCGAGAGCGGCTTCCGGCTGCTCGGCGTGGACATGGGCCTCTACCTGTGCGGGCCCCGCTGGGCGGAGCCGCCGCACTACGTGGCCGTCGTCGAGACGGGCGCCGAGCTCACCGCCGGGCTCGGCGCGGCGCTCTCCGAGCGGATCGACGAACAGCTCGGCCTGATCAACATCGAGTACGCGTCCAAGCGCGAGAGCGGCCGTCTGGACCCGATCGAGGTGCTGCCCGTCGCACAGGGCGCCGTCGGCACGTACTTCGAGAGCCGCCGGACCCTCGGCAACACCACGCAGTACAAGTACAAGCCGTTCCAGCAGGACATCGCCTTCGTCTCCGAGATCACCGGAGCCGCGGACCGAGACAAGGGGGAGAACTGACATGCTCGAACTCACCAGGGCGCCGCAGAGCACCCGCAGGGAGATCATCACCGTCCGCCGGCCCGGCGCGGACCTGGCCCTGCACGTCTGGCGGCCCGGCACCCTGAAGGGTGCGGTCTTCTACTTCCACGGCCTGCAGAGCCATGCCGGCTGGCTCTGGGAGGCGGGCGCCCAGTTCGCCGACAACGACATCGCCTTCTACGTCCTGGACCGGCGCGGCAGCGGCATCAGCGACGGCGAGCGCAGCGACATACCGGACGCCCGGACCCTGCTGGACGACTACGCGGCCGCCGTCGCCGCCGTCCGCGCGGAGATCGGCCCGGACGTCCCGCTCACGCTCTTCGGCCACTGCCTCGGCGGTTCGTTCATGGCCGCCCTGCTGCACGACCCGGCCTTCCAGGTCCCCTACGACGGCGCGGTGTTCTGCTCGACGTGGCTTGGCAGGCTGCACGCCACCCTCTCGGACGAGCAGCGTGCCGCGCTCGCGGCGGACGACAGCACCGACCCCTGGGACGCGGGACTGGACTCCGCCGACTTCACCGACGACCCCAAGTACCGCAGCCACATCGACCACGACGACCTCGCCGTGCGCACGCTCACCCGGCGCTCCCGAGCCGTACTCCTGCGCCTGGAGGAGTACTACATGAACGCGGAGCGCGAACTCCCCGACGTACCGACCGCGTTCGTGTCGGGGCTCGCCGACCCGATCGTGGACCTCGACGACGCGCACAAGACGTACATCGAGATGACCCGGGGCCGGGGCTCGCTCCACAAGTTCCCCACGGAGAAGCACTACCTCTTCTACACGGGCGTCCGCCGCAGACTGGTCAACTGGACTTCGGCGTTCACGCTGCTGCCGGGGCTGGAGCACCGTGGCTGAAGCGCTCCTCCACCACGTCACCCAGCCCATGCGGACGGGCTTCGACCATCCGGCGGCCCGCCGCCGGAGCTCCGACAGCCTGCTGCTGCGCCTGAGCGTCGACGGACACCACGGCACCGGCGAATGCGCGCCCCGCCCGTACGTCACCGGCGAGACGAGCCGCTCCGTACGGGCCGCCCTCGAACTCGTCGACCTGGGGCCGCTGTTCGCGCGGCTGCGCACCACCGACCCCGCGGAGCTGCTCGGCGCCCTGCACGCGGCGGGCTTCGAGCAGACCTTCGGCATCACCGGCGGCAACAACCTGCTGTGCCTGCTGGAGACAGCCGTACTCGACCTGCTCGGGCGGCGCCTGGGCACCCCGGCCGGGGCGCTGCTCCCCGGCCGGGCGGGCACCACCGACGGCACCACCGGCGGCGTCGGCCCGGCCGCGCTGCCCGTCTCGCAGGTGCTCGACCTGGGCACCGATCCGCAGGAGTTCCTCGACACCCGGGGCCCCTTCCACTTCGTGAAGATCAAGGCCTCCGAGGACCCCGCCCGCGACGTCCGGACCGTGGCCGCGGTCCGGGACCGGCTGGGCGAGTCCGTGCCCGTCATGGTCGACGCCAACATGAGCTGGACCCCCGACACCGCGGCCGGCCTGGTCGGCCGGCTGCGGGACGCGGGCGCCGACCTCTTCGAGGAGCCCCTGCCCCAGCGCTCCTGGGCCGACCTGCGGGAGCTGCGCCGCGCCACCGGTGCCACGGTGATGCTCGACGAGTCCCTCAGCGGCCCCGCCGACGCTCACACCGCGCTGCGCAGCGGTGCCTGCGACGCGTTCAACGTCCGGGTCTCCAAGTGCGGCGGGCTGCTGCGCTCGGCCCGGGTCGTCGACTTCGCCCGCGAGCACGGCATCGCCTTCCAGATCGGCGTGCAGGTCGCCGAGGTCGGACCGCTGATCAACGCGGGCCGGGCGCTGGCCTTCGCCAACCCCGACGCGCTCACCGTCGAGGCCGGTCAGAGCGACCGGTTCTTCGACCGCATGGTCGTCTCGCCCCGGCCGGCGGTCGACCGCACGGCCAACACCATCTCCCCCGTCGAGACCCCCGGGTTCGGCCTGGAGCTCGACCCGAGCGCCGGACCCTACGCGGTGCTCGCATTCACCGAAGGCAACAGACTGTGGCATCCCCCGACTCCGGACCCGCGAACGAAGGTCCGGACGTGACGGCCTACTTCTCCGACCTGGTCGTCGACTTCCTGCGGCAGCAGGACATCGACCTGGTGTCCTTCAACCCCGGCGCCTCCTTCCGCGGGGTGCACGACTCGCTGGTGCACGAGGGCAACGCCGACATCGCCCCGGGCATCGTCATGGCCTGCCACGAGGAGATTGCGGTCGCGGTCGCCCACGGCTACCACAAGGCGGGCAACCGGCACATGGCCGTCTTCGTGCACGCCAACGTCGGCCTGCTGCACGCCTCGATGGCCATCTTCAACGCATGGTGCGACCGGGTGCCGCTGCTGGTCATCGGCGGCAACGGCCCGATCGACGCCGCCAAGCGCCGCCCCTGGATCGACTGGATCCACACCTCGCAGAACATCGAGTCCGTCGTCAAGGACTACGTGAAGTGGTGCGACCAGCCCACCAGCCAGCGCGGCACGATCGAGTCGCTCTACCGCGCCTTCAAGCTCGCCCGGACCGAGGCCCAGGCGCCCGTGTTCGTGGCGCTCGACTTCGACGTGCAGGAGCAGCCCGTCGAGGAGGGCGTACGGCTGCTGCCCGCCGAGGCGACCCGCCCCGCCGCCCTGCCGGGCCCCGCGCCCGAGACCGTACGGGACCTCGTGCGGCGGCTGCACGACGCGGAACTCCCCGTGCTGATCACGGACTTCTCCGGGCGGGAGCCCCGGACGGTCGCCGAGCTGATCGCGCTCGCCGAGGCGCTGGGCCTCGCGGTCGTCGACCGGGGCAACCGGATGAACTTCCCCACGACCCACGAACTGAACCTGAGCGGCGCGACGGACACCGGCGTACTGCGGGAGGCCGATCTGGTCATCGCGCTGGAGGTGCAGGACCTGGTCGGCGCGCTGGGCTCGTTCCTGGAGCTGACGGACCAGGGCATCCCGGCGAACGGCGCCCACGTCGTCACCGTCGGCTCCAACGACCTGCTGACCAGCAAGTGGGCCGCCGACTACCAGCAGTTCGTCCCGGTCGCCGAGTCGGTTGTCGCGGACAGCCTGGGCACGCTCACCGCGCTGCGCTCGGCCGCCCTGGACCCCGAAGGCCCCTTCGCCTCCCGTTCGTTCGCCGAGCGGCGCGACGCCCGGGCCAAGACGATCGCCGCCGTCCACACCCGGGCGCGGACGGGCTGGGCCGAGCAGGCCGATGCCGCCAAGGGGCGCGAGGTCATCAACGTGGCCGCCGCGGTCGACGAGATCCACCACGCGGTGCGCGACGAGCAGTGGGTCCTCGCCAACACCGGCAGCCTGACCATCGACGGCTGGGTCAAGAAGCTCTGGCCCATCGAGCGGCCGCAGAGCTACCTCGGCCTCAACGGCGGCGGCGGGCTCGGCTACGGCCTCGGGGCCTCGGTCGGCGCCGCGCTCGCCCTCAAGGACGAGGACCGGCTCTGCATCAACCTCCAGGCCGACGGCGACCTGCTGTACACGCCGAGCGCACTGTGGACGCTGGCCGCCTACGACGTCCCGCTGCTGGTCGTCGTCATGAACAACCGGCTCTACCTGAACTCCACCCAGCACGCCGCCCGCGTCGCGGGCAACCGCGACCGCGACATCGACCGCGCCCACATCGCGACGAGCTTCTACGACAACCCCGTCGACTTCGTCACCCTCGCGCAGTCCTACGGCATCCACGCGCTGCCCCGGGTCGAGGCGGTGGCCGACATCGCGCCGGCCGTCGCGCGGGCTGTCGCGTACATCAAGGAGCACGGCAAGCCGGCGCTCGTCGAGATCCTCATGGAATGAGCGGGCCGCCTGCCCCGCACCTCCGCCCCGCCCACTCCCCCGTCACCAGGTCCGTCCCGGGAGGACGTCCGTCATGACCCCCTTCTTCGAATGCTCCTACGAGGGCAAGCGGTTCGTCTGCTTCGACGACACGCCCCCGGGCGAGCCGCTGCTCCTGTTCCCCGCCCCCGCCGACACCGCCCTCGCCCTGCTCGACGCGGGCGGCTCCCCGGACGCCTTCGCCGAGGCCGTACGGGGCTCGGGCCCCGGGCGGCTGATACCGGCCGCGGCCCGGGGCTCGGTGCGCCCGCGTCCGCCCGTACTGCCGGACGCGCCCGGCACCGCCGTCGCGGGCGGGTTCATGCAGACCCACAACGTCAAGGTGGCCGCCGAGGGCGAGGCGGCCGGTCCCGAGCACCCGAACTGGTTCTTCAAGGGGCCGGGCAGCGCCCTGCGCGTCTGCGGCGAGCCCCTGGGCGTGCCGGCCGGGTCCGTGGCCATCTGCGAGGAGGCCGAAGTCGTCCTGGTCTACCGGACCGACGAGAAGGGCGAGCCCGCCTACCTCGGCCACACCTTCGGCAACGACCTGACCGACATCGGGCGGTTCCGGCAGAACCGGGCCCACCTCTCGTACGCCAAGCTGTGCGAGGCCTCGGTCTCCCCCTGGTTCTTCCCCGGCGAGCCGCCGCGGCGGGTGACCGGGCGGGTCACGGTGGAGCGCGCCGGGCGGACCGCGTGGGAAGGGGAGTTCAGGACCGGCCTGGACGCCCTGCACTACCCGGTGGAGTCGATGACCGGGAACCTCTTCTCCCACCCCGGGCTGCGCGTCCCGGGCACCGTGCACTACGTGTTCCTCGGCGCCGACCGGAGCAGTTTCCACGCCGGGTTCACCATCGTCGACGGCGACGTGCTCTCGCTCGAGTTCCCGGACCACGGCGTCACGGTCACGAACCCGGTGCACTGGCTGTGAGGCCCGCGCACGCGCTGCGGGAACTCGACGACATCGAGGCGTCGTTCGCGTACATGCACGCCGAGCTCGGCGGCAGCACCCAGGTGACGACGCACCTCGCCGTCGCGCGCCGGTTCGGCCCGGACGAGCTCGACCGGGCCGCGGCGGCCTGGGGGCGGGGGCTTCCCGTACTGGCGCTGCGGATCGGGGAGTCGGCGGACGGCGGGCTGTGGTTCCAGGCGGGCCCGCCGCCCGGCCCGGAGCAGGTGCGCCACGGGGTACTGGCTCCGGGCCGCTCGCCCGGGCAGGTGCTGAGGGAGGAGCTCAACGAGGTACTGGCGACCGGCGGCGCCCTGTGGCGGCTGCGGGCGCTGGAGGACGTCGCTGGCGGGGTGACCCACCTCTTCTTCACCCGCAACCACGCGATCTCGGACGGGTTCACGACCGGGGTCATGGCGGGTGCGCTGCTCGGGCACCTCTTCGGCCCCGCGCCGGAACCTGCCGCGGCCCCCGCGGAACTCCCCTCGCGCGAGGTGCCGTTCACCTACCGTCCGCCGCGGTACGAGCCCGCCGTCGCCCCGGCGCCCGCCGCGGCGGCCGCGCCGCCGGTGCCCTTCGACGCGGTGGCGCCCTGGGCGGAGCGCCGGGCGGACTACGCGGCGCTCGACCTCTCGGCCGCCGAGTCCGCGGAGGTCCGGGCGTACTGCGCGGAGCGGGGCGTCACCGTCAACGAGTTCTTCGCGACGGCGCTCGCGGAGGCCTTCGCCGCCGCGACCGGCCGGACCGAGGTGGAGATGTTCACCGCCGTGTCCCTGCGCGCCCGCGGCGAGCAGGAGCGGTTCCTGTCCGACCCGGGCTGCCGGATCGGCGTCGTGCGGGCCCCGTTGCGACTCGGGGACGAGGGGCTGGCGGCCAACGCGGACCGGTACCGGTCCGCCTTCCGGGCGGCCGACACCCGGTGGCGGCCGCCCGCCCGCGGCCACGCCGAGATACGTGCGGCCGTGCGCTCCCTGGCCGAGCGGGACGGCGCACCGGGGATCTGCATCACCAACGTCGGCGTCGTCGATGCAGCCCTCGGCCCGCACGCGCACCACGTCACGCAGTTCCGGACCGTGGTGAACCGGACCGCGGCCAACTACGCGGTGGTGCTGCACCTGTCCACGCTCCGGGGCACCTTCGGCCTGTCCCTGGCCTACGGCGCCCCGAGCGTGGACCGCGCGGTCGTCCTGCGGACGGCGGAGCTGCTCAGGGCGCGGGCGCTGGATCCCCGCCGTCCGGGGCCTCCCGCAGTACGAGGTCCAGCAGTCCGGGGAACCGCTCGTCGAACTCCGGCCGCCGCAGCCGGTTGAACCGCTTGGCCCCGTTGTCCCGCTGCTCGATCAGCCCGGCGGAGCGCAGCACCGCGAAGTGGTGGCTCAGGGCCGCCTTGCGCACCGGGACGTCGAAGCTGCCGCAGGCGCGCGCCCAGTCGTCCGCCTCGCCGATCTCCCGTACGAGCGTGATCCGTACGGGATCGGCGAGGGCGGCCAGGGCGGTCTGCAGCGGGACGTCCCGGGGGTGCGTGTGCTCCGGCGGGGTGCGGTGCCGGGGCGCCGGGGGCTGTTCTGCGGTCATGGCGCCTCCTGGGCCGGATTGCTAAGTGTTCGATGGTGGGCATACACTTCTTTGTGTTCACGCTTCATCGAACAGTCTACTCGAGCGGCTTTCCGTACGCCCCTGCGCGCGATCCCCCAGGGCGTCACGACGACGAGGATCCCACCCGCCTCGCCGCCTCCTCTTCCATTCCATCCGAGGACGATTCATGTCTGAACCTCACAACCCGGAACACTCCGACGCCAGGAGCTCCGGCCTCAAGCGGCAGTTGACCCTGCTCGCGGCCTGCCTCGGCTTCGTCGTCGTCATCCTCGACGTCAGCGTCGTCAACGTGGCGACGGACGCCCTCAGCGAGGACTTCGGCGGCAGCCTCTCCGGCCTGGAGTGGGTGATCAACGGCTACACCCTCACCTTCGCCGCGTTCCTGCTGACCGCGGGGGCGATGGGAGACCGCTTCGACCCCAAGCGGATCTTCCAGGTGGGCTTCGCCCTGTTCGCCGTCACCTCCTTCGCCTGCGGCGCCGCCGACAGCCTGGTGGCGCTGGTCATCGCCCGGATCCTCCAGGGGGTGGGCGCCGCGATGATCGTGCCGTCCTCGCTCTCCATCGTGAACAAGGCCTTCCCCGACCCGGCGGAGCGCACCCGCGCCGTGAGCCTGTGGGCCGCGTCCGGCGGACTGGCCCTCGCGCTCGGGCCCGTGGTCGGCGGCTTGCTCATCTCCCAGTTCGGCTGGCGCTCGATCTTCTTCGTGAACGTGCCCATCGCCGCGGCCGGCGTCTGGCTGACGCAGACCAGCGCCCCCCGCACCGCCGCCGCGGCCGGCCGCCCCGCGCGTTCCTTCGACGTACCCGGACAGCTCCTCGCGATCGTGACGCTCGGCGCGCTGACCGCCGCCGTCATCGAGGCCAACGGGCTGGGCTGGGGCGCGCCGCTCGTCGTCGCCTGCCTGGTGGTGTTCGTCCTGGCGCTGGCGGGCTTCATCCTCGTGGAGCGGCGCAGCTCGGACCCCATGCTGCCCCTGACGCTGTTCGGCCGGGGCGCGTTCACCGCGACCTCGCTGATCGGCGTCCTGGTGAACTTCTCCTTCTACGGCCTGATCTTCGTCTACAGCCTCTTCTTCCAGAAAGCCTGGGACTACTCGCCCATCGTCGCCGGGCTCGCCTTCCTGCCCATGACCGCCACCATCATGATCGCCAACCTGGCTTGCGGGCCCCTGGTCAAGCGCTTCGGCTCGCGGACCGTCCTGATCAGCGGCAGCACCCTGGCCGCCGTCGGCTACCTCACCATGCTGCCCGCCGTCGGCTCCGCCTCCTACCCCGCCCTGGTCGCCCAGTTCCTGGTCGCGGGCGCCGGCATCGGCCTGGTCGTCCCGGCCATGACCAACGCCATGCTCTCCGCCGTCGACCCGGGCAACGCGGGCATCGCCTCGGGCGTGCTGAACGCCTCGCGCCAGATCGGCGGACTGATCGGCGTCGCCGTCATGGGGATCCTCGTGGGCGCCGCCACGCCCGGCGGCGCCTTCCTGTCCGGTCTGCGGGCCGCCCTGGTCCTGGCCGCCGTCGCCCTCGCCGTAGCCGCTGTCCTGAGCGCCACCGGTGTACGCCGCGCCGTGGGCGCCACCGCCAAGGCCGCGGCCCCGCGCCCGGCGCCGGCCGCCGCCCCTGCCACCGAGAACGCGTAAGGAGCCACCCCATGCCCCACCTCGTACTCGAATACTCCGGCAACGTACGGGAGACCCCCGACCCGGCGGAGCTGTTCACCGAACTGCACACCGCGCTCGCCGAGGCGGGCGGGTTCCGCCTCCAGGACTTCAAGAGCCGTGCCGGGCGGGCGCAGGTGTACTTCATCGGCGACGGAAGCCGTGAACAGGCCTTCGTGAACCTCGACATCCGCACCTTCGGCGGCAAGTCTCCCGAGCTGCGCACCGCCGTGAGCGAGACCGCGCTGGCGGTCCTGCGCGAGCACTTCCGCCGCGCCCTCGCCGAGACGGACTGCGACGTGTCGGTGCAGATCACCGAGCTCGACCGGCCGAGCTACGCCCGTACCCGCTCGGCCGACCTCTCCGACATCTTCGAACACACCACCGAACACACCACCGAACACGCCACAGGAGGCGCAGCATGACCACAGGATTCCAGGGCCGACGCGTGCTCGTCGCAGGCGGCACCTCCGGGGTGGGACTGGCGGCCGCCGGTGAGTTCGCGGCCCGCGGGGCCGGCGTCACCGTCGTCTCCCGCAGCGAGGACAAGGTGCGCCGCGCGGTCCAGGTCCTCGGCCCGACGGCCGACGGGCAGGTGCTCGACCTGCGCGACGCCGAGGGCATCGCCGCCTTCGCCAAGGCCGCCGGCACCTTCGACCACGTGGTCGTCTCGGCGGCCGAGACGCCGATGGGCCGCGTGGACACCCTGCCGCTGGAGGACGCGTACGCGGCGATGGACAGCAAGTTCTGGGGTGCCTACCGGCTCGCGCGCGCCGTCTCCGTGGACCCGGCGGGCTCCCTCACCTTCGTCGCGGGATACCTCTCCGTACGCCCCGGCAAGGCCTCCGCACTGCAGAGCGCGATCAACGCCGCCCTGGAGGCCCTGGTCCGCGGGCTCGCCCTGGAACTGGCCCCGATCCGCGTCAACGCCGTATCGCCCGGGCTGCTGCGCACGCCCCTGTGGGACGCGCTGCCGGCGGACCGTCGCGCGGCGATGTACGAGGCGGCGGCCCAGCGCCTGCCCGTGAACCGGGTGGGAGAGCCGCAGGACGTGGCGGCCGCGATCGCGATGGTCGCGGACAACGCCTACATGACGGGCACGACCCTCTTCGTCGACGGCGGCGGCTCCATCGCCTGACCCCGTACGGCGGCGGCTCAGAGCCGGATGCGGGCGGCGATGGGCAGGTGGTCGCTGCCCGTGGGGGGCAGCGACCAGAGCTCCGTGACGGTCGCCGACCGGGTCATGACCTGGTCGATCCTGGCCACGGGGAACGCCGCGGGCCAGCTGAACGCGAACCCCGTTCCCCCGGCCCTGAGCCGGTGGGCGACCGGATCCAGACCGCGGTCGTCCACCGTGCTGTTGAGGTCCCCCAGCAGCACGACCGCCTCGACCGGTTCGGCGGCGATGGCGGCGCCGAGCAGCTCCGCGCTCTCGTCCCGGCGCGCGGAACGGAACCCGCTCGCCGGGCCGATCCGGACCGAGGGCAGGTGCGCGACGTACACGGCGACGTCCCCCCGCCGCGTGCTCGCGGTCGCCCGCAGACCGCGGTTCCAGTCCTCCCCCACCCCGGCCGGCCGGATGTCCACCGGCCGCACGTCCGCCAGCGGGTACTTCGACCAGAGGCCGACCGTGCCGTGGACCGCGCGGTACGGGTAGTCCGCGGCCAGGGCCGCCTCGATGGGCGGCAGGACGGCGGGGGTCAGTTCCTCCAGGGCGACGAGGTCGGCGCGGACCTTCGCCAACGCCCGTGCGGTACCGGCCGGATCGGGGTTCTCGTCGCTGACGTTGTGCTGGACCGCGACGAGGTCGTGGGCCGGGCCCTGCGCGGGCAGCAGCAGGCCGCCGAAGAGGACCAGCCACGCGGTGGCCGGCAGCAGCAGCGCGCACAGCGCCAGCGCCGAGCGGCGCAGCAGGGCCAGTCCCAGCAGGACCGGGACGCTCAGGCCCAGCCACGGCAGGAACGTCTCCAGTAGACTGCCCGGCCGCCCGGCGACATCGGGCACCGCCCGGTGGAAGAGGAGCAGGCAGGCGACGAGCCCGGCGAGCGCCCCGAGCACGCGCCCCCGCCGCGGCGACAGCCACCGGGGCCCCGCCGGCGCCGCCGCCGCACGGGTTTCCGCCGGCGCCGCCGCGGCCCCTTCCACCTGTTCCACTGCCCGCCGCCTCTGCTCGGATCCGTCCGGTGGACGACGCCCGCCCGCACCCTCCGGTTCCGCCGCACGGCCGGGCAGCCGGCCGGCGGGGGTCAGCCGAGGCCCTCGCACAGCTCCAGGACCAGCCCGGCCACGGTCTGCGGTTCGCGCAGCGCCGGGTAGTGGTCGCTGGCGGCGATCCGTACGAGCCTGCAGCCCGGGATCCGCGCGGCCATGTCCTCGTTGCACCGGACCGCCTCGGGCTGGTCCTGCTCGCCGAGGGCGATCACGCACGGGACGTCCAGTTCGCCGAGCCGGTCGAAGGCGGGCGCGTCCTGCACCTGGTGGGGCTGGTTGGCGAACCAGCCGGGGATCGCGGAGCGCAGCTGGGCGGTGACCTGGGGGTCGTCGCCGACTCCCGCGTTGCCCCAGGTGCGCCGGCCCAGCGCGACCAGGCCGTCCACGTCACCGGCCTTGGCCAGTTCCCCGATCGCGGCGAACAGCTCCGGCACTTCGAGCCCTGCGTAGCCGGTGACACCGGGACAGAACAGGCCGAGCCCCGCGACGCGCTCGGGCGAGTCCAGGGCGAGGCTGATCACCGTGGCGCCGCCCATGCTGGAGCCGACCAGCACCGCCCGGCCGAGTTCGAAGTGGTCGAGCACCGCCCGCAGGTCCTCGACCAGCGAGTAGTTGGAGGTGGGCGCCGGCGAGCGGCCGAAGCCCCGTACGTCGTAGCGGATCACCCGGTGCCGCGCCGTGAGCGCCGGCAGGATCGGGTCCCAGACCGTCGAGTCGCCGACGCCCGGATGCAGCAGCACGATCGGCTGCCCGGCGCCGCCCGAGTCGTCCGCCCACACTTCGCCGTCCTTGACGGCCACCATGAGTTCCATGGTCCGAGCCTGGCCGACGGCCGCCCCGGCGCGCCAGCCGCCCACGGGCCAACCGGCCGCCGCTCCACCGCCCTACGAGGAGGACTCCAGCAGCCGGACCGCCATCTCGCGCATCTCGATCTTGCGGATCTTCCCGGTGACGGTCATCGGGAACTCCTCGACGACGTGGACGTAGCGCGGGATCTTGTAGTGGGCGAGCCGGCCCGCGCAGTACGCGCGCACGGCGGCGGCGGTCAGCGGCCGCGCGCCCTCGCGCATTCGCACCCAGGCCATGAGCTCCTCGCCGTACTTGGCGTCGGGTACGCCGATGACCTGGACGTCCAGTACGTCCGGGTGGGCGTGGAGGAACTCCTCGATCTCGCGCGGGTAGAGGTTCTCCCCGCCCCGGATGACCATGTCCTTGATCCGTCCGGTGATGCTCAGGTAGCCCCCGTCGTCCATGACCGCCAGGTCGCCGGTGTGCATCCAGCCCTCCGCGTCCACGGCTTCGGCGGTCTCCTGCGGCCGGCCCCAGTAGCCGAGCATGACGGAGTAGCCGCGCGTGCACAGCTCGCCCGGTTCCCCGCGCGGCAGGGTCCGCCCGGTCCGCGGGTCGGCCACCTTCACCTCCAGGTGCGGGCCGACCCGGCCCACGGTCGACACCCGGCGCTCGACCGAGTCGTCGGCGCGCGTCTGCGTGGACACGGGTGAGGTCTCGGTCATGCCGTAGCAGATGGACACCTCGTGCATGCCCATCCGGTCGATGACCTCCTTCATCACCTCGACCGGGCAGGGCGAGCCCGCCATGATCCCGGTGCGCAGGCTGGACAGGTCGTACGCGTCGAAGCCCGGGTCGGCCAGTTCGGCGATGAACATGGTCGGCACCCCGTAGAGGGAGGTGCAGGACTCCGCCTCGACCGCGGCGAGGGTGGCCGCCGGATCGAACGACGGCGCGGGGATGACCACCGCCGCGCCGTGGCTGGTGCAGGCCAGGTTCCCCATCACCATGCCGAAGCAGTGGTAGAAGGGCACCGGGACGCAGACGCGGTCCTGCTCGGTGTAGTGGCACAACTCGCCCACGAAGAATCCGTTGTTGAGGATGTTGTGGTGCGACAGGGTCGCCCCCTTGGGGAAGCCGGTGGTTCCCGAGGTGTACTGGATGTTGACCGGGTCGTACGGGCTCAACTCCGCCTGCGCCCTGACGAGTTCGGCGGGGTCGCCCTGTCGCCCCCGGTCCAGCAGGGCGGTCCACCCGGGGCCGTCCAGCAGCACGGTGAACTCCAGCTCCGGGCAGCGCGGGCGGACCTCCTCGATCATGGCGGCGTAGTCGGAGGTCTTGAAGCGGTCCGCCGCGACCAGGAGCCGCACCCCGGACTGCCGGAGCACGTACTCCAGCTCGTGCGAGCGGTACGCGGGGTTAACGGTCACCAGGGTCGCCCCGATCCTGGCGGTGGCGTACTGGACGAGCATCCACTCGGCGCGGTTGGGGGCCCAGATCCCGACCCGGTCGCCCTTGCGGATGCCGAGGCCGAGCAGCCCGAGGGCGAGGGCGTCGACGTCGGCGCCCAGCTCCGCGTACGTCCAGCGGCGTCCGGCGGCCATGTCGACGAGGGCGTCGCGGCCCGGGAAGCGGCGTACGGTGCGGTCCAGGTTCTCGCCGATGGTCTCCTCCAGCAGCGGGACTTCGCAGGCCCCGGACGCATGGCTCGACGAGGCAGAAGACGACGCGGCAGAAGACAACACGGACTCCCTGGACGAAGTGGACCGGCCCTCCCCATGATCCCCGCCCCCCGGTTCGAGGACCACCCCCCGGCACGGCAGACGGGTGAAAGCGGCGTCCCCCGGACGGGGTGCCCCGCGGAGTGGTGTCCCGCGCGATGGCCTGCGGATGCGGACATAGTGCCCGTATGACTCGAAACCGAACAGCACCGCGGTGCACCGGATGACCGGGCCCGCTACGGGCTGGCGGCCCGACGGCTGGGACGTACGGGTCCGGCTCGGCGTGCTGACTCCGCAGGGGGACGTGGGCCCGGAGTCCGAACTGCGCGCCATGGCGCCGGCCGACGTCGGCCTGCACGCCGCGCGCGTGCCTTTCGGCGCCATGCGGCAGGGCGGTGCGATGGATCCGACGATCCCGCTCGCCCCGGTACGGGACTTCGCGGCGCCGCCCCATGTCGACGGGGCCGCCGGGCGGTTGGCCGTGGCCCCCCTGGCGGCGATCGCCTACGCGTTCACCAGCTCCGCGTACGTGATCGGCGCGCAGGGCGAGGCGGACATGATCGCCCGGCTGAGCGCCCGCGCGCACGGACTGCCGGTGGTCGCCACGTGCGCCGCGGCCGTCGGCGCCCTGCGCGCGGCGGGCGCCGCCCGCGTCTGCCTGGTCGATCCGCCCTGGTTCGACGCGGCGCTCAACGGCCTCGGCCGGGCGTACTACGAGGCGGCGGGCTTCGAGGTGTGCTTCTCGGCCCCGTGCGCCCTGCCCAGTGACCAGGCCCGCATCCGGCCGGGCGATCTGCACGACTGGGTGGCGGGCCACGTCCCCGACCGGGCCGAGGCCGTGGTCATCGGCGGCAACGGACTGCGGGCGGTCGGGTGATCGAGGCCCTTGAGACCGCGCTCGGACGGCCCGTGTTCACCGCGAACCAGGTGCTGTTGTGGGCGGCCCTGAACGCGGCCGGCACGCACACGGGCGACATCACGGGCTACGGACGGCTGTTCGCGCTGCCCGTCGGCTGACCCCGGCTCGGGGTCGACGGGCCGGGGTCGACGGGCCGGGGTCAACCAGCCTTGGTGCGCGAGCCCTTCGCGGTCCAGGCCTCCAGCTCCGCGAAGGCCGAGACGAAGGAGGGCAGCATGGGCCGCAACCTGTCCGTGTCGTAGGGGATCAGCCCGTCGACGTGGGTGCCGCCGGGGACCAGTACGTAGCGGTGCAGCCGCGCTCGCCCGGCGACGGTGACCATGCGGTCGTAGACGTCTCCGAAGGTGGAGGGCGGGGTCAGGGCGTCGAGGGTGCCCTGGATGCTGATCAGCGGGCGCCGGATCCGGCCGGTCAACGCGACCCGCTCGACGGCCCGGTGGACCTCCGGCGGGCGCGAGGCGAAGTCGTAGTCGGTGTCGCACCCGGCGCCGGTGCCCTCCGGGCAGAGCGGGGTGCCCGCCTCGGCGGCCCCGTCGTAGCCGGGGTCGAGCTCCTCGCGGACCACCCGCTGCAGGAAGTCCCACTGGCGCTCGTGGTGGGCTCCCCAGAGCTTCTCCGATCCCTCGGGATACCCGGCCGCGAGCATCTGCGCGTGGGCGGCCGGGTCACGGTCCTTCGCGTACCGGGGGTAGGCGCGCAGGGCGGGCGGCAGCGTGGCGAGCAGGCCGCCCTCCTCGGTCCGTGATCGGGCCGGGATTCACCGCCCGGACGGCCGGATTCGCCTGCCTGCTCGGGGTGTTGACCGTCCTGGACGCCCGCGAGTGGCGGATCGTTCCGTACGCGGTGTTCGCAGCCAGGGCGGTGCTGCTGTGCGCGGTGACGGCCCTGGACGTCTCCGGGCTGTCACGGGTGCTGTTCGTGCTCGTCCCGTTCCTGGGGTACTTCGCCTTCGGCCCCGCCGCGGGCATCGCCCTGGGCGGCGGCTGCGTGGCCCTGCTGGCGGGGGCGTTCACCCTGTGGGTTCCGCAGTGGCAGTTGCGCGCCGAGTACATCTCGGACCTGCTGATGTTCTCCCTCGGCGTGGTGCTGGCGCTCGCCATGGCGGCGGTGGCCGTCCGCGAACAGCGGGCCCGCGCCCGGCTGGAGGGCACCCTGGGCCAGGTCGCCGAGCTCTCCGCGGCCCGCGAGCGCAACCGGCTGGCCCGGGAGATCCACGACAGCCTCGGTCACCATCTGACGGCGATCGGGATCCAGTTGGAGACGGCTGAGGCGTTCTCCTCGATCGATCCGGCCGGTTCCGCGAAGGCGCTCTCCAGCGCCCGCTGGTCCGCGGGGCCGAAGTACGGGCCTCCGTGCACACCTTGGGGCGCGGTGCGGAGTCCGGGGCGGAGTCCGGGGCGCTCGGCCTGGACCGGGCGCTCGCCGACCTCGTGCACCACCTCGACGGCGGGGAGCGGCGCATCTCCCTCGCGGTGTCGGGCACCGAGCGCAGGCCGCTGCTGGTGCTCTACCGGGCGGTCCAGGAGGGCCTGACCAACGCCTGCCGGCACTCCGGCGCCACCGAGATCGACGTCGCGGTCTCGTACGACGAGCAGGGCGCGCGGCTGCGCGTCGCGGACAACGGCCGCGGTTTCGGCGGGGCCGACGAGGGCTTCGGGATCGCGGGCCTGCGGGAGCGCGTGCGGCTGGCCGACGGGACCGTGGACATCCGCAGTTCGGCGCGCGGCACCGTCCTCACGGTGGGGGTGCCCTGGTGACCGGTCGGAGCGTACGGGTCTACGTCGTCGACGACCAGGACCTCGTGCGGGAGGGCATCGCGGCCCTGCTGGGCATCCAGCCGGGCATCGAGGTGGCGGGCAGTGCCCGCGACGGCGCACAGGCCGCCGAGGAGGCGCCCGCCTGCCGGCCCGACGTGGTGCTGATGGACATCCGCATGCCCGGGCTCGACGGCGTCTCGGCGACGGCTCTGCTGCGCCGCCGGCTGCCGGAGTGCAAGATCGTGATGCTGACGACCTTCAACGACGACGAGTACGTCAGCCGGGCCCTGAAGGCCGGTGCGGTCGGCTACCTGCTGAAGAACCTGCCGGCCGCCGAGCTCGCCCGGGCCGTCCGGCTGGCGCACGCCGGGATCGCCCAGTTCGACCAGACAGTGCTCGCGGGGCTGGCGGCCGGGCTGCCGGCCCCCGACGCGCTCACGCCCCGCGAGACCGAGGTCCTGCGCCTGATCTCGGCGGGGGCCACGAACAAGGAGATCGCCTCCCGCCTCCACCTCAGCGAAGGCACCGTCAAGAACCACATCTCCCGGGTCCTGAGCAGGCTGGGGCTGCGCGACCGGACCCAGGCCGCCCTCTACGCCCGGGACAACGGCCTCATCTGAGGGGACCTCGTGGGTTACGGCCGGCCTACCAGCGCACCGGGAGCCGGCTCACCCCTCGCATCAGGCTGCCGGGCAGCCACAGCGGCGGGCCGCCGGCGGGGTCGTCGGCCAGGTCCGGGAACCGCTCCAGCAGGCCCCTGAGTGCGATGCGGCCCTCCATCCGGGCGAGCGGGGCGCCGATGCAGAAGTGCAGCCCGTGGCCGAAAGCCAGGTGGCCCTGCGGCGCGCGGTGGATGTCGAAGGTGTCGGCGTCCGCGAAGCGGGCGGGGTCGCGGTCGGCGCCGGCCAGCGAGACGAGCACGGTGGCTCCGGCCGGGATGGCGGTGCCGGCGATCTCCAGGTCCTCGCGGGCGAAGCGGAAGGTGGAGTTCTGCACGGGGCCGTCGTAGCGGAGCATCTCCTCGACCGCCCCGTCCAGGAGGCCGTCGAAGTCGCCGCGCAGCTCCGCGAGCTGCCCGGGGTGGGCCAGCAGGGCCCGTACACCGTTGGAGATGAGGTTGACGGTGGTCTCGTGGCCGGCGACCAGCAGCAGGAAGGCCATGCCGATCAGCTCGTCCGGGGACAGGGAGTCGCCGTCCTCGTCGCGGGTGCGGATCAGCGCGCTGAGCAGGTCCTCGCCGGGCGCCTTGGCCTTGGCTTCGACGAGCTCGGCGAGATAGGAACTGAGGTGCTGGTGCGCGTTGTTGTCCAGGGCGCCCGGAGTGGGCGCGACGACCTCGTTGGACCAGTAGCGGAAGCGCTCGCGGTCCAGGTCGGGGACGCCGAGCAGTTCGCAGATCACGGTCATGGGCAGGGGGAACGCGAGCGACTTGATCAGGTCGGCGCTACGCTCCGGCCGCGCGGCCATCGCGTCGAGGAGCTCGTCGGTGATCTGCTGGATCCGGGGGCGCATGGCCTCCATCCGGCGGGCGGTGAACTCGCGGGCGACCAGCCGCCGCAGCCGGGTGTGGTGCGGCGGGTCCGACTCCAGCATGTTGGAGTTCGCCGCGGTGGCCAGCGCGTCCGGGAACTTGCCGGAGCCGGCCCAGTCCTTCGACAGGGCCGGGTGGTTGAGGGCCTGACGGGCCGCTTCGTGGCCGACGACGAGCCAGCTCGGTTCGAACTCGGCCGCCGAGGCGATGACCTCGTGGACGGGTCCGGCCTCGCGCAGCCTGGCGTAGAACGGGTAGGGATCGGTGTTGAAGTCCTCGGCGCTGGCGCTGATGTCGACTACGGGCATCGGTCCACAGTACGTCGGCCCCTCGCCCCCGCACGTGGCGATTTCCGGTCACTCGCCCGGGGGCCGTAACCACGGCGGAGGCCGGTCGTTGAGCAGGCCGGTCAGCGAAGTGCAGAAGAAGTCCCGGGCCCGCCTAGCGGGCCCGGGGCTTTGCCGTCCGGTCCGCGGGCGCCGGGTCCGCCCGGTACGTCCGGCGGGCGACCTCCGCGCGCAGGGCCGGCAGCGCCTCGTAGAGCCTGCCGCCCGGACAGGCCGTCGCGTTGACGTCCCGGTGGCTGGAGATCACCGGGACCGTGAGCTCCTCCCCCGCCGGGTGCGGGTTCGTGCCGGCGCCGCCCGCGGAGGTGAGCCGGGTGGTACCGGTGGGGTCGAGGCCGTACTGGCCGAGCTTCCAGGCGAGGAGGTCGGCGACGCTCTCCAGCATCGCCCGGGTGGGGCGCGGGTCCGGGCCCGATTCCTCGCCGCCGTCACCGTTGTCCGGTTCGAAGTTGCCGAGCAGGGCGACCGAGAAGGTGTCGGTGTTGAAGCCCGTCGCGTGGCCGCCGAGGATCGCGGGCACGTCACCGCCGGGGTGCATCTCGACGGATCCCTTGCGCCCCTCCCAGACACCGCCGAACCCGTCCACGACGAAGCGGTAGGGGAAGTCCCCGTATCCGAGGTTCTCGATGTGGTGGACGTAGATCCCGTTGATGACCTGCGGCACCTGCTCCCGGGTGTAGCTGTTGTTGCCGGTCACCGTGTGGTGCACGAGCACGGCCCGGAGCGAACGCTGGAGCTTCAGGCCCGGGTCGGCCAGAGATTCGTCCGCGGCCCAGTCGGCGCGGGCCGCGATGGCGGGCTGCGACACTTCCCCGACGCGGCGCGGCAGCGCGGGGGCGGCCGGTTCCGGGTCGATGAGGGAGAGCCGCAGGTCCGGCGGGAGCGGGCCGGCCGCCGAGGTGAACCGGAGCTCCACGCCGTCGGTTTCGCCGGTACGGCCCGCGTAGAAGGCGGGCGCCCCAGCGCGGCGCGCCTCCTCGGCCACCCCCTCCTCCAGTTCGAGCGGAATGGTCCGCCACTCCTCCCACGCCCCGCCGCGGCGGAGGCGGGCCTCGGCGGTGAAGTCCGGGCGGGCGGCGCCCGGCGCCTTGCGCCAGCTCAGGCCGATGGAGGAGAACCGGGTGCCCGTCAGTTCCCCCGTGGAGAACGTGTGGCCACCGGTGTCGGCGAGCGCCGCGGCCGGTGCGCCGTCGGCGTCGGTGAGCGCCGCGCCGCCGTCCGGGGCGTCTTCGAGGGCCGTGCGGCCCGGTTCGGCCGCGCCGGCCCTCGTACTGTCGGCGCCCACCACCAGGGGCACCACCAGGATCGGGGTCGAGGCCGGAAAGATTCATCACCAGCCGTGACGGATCAGTGACGCTCAGATCACAACGCCTCGCCAGACTGGCCGCCAGCCGACAGTGAGAGGGGACCGGACGTGCCCGTCAGCCCCACCTTCCCGGGTGTGTACATCCACGAGGTCAAGAGCGCCGTGCACACCATCACCGGGGTGCCGACCTCGGTGACCGCGTTCGTCGGGGCGGCCGTGCGCGGGCCGACCGACCGGCCGGTGCACATCACGAGCTTCGCCGACTACCAGCGGCTGTTCGGCGGGGTCGTCCCGCGCAGCCCCCTCGGGTACGCCGTCTACCAGTACTACGCCAACGGCGGGAGCGAGGCCGAGATCGTCCGGCTCGTCCACACCGGGGACAGCGACGACACCAAGAACGCCAAGACCTCCACCATCGAGCTCGCCGGCTCGCGGACGGTCACGCTCGTCGCGCGCGGCCAGGGACTGTGGGGCGACTCCCTGCACGTACGGGTCGACCACGACACCAGCGAGGTGCCGGCGGCCGGCGGCACCCGGACCCAGTACAACCTCACGGTCCTCGACAAGGGCACCGGGGCGCTGGAGCGCTACCTCAACGTGAGCTCCGACCCCGAGGACGCGAACGCGCTCGACAAGGCGCTCAGTTCGTCGGCCCTGGTCACCGTTCCCGCCACGAACCCGGTGCTCGACGTCGTCCCCACCGCGCACGAGGTGATCGCACCCACCGACGCGAGCCAGGACCCCTTCGACGACGCCAAGCCGAACCGCTACGAGAAGGCCTCGGGCGGAGCGGACGGAGGCGCGCCCGCGCTGGCGGACTACCAGGGCGGCGCGACCGGGCAGGCCTCCAAGACGGGCCTCTACCAGCTCCTGAAGACCGACATCTTCAACCTCCTCTGCCTGCCCGGGGCTCCGCAGTCCGCGCTGGCGCCCGCGGCGGCCCTCTGCGGGGAACGGCGGGCCGTCCTCATCGTCGATCCCCCCACGGGCTGGACGGGCATCGACGCCGCCGTCACCGGGATGGCGACTCCCCCGGTGACCGGCGACGCGGCGAAGAACGCCGTGGTCTACTTCCCGAACCTGCTCATCCCCGACCCGGCCGCCGGCGGGGTCCCCACGACGGTCCCGCCGTGCGGCACGGTGGCCGGCGTCATGGCCCGCACCGACGTGCAGCGCGGCGTGTGGAAGGCGCCCGCCGGTACCGACGCCTCGCTCGCCGGAGTGACCGCGCCCACGGTGGCGATGACCGACCTGGAGAACGGCCGGCTCAACCAGCTCGGCGTGAACTGCCTGCGCTCCTTCCCCGTGCTCGGCCCGCTCGTCTGGGGCGCGCGGACGCTGCGGGGCGCGGACCGGCTGGCCGACGAGTGGAAGTACCTGCCGGTGCGGCGGCTCGCGCTGTTCGTCGAGGAGAGCCTCTACCGCGGCACGCAGTGGGTGGTCTTCGAGCCGAACGACGAACCGCTGTGGGCCTCCATCAGGCTCAATGTCGGCGCGTTCATGAACGGTCTCTTCCGGCAGGGGGCCCTGCAGGGCACGACGGCCCGGGAGGCGTACCTCGTCAAGTGCGACCGCGAGAACAACCCGCAGAACGACATCGACCGGGGCATCGTCAACATCGTCGTCGGCTTCGCGCCGCTCAAACCGGCCGAGTTCGTGATCATCCACATCGAGCAGCTCGCCGGGCAGCTGCAGGTCTGAGGAGCGAGACGATGGCAACCACCGCGCGGGTCGACCCGCTCAAGAACTTCCGTTTCCGCGTGCGGTACAGCGACAGCACCGTGCCGTTCCTCGGGGTCCACAAGGTCTCCGGGATGAAGAGGACCGTCGAGGTGGTCAAGCACCGCGACGGCGGCGCCCCCTCCAACAGCGCCAAACTGCCGGGGCGGGTGGAGTTCGACCCGATCGTCCTCGAACGCGGGGTCACCGTGAACGGCCTCGAATTCGAGAAGTGGGCCAACAAGACCTGGAGCTACGCCAATTCGCCTGGCGGGCGGGAGACCTCCCTCAAGGACTTCCGCCGGGACCTCGTCATCGACGTCTACGACGAGACCGGCCAGAAGGTGCTCTCCTACCACGTCTTCAACTGCTGGGTCTCGGAGTACCAGCCCTTCTCGGACCTGGACGCGAACGCGAACGCGGTGCTCGTCCAGCACATCCGTCTGGAGAACGAGGGCTGGGTGCGCGACATCGCCCTGCCGCCCGCGGCCGAGGTCTCGTTCGACGACCCGGCGGTGTGACGGGTGCCGGTACTCACGCAGGCCCAGCTCCTGCAGGGGTGGGAAGGCGCCGCCGGGCAGGGACCGGTGGCGCGTGCCGTGGCCCTCGCGGCCGCGGCGGGCGGGGGATCCATCGCCGAGGCCGGCGAGCTGCCGCTCGGCGCGCGTGACGCGCTGCTCGTCGGGCTGCGGGCCGCGTGCTTCCGCGGCGATGTGGAGTGCCTGGCAGACTGCCCCGGCTGCGGGGCGGAGTTGGAAGTGGCCGTACCTCTCTCGGACCTGCGTCGTCCCGGCGGCGGGGCGGACGGGACCGGGGAGGGCGAGGTGTGCGCCGACGGTCGGCGTGTCCGGTTCCGGGCGCTGACGAGCCGGGACGTCCTGGCGGTGGCGCCGGGCGGCTCGGCCTCCAGCGACGCGCGGCGGCGGCTCGTCGTCCGGTGCGTGCTCGCGGTCGACGGGGAGCCCGTGGACGGCGAGGCGCTGGGCGCGGAGGCCTCGGGCGGGGCGGCCCCGGACCACCCCGGGTTGACGGACGAGGTGCTCGCCGCCGTCGCGGCCGCGCTGCCTTCCGTGGACCCGGGAGCGGACATCCGGCTCGACCTGACGTGCGCCGTGTGCGGGCACGCCTGGGCCGCTCCGTTCGACGTCCCGGCGCACGTCTGGGCCGATGTCGACGCCTGCGCCCGGGGCCTGCTGGCGGACGTGCACGCGCTGGCCCGGGCGTACGGGTGGCGCGAGGAGGACGTCCTCGCCCTCAGTGCTGCCCGGCGCCGCTACTACCTGGAGGCGATCGGGACATGAGGGACTTCGTCGACCGCGTCCTGGGCCTGCCCGATCCTTCGGCGGTCCGGCCCAGGATCCCTTCGTTCTTCGACCTGCCGCCGATGCTCGATCCCCCGCTGCCCGCCCTCGACGCCGAACGCGACGCCGCCGTGCGGCTTCCCCCGGCCGAGCACCCGGCGCCGCAACCGCGAGCGGGCGCGGACCGGGCGGGTGGCGGTGCGGACCGGGCTCCGGCTCCGGCCGCGGTCCCGTACGTCCCCGCCCCGGCCGGCGAGGGCCCCGGGCGCGGAACCGGCCGGCCGGAGCACGACTCGCCGCCCGATGCCCACCGGCCCGCGAGCCGCCGGGCCGGAGCGGGCCCGGCGCGTGGACCCGGCGGCGAGGCGGCGGCCTCCCCGGCGCCGCGCGCCGCCGCACCGGGGAGGCCCGCCGAGGCCCGGCTCCCCGCCCCCGCACCCGAGCGGCCGCTCCGCGCCGCGGTCCCGCCCGTCGATCCGCCGCCGCGGGCGCCCCTGGAGGCGCGGGCCGGCCTGGCGCAGCGGTCGCGCGGGCCCGCCGCCGCGCCCGCGCCGCAGGAGACCACCGTCCACATCACCATCGGCCGGCTGGAGATCCGCTCCGGTCCGCCGCGGGCCGCCGCCGCCGAACCCGCCGCCACCCGCAGGCCGCCGCGCGAGCCCGCCGTACCGCTGGAGGACTACCTGCGCCGGCGCTCGGGCGGTGCGCGATGAGCGACGCACGGGCCATCGAAGCGGTCACCGAGACGCTGCGGGCACTGGTCGACGACGGCATCAAGACCGTCCTGCCGGGGGCCACGGCCGTGGTCCGCCCGCCGGACAAGGTCAACGCGACCGCGCAGGAGGCCCAGGTCAACCTGTTCCTCTACCAGACGGGGATGGCTCCGGAGCTGCGCAACGAGCCGCCGCAGCAGGTGCTTCCCGGGGAGAGCGCGGAGCCGGCGCTGCCCCTCGTACTGCGCTACCTGCTCACGCCGTACGTGCCGGACCACAACGACCTCGTGGCCCACCGGCTGCTCGGCGGCGCCCTCCAGGCGCTGCACACCCGGCCCGTGCTGACCCGGGGCGACCTGGCCGAGACCGCGCCGTACAGCGACATCGCGCGGCAGATCGACAGCATCCGGATCACCTGGCACGCCTTCGAGGAGAAGGACATCTATTCGCTGTGGAGCGTCTTCCAGACGCCCTACCGGCTGACCACGGCCTTCGAGGTGCGGGCCGTCCTCATCGACTCCCGGCGTCCGGCGCGCACCCCGGCGCCGGTTCTCACCCGCGGTGCGGACGGCCGCGGTCCGCGGGCCGGCGCCGATGTCCGGTCGACGACGCCGCGGATCGAGGGCGTGCGCTACCCCGGCGACCAGAGCGCGGCCCGGGTCGGGGACTCCGTGGAGCTGTACGGCGCGAACCTGTCCGGGGTCAGCGCCGTCCGGCTGACCCATCTCGTCTCCGCCCTCTCCGTCGACGTCCCCGTCCCCGCCGGGGCAGGCTCCGCGCAGGGCCTGGCGCTCACCCTGCCCTCGGGGCTGCCCGCGGGCATCTGCGCGGTGACGCTGATGTCCGGGTCCCCGGCGGCCGAACTGCCGGTCGGGCCCTGGTACCTCGCGCTCGCCCCGCGGATCACCAGTCCGATGCCCGCCACCGTCGCACGCGACGCGCAGGGCGACGCCGAGGTCCTCCTGCGCGCCGACCCTCCCTTCGCCGCCGGCCAGCGGGTGTCCCTGCTGCTGGGCGGCGACGCGCACGCCGCCCGCGAAGTCACCGGGAACACCGCCCGGTTCACCGTCGAGCGGGCCCGCCCCGGCGACCACCTCATGCGGCTGCGCGTGGACGGCGTCGACAGCCTACTCGTCCTCGACCGCGCCGCGAACCCGCCCGTGTACGACCCGACCCAGCTGCTGACGGTGACCTGATGCACGCGACCGACGGCGACAACGCGCGGTTCCTCACCGCCTCCCTGGACTGGCTGCGCCTGGTGCTGCGCCGGCACGCCGAGGACCGGCCCGGGCCCGAGCGCCCCGGCCACCCCTCCCGCTCCGAACCCGCGCCCGCGCCCCCGCCCGTGGGGGCCGAGGGGCGGCCGCCGCTGCCCTGGGGGCGCAGGCACCACGCGCCGCCGGCCGCGACTCCGGCTCCGGCTCCGGCCCCGGCCCCGGTGGGCGCGCGGGCGGGCACCGCCGGCCGTTCCGCGGCCGACCGGCCCACGGCCGACGAGGTCGCGGCGGCCGCCGCGCGGATCGCCGAGGCGGAGGCTGCCGTGCCGCCGCCCCCGCTGGTCGCGCTCGCCCGGCAGCTGGGCCTGAGCCGGTTCGAGCGCGACGTCCTGCTCATGTGCCTGGCCGAGGAGCTGTCGCCGGCCATGGGGCCGCTGTTCGCGGCCGCGCACGGCAGCGGGGCGATGGCCTTCCCCACCTTCGGGCTGGCCCTCGCCGTGCTGCCCGAACCGTCGTGGGAGGCGGTCTCCGCGCACGGCCCGCTGCGGTTCTGGCGGCTCGTCGAGATCAGCCATGCCGCGGGATCGGCGCTCGTGACGAGTCCGGTCCGCGCCGACGAGCGGATCGTCGACCACGTCAAGGGCCTCCAGCACCTCGACGAGCGGCTGTCCGTCCTCGTCACCCGGCTCCTGCCCGCGGCGCAAGCGGCGCTGCCCGCCTCCCAGCAGGCCGCCGTCGCCCGGTGCGCGGCGGCCTGGGAACACTCCCCGGCGCCCGTCGTCCACCTCGTCGGGAGCCAGCCGGGCAGCAAACGGCTGGTCGCGGCGCGCGCGGCGGCCGCATTCGGGCTGACGGCCTACCGGCTGCCGGTGGCGCTGCTGCCCGAGCGGGCGGCGGACGCCGACCGGCTGGCCCGGCTGTGGGAGCGGGAGGCCGGACTGATGCCCGTAGCGCTGTACGTCGACGCGGACGACGATGCGCACGGCGGGTACGACCCCTCGGCGCTGGGGCGGTTCCTCGCCCGGGTGAACGCCCCCGTCTTCGTCAGCTCCCGCGACGCGGGCCAGGGCCTCGGGCGTACGACCGTCGTCGTCGACGTCGCGCCGCCGACCTCGCGCGAGCGGGCCGCGGCCTGGCGGGAGGCGCTCGGCCCGGCGGCCGGCTCCGTCCCTGTCGATCTGCTCGCCCGGCAGTTCGCGATGGACGTGCCCGCGATCGTGGAGGTGGCGGAGGCGAGCGGGCCGGACCGGGTCTGGGAGGCGTGCCTGGCCCACAGCCGGCCACGGCTCGACGGCCTGGCCCAGCGGCTGCGCCCCGAGGTCGGCTGGGACGACATCGTCCTGCCGGAGCACTCCGCGGCCCTGATGCGGCAGATCGCCGACCAGGTGGCGCGGCAGGAGACCGTCTACGACACGTGGGGTTTCGGCGAGCGGCTGACCCGCGGGCTCGGGGTGACGGCGCTGTTCACCGGGCCGAGCGGGACGGGCAAGACGATGGCCGCCGAGGTGCTGGCCCGGGAGCTGGGCCTCGACCTGTACCGCACGGACCTGTCGGCCGTCATGAGCAAGTACATCGGCGAGACGGAGAAGAACCTGCGCCTGCTCTTCGACGCGGCGGAGGCGGGCGGCGCCGTGCTGTTCATGGACGAGGCGGAGTCGCTGCTCGGCAAGCGCAGCGAGGTGAAGGACGCCCACGACCGGTACGCGAACGTCCAGATCGACTACCTCCTCCAACGCATGGAGTCCTACCGGGGGCTGGCCATCATGGCGACCAACATGCGCTCCGAGCTCGATGCCGCCCTCGTCCGCCGGCTGCGGTTCGTCGTCGAGTTCCCGTTCCCGGACGTCGCGCAGCGCCGCGAGATCTGGCGCAAGGCGTTCCCGGAGCACGCGCCGGGACGCCACGAGCTGGACTACGACCGTCTCGCGCGGCTCGACGTCAGCGGGGCCATGGCCCGCAACATCGCGCTCAACTCCGCCTTCCTCGCCGCGGCGGACGGGGGCGGGATCACCATGCCGCTCGTGCTCCAGGCGGCCCGGGAGGAGTTCCGCAAGCTCCAGCAGCCGGTGCGGGAGCGGGACTTCGCCTGGTCGCGGCCCGTCGATCCGCACAGTGAGGTGTCGTCATGAGGGTGGAAGTGCACATCGAACGGCTGGTGGTGGACGGTGCGGACTTCGGGGAGCGGCTCCCGGGGCACCGGCTCCCGGCACACCAGGAGGAGGCCTTCAGGGCCGCGCTCGGCGGCGAACTCGCCGCGCTGCTCGCGGCGCCCGGCGCGGCCCCGTCGTGGGCGCCGCGCGAGGCCCGGTCGGTCGTCGTACCCCTGGCGCGGGCCGAGGGCCTGGGCGGGGCGGAAGCGATCGGCAGGGCGGTCGCCCGTTCGGTGCACTCCGTACTCGCTCCGGGCGCGGGCCGGGGGCGGGCATGACAGGGTTCCCCGGGGTGCCCCGGGTGGTCCGCGGGGGCTTCGTGCTGCTGGACGCGGACACGGGCCGACCGGTGCGGACGGTCCCTTTCCAGTTCAACCCCGACTCCCTGACCCGGACGGTCCAGCCGCAGGGCATCGGCCCCGAGCCGGGCGACCGGCTGGAGGCCCAGCGGCTGAAGGGCCCGCCGCACGAGACGTACAAGTTCGAGGCCGAGTTCGACGCCACCGAGCAGCTCGACGACCCCGACGCGCACCCGGTGGAGGCGCAGAGCGGGCTGTTCCCTGTCCTGGCGGCCCTGGAGAGCGGCTTCTACCCGAGCGTGGCGCAGCTCCTCGCCGAGGACCGGATGGCCGGCCTCGGCATGATCGAGGTGGCGCCGGTCGAGGCTCCGCTGACGGTGCTCGTGCTCGGGCGCAGCCGGGTCCTGCCGGTGCGGATCACGGAGTTCACGGTGGCCGAGGAGGCGTTCGACTCGGCGCTGAACCCGATCCGGGCCAAGGTCTCCGTGGGCGCCCGGGTACTGACGGTCGACGATCTCGGCTTCCGCCACAAGGGCGGGCTGCTCTACCTCCAGCACCACCGGGCCCGCGAGCGTTTCGCCGGCCAGGTCAACCGTACGCCCACCGATCTCGGCCTGACGAGTCTGTGAAGGAGTCGGCATGTTCTCCGCCACGAGCCGCTACCAGAACGTCCCGACCGCCGAGCTCACGCTCCCCGGCGGCCGGACCGTCACCTACGTGCGGCGCCGGTTCCCGCCGGACCCGGACACCCTGACCACGCTCACCACGCACGCCGTCGCCGCGGGCGAGCGCCTCGACCACATCGCCGCCCGGGAGTTCGGCGACCCCGAGCAGGCGTGGCGGATCGCCGACGCGCACCGGGTCCTGGCCCCCGAGTCGCTGACGGCGGTCCCGGGGCGGCGGCTGCGGATCACGCTGCCCGCCGGGATGCCGCAGGGCGCGAGCGTCCTCGACGCGGGTGGGGGCCTCGGTGGCTAGCGGCCTCCAGCTGATGCTCCTGATGGGGCCGATGATCGCCGTCCCGGTGCCCGCCCCGCTGACCGACGCCCTCCAGTCGGTCCGGGTCACCACCTCCTCGGGGCAGGCGAGCGGCTTCCAGCTGACCTTCGCCGTGAGTGCCCGCTCGGTCATCCAGCAGTCGCTGCTGCCGCTGGGGTTCTTCGACCCCGGCATCCGCGTGGTCCTGGTCGCGGTCGTCACCGGCACCCCGACCGTGCTCGCGGACGGGGTCATCACCCAGCAGGAGCTGTCGCCGAGCTCGGAGCCGGGGGCCTCGGTGCTGACCATCACCGGTGAGGACCTGTCCGTGCTGATGGACATGCGGCACGAGCGGGAGTGCTTCCCCGGACTGCCGCACCAGGCGCGGGTCCTGGCGATCTGCGCCCGGTACGCCACGTACGGGATCGTCCCGGTCGCGGTGCCGCCCGTGCTCACCGACGTGCCGAACCCGCTGGTGCACATCCCGATCCAGGCGGGCACCGACCTGGAGTACCTCAAGGCCATGGCCTCCGAGGTCGGTTACGTCTTCTTCCTGGAGCCCGGGCCGGTCCCGGGGACCAGCCTCGCCTACTGGGGGCCCGAGGTACGTACCGGGCTCGTCCAGCCGGCGCTGACGCTCGGGGCCGGCGCCGCGGCCACCGCCGAGTCGCTGTCGTTCACGTACGACGGGCTCTCCCGAACCCAGTACACGGTCGCCATCACCGAGCCGACGAGCAAGGTGCAGATCACCCTGCCGGTCCCCGACGTCAGTCTCCTGCACCCCCCGCTCGCGGCGCGCCCGGCGGTGACGCTCAAGGAGGAGCCGGTGCCCGACCTCAGCGACCGGTCGGTGGCCGAGGCGCTGCTGCTGGGGCTGAGCCGCAAGTCGACGTCGGCCGACGCGATCCGCGGAACCGGGAAGCTCGACGTGCTGCGCTACGGGCACGTGCTGCGCGCCCGACGGCTGGTGGGCGTGCGCGGCGCGGGCCTCGCGTACGACGGGCTGTACTACGTCTCCAGCGTCACCCACGACATCAGACGCGGCGAGTACAAGCAGAGCTTCACCCTCACCCGCGACGGCCTCGGCTCTCTGACCCCGGTGGTGATCCCGTGACGAAGGATGCGAAGAAGTACCACGGCCTGTACCAGGGGGTCGTGGTCTCCAACCTCGACCAACTGCGGTCCGGACGGCTCCTGGTGCGGGTCGCGGACGTCCTCGGCAACGACCCGTGCATCTGGGCGAGCCCGGCGACGCCGCTCGCAGGGCTGGCGAGCGGGATGTACGTCGTCCCGCTGATCGACTCGGGCGTCTGGGTGCAGTTCCTGGACGGCGACGCGGACCGGGCCGTGTGGACCGGGTTCTGGCGCGGCGGGGCCGGCGAGGTGCCGGCCGCGGCGCAGGCCGCGCCGGACGGCGTACCGCAGGTCGTCATCGGGACGCCGGCCCAGAGCTGCCTGCTGATCTCCGACTTCGCCGGGCCCTCGGGGGGCATCCTGTTGCAGCTGAAGGGCCCGGCGGGTCCGTACATCCGGCTCTACGAGGGCGGGATCGAGATCGGTGCCTCCGCCGCCGGACCGACGATCAAGGTGACGCAGGCCGGGATCGACCTCGGCAACGGCGCGCTCACCGTGCTGCCGGGGTGAGCCCGATGCCCGGTGTGATCGTCACGACCGCGACCGCGGTCACCTGCGGGCACCTCGCCAAGGTGCAGGACACCCCCGCCCAGACGCGGGTGCTGGTCGGCGGCGCGCCGCTGGCGACCGCCCTGGACCAGTTGGTCGTCACCGGCTGTCCGGGCGTGTCCGGTTCGCCGCCCTGTACGAAGGTGCTCTGGACGGGACTCGCGGCGCGGGTGCTGGCCGGGGGCCGGGCCGTGCTCGTCCAGGAGATCCCGCCGGCCGGTCCGGTGCCCGGCTCGGGCGTGTGCGTCGGGCCGCCGCCGACGACTCCGATGGTCGTCGCCGGCCAGCTCCGTGTGACGGCGGGGTGAGCGCCGTGGACATCGACTTCCCGTTCGGGATCGCCCGTACCGGGCGCACGCGGCTCACCGGCCCCGAGGACCACGTGCGCGACATGATCGAGCAGGTCCTCTTCACCAGTCCCGGCGAGCGGGTCAACCGGCCCGATTTCGGCTGCGGTCTGCTCGACCTGGTCTTCGAGCTGAACAGCCCCGATCTCGCGGCCGCCTTGCAGGTGACCGTCCAGGGGGCCCTGCACCGCTGGCTCGGTGACGTGATCGCCGTGCGCTCGCTCGACGTCGCGGCCGAGGACTCCACGCTGCGGATCGAGATCGGATACGTACTCCTGGCCACCGGCGCCGTCCGGACCGAGACCTTCGACAGCGGGGTGATCAGGTGAGCGGCGAGCGCGCCCTCGCGGCACGGGCACGGGACGCCCGCGCCGCCGGCCTGGGCGGGATCGAGGCCGTGACGGTGGACGAGAGCCGGACCCGGCTCGCCGTCACGCTGTTCGGTCCGGCGCCCGAGGGGCTGGTGCCGGCCAACTTCCGGGTCGACGGCGGGGTCGTCGCCCGGGACCTGCGGGTGGTCTCGGTCGAGGCGGGTCCCGATGACGATCCGGATCCCGAGCTGCCCGGCCGGCTGCTGCTGGAGCTGGACCGTCCGGGCGACATCTCCACGTACTGCCTCCGGCTGGTGCGGACGGACCCGTTCGGGCGGCCGGGCACGGAACCCCCGGCGGGGTTCGACCCGTTCTTCGCGTCCGTCGACTTCACCTTCGGCCAGGACTGCCCGGCGCTGGTGGACTGCCGGCCCGAGCCGTGCGGGCCGGAGGCGTTCCCCGAGCCGGTCCTGGACTACCTCGCCAAGGACTACGCCAGCCTGCGCCGGGTGCTGCTGGAGCGGCTCGCCCTGACCATGCCGGAGTGGGGTGAGCGGCACGCCGCCGACTTGATGATCACGCTGGTCGAGCTCCTCGCGTACGCGGGCGACCAGTTGAGCTGCGAGCAGGACGCCGTCGCCGCCGAGGCCTATCTGGACACCGCCCGGCTGCGGACGTCGGTACGCCGTCACGTGCGGCTCGTCGACTACCCGATGCACGACGGCTGCGCAGCGCGGGCGTTCGTGTGCCTGTCCGCGGACTCGAAGGTCACCCTCCCGGCCGGGACCTTCCGCTTCCGGGCCGGCGGGCAGGTCTTCGAGCCCGTGCCCGCGGAGCCCGTCACCGTCCGTCCGGCGCACGCCCGGATCCGGCTGTGGGCCTGGGGGGAACCTGAGTTCTGCCTGCCGGCGGGGGCGACCTCCGCGGCGCTGCGGGACGGGGAGGGCGAACACCGGCTGCACCTCGAACCGGGGGACGTGCTCGTCTTCGAGGAGGTCCTCGGGGCGGTGACCGGGCTGCCGGCCGACGCCGACCGGGGCCACCGGCAGGCGGTACGGCTCACCGGGGTCCGGCGCCGCGTCGACGCGCTCTACGAGCAGCACCTGCTGGAGGTGGAGTGGGCCGAGGAGGACGCACTGCGGTTCCCGCTGCGCGTCAGCGCCGTCGGCGGGCCCCGGTGCACCCCGCTGGAGGTCGCCGTGGCCCGGGGCAACGCCGTACTCGTCGAGCACGGCGCGAGCCGCACCTGGTGCGGGGCGGACCCGGAGCGGGTGACCTGGCCCGAGGAGCCGGCGGGCGTCCCGGGGTGCCCGTGCCCGCCGGAGTTCGGGTGCGCCGGGACCGGCGGGCCGGAGTTGCTGCCCGCGTACCCGCCGCTCTCGGACCGGTTCATGCCCCGGGTGCCGGGCGACGGCGGGGCGACGCCGGTCACCTGGACGGTGCCGTTCCCGCTGCCGGCGGACGTCGCGCGGGCCCAGGCCGGGCGGCTCGACGGGGTCGCCGGCCGCGCCCGGGAGCGGCTGCTGGCCCTGCTGCGCGCCGCCGAGGAGGGCAGGCGCCCCGACGACAAGGCGCTCGCCTGGCTGACGACCGTCTTCGGCGCGGCCGTGCTGCGCCGGGTGCGCCCGGCGGCCGACCCGGTCGCCGCGCTGCGGACCCTGGCGGCCCGCTTCGACGAGCTGCTGGCGCGCAAGCTCGCCCGGCTGGGTGAACTCGCCTGCCGGGCCCGGGCCGGGTACGTACTGGCGGCCGCCGACGAGGGCTGGGAGATCGGGCAGACCTGGGGCGACGCCGAGGGGAACGCGCTCGATCCGGGACGCGCCGTCTTCCGCGGGCCTGCCGGGCGGGCCCTGGCGCCCGA
Organism: Streptomyces sp. NPDC051183; assembly: GCF_040682455.1. NCBI lineage: Bacteria > Bacillati > Actinomycetota > Actinomycetes > Kitasatosporales > Streptomycetaceae > Streptomyces > Streptomyces sp. NPDC051183. The sequence continues at coordinate 90,148 of NZ_JBFBBA010000023.1, forward strand.
TCCCCGGGAGGCGCTGCCTGCCGTGGAGGTCACCGCGGTCGGCGGGGAATCGGGTGCGTGGCTGCCCCGGCGGGACCTGCTCGACTGCGGTCCCGCCGACCGCGCCTTCGTGGGCGAGCTCGACGACGAAGGCGTGCTCGGCCTGCGCTTCGGCGACGGCCGGGCGGGCGCCCTGCCCGCCCCCGGAGCCGCGCTGCGGCTGCGCTACCGGCTCGGGAACGGGACGGCCGGCAACGTCGGGGCGGAGGCGGTCGACACCGTCGAGCTGTGCGGGGTGTCGGGGGTCTCGGTACGGGTGCGCAACCCGCTGCCGGCCACCGGCGGCGTCGCCCCGGAGCCGCTCGCGCAGGTGCGCCGGCGGGCTCCCGGGCACGCGGCCCGGCGGCTGTTGCGGGCCGTCACCGAGGCGGACTACGCGGCGCTGGCCGGCGAGGTGCCCGGCGTACAGCGGGCCGGCGCCCGGCTGCGGTGGACCGGCTCCTGGTACGAGGCCCAGGTGGCGGTGGACGCGCTGGGCGCCGACGTGGCCCCCGACCGGCTGCTGGAGGAGGTGCGGGAGCGGCTGTACCGGGTGCGGCGGATCGGGCACGAGGTGCGCGTCGGGCCGGCCCGGCAGGTGCCGCTGCGGCTCGCGCTGTGCGTCGAGGCCGAGCCGTCGGCGGTGGCCGGGCACGTGCGCGCGGCCGTGTCGCGGGTGCTGGGCCACGGGGTGTCGGCCGACGGCGCGCCGGCGTTCTTCCACCCCGATGCGCTGACCTTCGGCACTCCGGTGCGGGTGAGCCGGATCATCGCGGCGGTCGCAGCGCTGCCCGGTGTCCTGTCGGTGTCGGTGACCGCGCTGGAGCGGTTGTTCGAGCCGTCGCCGGATGCGCTGCGCGACAGGGTGCTGCTGCTGGGGCCGGACGAGATCGCGCGGCTCGACGCGGATCCGGCGCGGCCGGAGAACGGCGTACTGGAACTGCGGATCGGGGGCGGGCGATGAACGGGCACGGTGCGTGCGGGGGCGGCTTCGGCGGGGGGTGCGGGTGCGGGTGCGAAGGGGGGCTGCCGACGCCCGCGTCCACGTACAACCCGCCCGGCCTGTCGGCGCTGGACTACCGCATCGGCACGCACGGCCGGTTCATGGCCTCGATGCTCGAACGGCTGGCGAGCCGCCCGGAGTTGGCCAGGCTGACGGCCCGTACGGCCGACGATCCGGCCGTCGCGCTGCTCGACTGCTGGGCGGTGGTCGCGGACATCCTGACCTTCTACGGGGAACGCCACGCGCAGGAGGGCTACTTGGCCACCGCCGTGGAGCCGGAGTCGCTGGTCCGGCTCGGGCGGCTCGTCGGCCACCGGCCGCGCCCCGCCCTGGGCTCCGGGGCGTACCTCGCCTACACCCTGGACCCCGGCGCGCGGGCCGTCGTACCGGCCGGGTCGCAGGCCAAGAGCGTGCCCGCGCAGGGCCAGCTGCCGCAGACCTTCGAGACCTCCGAGGACCTGTCGGCCGACGCCCGGTGGAACGCCCTGGCGGTACGGATGACCGCGCCGCCCCGGCTGGAGGCCCGGACGGCGGAGCGGCTGGAGCGCCTCACCTTCACCGGTCCCGCGCTGGGCATCAAACCCGGCGACCGGCTGCTGCTGCTGTTCGGCACGGCCCACGAGCCGGCCGTCCGGGTCGCGGCGTCCGCCACCGCCGACTATCCGGCCGCGCTCACCGTCGTCGACCTCGTCCCGCTCTCCCCCGCCGACCCCGTCGAGGCGGCCCGGGACGCGCTCGTGGCCGCCTCCGACAGCGGCCCGTCGGTACCGGCCGCGGCCGTGCTGCGGGCGGCCCTCGCTGCGGCGCTCTACCAGATCGCCCCCGACGGCGGTCCCGTGAGCCACGGGTACCGCAGGCTCGCCGAAGCCTCCCGGCTGCTCACCGAGGGCGTCGCCTTCACCACCGCGCGGGCGAACGCGGCGACGGCCGGGTGGCTGGCCGACGAAGTCGCCGCCGCGGTACGGGCGCTGCGCGCGGCGCTGGTCGCCGTGGCCGCCGAGCGGCGCCGGAGCCTGCCCGAGGTCGAGTACCTGCGCGAGCTCGCGCACAGCCTGGCCTGCCCCGACCTGGGCGATGACCGGGCTGGGGCCGGGGAGCGGAACCCGGCCGCGTCGGACGGCAGCCAAGCTGCGGGCCGGGGCGGCTGCGGCTCCCCCGACTGCGACCGGGCGACGGCCCTCGTCGCCACCGCCGCCGTGCTCCCCGCTCTGCGCCGTACCCCGCCCCGGCTCCCGGCGGCGGGCCGCGATCTGGCCACCGGGCTGTGCGAGCTGTGGGACGCGTCCTCCGACTCCGTACCCGGGCTGCTCGCCGCGGCCGATCCCCGGCTCGCCGGCGGGGTGCACCAGGCCTGGGCCACGCAGCGGATCGCCCCGCCCCGGCAGGCGGCGGGCGTCCAGGTACTCCGGGTCAAGGCGCGGCCCCTGGACCCGGCGGTCGACCCGCAGCACGGGACGGCGCCCGAGGGCACCGAGTACCTGTACCTGGAGGGCCACCACGACGCTGTGCTGCCGGGCACCCGGGTGGTCGCCGAACAGGCCCGCGCAACGCAGCCCCTTCGGGTGGTGGGGGTCGTCGACGCCGCCCAGCTGCGGGTGCGCTTCCCCACGCCGGCCGGGGCGCCGGCGGTCTTCGTGCCCGTCACCCGGCTCACCGTCGACGGCCCTTGGCACGCCCGGGACGACCGCGCCGTCCCGTACGGGGACATCACGGTGTGGGGGGCCGGCGAGGACCTCGCCCTCGCCGAGGACCCGGTCACGGACGACGTCGAGGGCGACCGGATCGAGCTCGCGCAGGTCTGCCCCGGGCTGCTGCCCGGCCGTCGGCTGGTCGTCTCCGGCGAGCGCACCGACGTTCCGGGCACCACGGGCGTACTCGGCAGCGAGCCGGCCATGGTCGCCGCGGTCCGCCAGGGCGTCGGCTCGGACACGGGCGGGGACACCGTGCACACGACGCTCCTCCTCGCGGCGCCGCTCACCTACTCCTACCGCCGCGACACGGTGACCGTCCACGGCAACGTCGTGCCCGCCACGCAGGGCGAAACCCGCTCGGAGGTGCTCGGCAGCGGGGACGCCGCCCGGCCCGGGCAGTCCTTCGCGCTGCGCCAGGCCACGGCGGCCGCGCCGCTGACGTACCTGCCGGCGGACACCCCCGGCGGCGCCGAACCCGCGCTGACCGTACGGGTGGACGCCGTCCGCCGGCACCGGGCCGAGGACCTCTCGCTGCTCGGGCCGACGGACCAGGCGTACGCCCTCGAGGAGGCCGCGGGCACGGCGACGGTCTCCTTCGGCGACGGCGTGCACGGGTCCCGGCTCCCGACCGGGGTGGAGAACGTCACCGCCGTCTACCGGGTCGGTGCGGGCCCGGACGGCAATCTGCCGCCCGGCCGGATCACCCAGGCCGTCAGCAGGCCGCTCGGGGTGAGCGCGGTGACCAATCCGCTCGCCGCCACGGGCGGCGCGGCCGCCGACGGGCCGCGCGACACCCGGGCCGGGGTCCCGCTGCGCACCCGGGCCCTGGACCGGCTGCTGTCCGTACGGGACTACGCCGACTTCGCGCGCGGCCGCGCCGGGATCGGCCGGGCCGCGGCCGCCCGGCTGTTCGACGGCCGGCGCGAGATCGTCCACGTCACGGTCGCGGGCGCCGGCGACGTGCCCCTGTCCGTCGGGGATCCGCTGATGGGGAGCCTGTCCGCCGCGCTCACCGATTTCGGGGACCCGCACGTCCCGGTCCGGGCCGACGTCCGCGAGCTGGTGCTGCTGGTGCTGTCGGCCGGGCTGAAGGTGCTGCCGGACCACTCTTTCGAGACCGTGGAGCCGGCGGTGCGGTCCGCCGTGCTCGGCGTACTGGGCTTCGCCGCGCGCGACCTCGCCGAGCCGGCCCGCCTGAGCCGGGTACTGGCCGCGATGCAGGCGGTTCCGGGGGTGGACTACGTCGACGTCGACGTGTTCACCGGGATCACCGCGGCCGCCGATCCGCTGGCCCTCGTCGACCTGGTCTCCGACCTGCGGGGCGCCGCGCGCACGGTGGAGGCGCTCCCGGCACGGGCCGAACCGCTGGTGCACGTCGTCGGCTACGACCCGACCGGCACCACCGACACGCTGACCTCGATCGCCGTGCGGTACGGCGTACGGGTGGAGGAGCTCGTCGCCCTCAACCCGGGCTTGCGCTCCCCGGTGTTGCCGCGGGGCCGGCGCCTCGTCGTCGCCACGGCCGTCCGCCCGGCCCAACTCGCCGTCATGACCCCCGACCTGCCCGAGACGCTGATCCTGCGGAGGCTGCCGTGACCACCGGTGCGGAGCGGACCCTGTACGAGCTGCTGCCGGCGCTCCACCGCCGCCGGGACACCGAGGAGGGAATGCCGCTGCGGGCGCTGCTGGCGGTCGTGGAGGAACAGCGCGCCCTCGTACGGGAGTCGGTGCGCCGGCAGTACGCCGACTGGTTCGTGGAGACCTGCCAGGACTGGCTCCTGCCCTACATCGGCGCCCTGGTCGGGTACGAGGCACTGCCCGGTTACGAGGAGGCGCTGGCCCGCGGGGGCGAGGGGGCGGCGCGGCTGGCCGCCGTGGTCGCGCCCCGGCGGGACGTGGCCCGCACCCTAGCGAACCGGCGCCGCAAGGGCACCCTCGCCGCGCTGGAGGACCTGGCGCGCGATGTCGCCGACTGGCCCGCGCGGGCGGTGGAGTTCCGTACGACGCTCGGCCACGACCAGCCCGTACGGCGGTATTCGGCGTATCCGCGGGACATCGAGGACCGCCTGCGCCTCGGAGGTCTGGCCGATCTGCGCCGGGGGGAGGAACTCGACCTGGTCGACGGGCCGTTCGACCGGCTGTCCCACACGGCCGACGTACGCCGGATCGAGTCGGCGCACAGCTCCGGGCACGAGGGCGTCGCGGGCGTCGGGCTGTTCGTGTGGCGGCTCGGCGCGTACCCGCTGACCCGGGCGCCCGCGTACTGCGTCGACCGCGACCGCAGCCACTACACCTTCAGCATCCTCGGCAACGACACCCCGCTGGTGACCCGGCCCGTGCGCGAGCCGGCGCCGACGCACATCGCGGACGAGACGAACGTGCCCGCCTTCATCCGGCGCCGCGCGTTCGAGGAGCGCACGGCCCACTACTACGGGCCGGGCAAGAGCCTGTGCATCTGGACGGACGGGGACACGCCCGTGCCGCTGTCGGCGATCGTCGCGGCGGACCTCTCCGACTGGGGCCAGGCGCCGCGGCGCGGGCAGGTCGCCGTGGACCCGGTCCTCGGCCGGATCGCCTTCCCGGCCCGCTCGGCCCCCGACTCCGGGGTGCGGGTGAGCTACCACCACGCCTTCTCGGCACCCATGGGCGGCGGGGAGTATCCGGTGGCCGCCCTGCCCGCGGGACCGGACGCGGCCCTCTACCGGGTCGGGCCCGGGCAGGAGTTCGAGCGGCTGATGGACGCGGTCTCGCGCTGGTACGAGGAGAAGCGCGCCCACCCGGCGCGCCGCGAGGCGGTGATCGAACTCGTGGGTTCGGTGGCGTTCCAGGAGCAGATCGAGATCCGGCTCGACCACGGCGACCGGCTCACCGTCCGGGCCGCGCCCGGCAGCCGCCCGGTGTTGCGGCTGCTCGACTGGTACGCCAACCGGCCCGACGCGCTGCGGTTCATCGGCACCGGCCGGGGCCGGGGCCCACTGCCCTCGGTACGGCTCGCCGGGCTGCTGGTGACCGGCCGGAGCGTACGCGTGCAGGGGCCGGTCGGCCGGGTGGAGGTCAGCCACTGCACGCTCGTGCCCGGCTGGTCGCTCGGCGAGGACTGCTGCTGCGAGCACCCCGGGGAGCCGAGCCTCGAACTCGTGCGGACCCCCGCCTGCCTGGAGGTCCGCCACAGCATCACCGGGGCGGTCGTGGTGGAGGCGGACGAGGCATGCACCGGCCCGAACCGGATCTTCCTCTCCGACTCGGTCCTCGACGCCACCTCGGCGGAGCTGCCCGCGCTCGGCGGTCCCGACGACGGGTGCGCGTACGCCGAACTGTCCGCGCGGCGCACGACGGTGATCGGCTCGGTGCGCACGCACGAGGTCGGGCTCGTGGAGAACTGCCTGCTGGACGGCCCCGTGCACGTCTCGGTGCGCCAGCGCGGCTGCATCCGGTTCAGCTACCTGCCGCCTTGCTCTCAGACGCCCGCGCCGTTCCACTGCGAGCCGGCCACCTCGGGGGATCCGGCCCGCGTCGTACCCCGGTTCACCAGCACGGCGTACGGGACGCCCGGTTACGGGCAGCTCTCCGCGGCGTGTGCGCGGGAGATCCGGCGGGGGGCCGAGGACGGCTCCGAACTCGGCGCGTTCCACGACCTGTTCCAGCCCCAGCGCGAGGACGGGCTGCGCGGGCGGCTGGCGGAGTACACCCCGGCGGGCGCGTCGAGCGGCGTCCTGTTCGTCACCTGACACCGCGTCATCCCACATCGCGTCACTGAGGAGGAACATCTTGTCCGTCGACATCTCGCGCGTCTCGTTCGACCCGTCGAAGCACTACTCCCGGATCGTCCACCAGCAGGGCCGGGTCACCCTCGACGCGGACGCGAACGAGCAGACCGCCGTCCTGCTGCACTATCTGCGCACCGTCGTCGCCGACGTGCTCGGGCCGGCGGCCGCGCCCCTCGGCGCGCCGGGATTCGCGGTGACCCGGATCGCGCAGGACCCGGACCGCGACCTGGCGATCGGCGCCGGGCGCCTGTACGTGGACGGCGTGCTCGTGGAGAACGACGCCCCGACCACGTACCTGACCCAGCCCGAGGGGTACGTCGACCCGGAGACGGCCCCCGTGCCGGAGGGGCCGGCGCTCGCCTACCTCCGCGTATGGGAGCGGGAGATCACCGTCATCCAGGACCCGGCGATCCGCGAGATCGCGCTCGGCGGCACCGGCCCGGACACGGCGGCCCGGACCAAGGTCGTCTGGCAGGTCGCCCTGCACGCCTTCGGGGAGCAGCAGGACCCCGGGAGCGCGGAGGCGTCGTCCTGGTTCCGGTTCTGGCGGGAGGGGCTGTACGCACCGGGCGGGCTGTTGGCCGCGCGGGCCCGGCACGAGCCGAAGGGGCCGGTGGACGCGTGCGTCATCGCGCCCCGGGCGCAGTTCCGGGGGCCGGAGAACCAGCTCTACCGGGTGCAGATCCACACCTCGGGGGTCGGTCTGTTCCCCGGTGACGAGCTCGGGCAGCGGGTGGTGCGGCCCCGCCGCAGGGGCTCCGGCAAGGACAAGCTGCCCGAGGCGCCCGTGGCCACCTTCGTGTGGTCGCGGGAGAACGCCTCGGTGGCCCTGCCGGTGGCCTCGGTCGCCGGGCCCGTGGTGTCGCTGGAGGTGTGGGGCCGCGACCACCGGCTGGGGCTGGACGTCGGTGACTGGGTCGAACTCGTCGACGACGCCACGGCGGTGCACGCCGCGGACGAGGTGCCGGGGGCCCCGCCGCAGCGCATCCACCAGGTCGTCGCCGTCGACGTGCCCGGCCGGACGGTGACGCTCGACTCCGATCCGGCCGCGGGCCCGCCCGGCGGGCAGCCGCCGCTCAGTGTCGGCGGGGACCCGGAACTGCACCCGTACCTGCGGCGCTGGGACCACCGTCCGCAGGGCGGCGCGGACGCGCTGCCCGTGGTCCTCGACACGTGGATCGCGCTGGAGGACGGGGTGGAGGTCCGCTTCAGCGGTCCGCAGGAGCCCGATCCGACGCGCAAGGACAGGAAGGAGCGGACTCCGGTGCACTTCCGGCGGGGCGACCACTGGCTCGTGCCGGCCCGGACGATCCCCGGTGACGTGGTGTGGCCGCAGGACGAGGAGGGGCCGGCCGCCGTCGCGCCGCACGGCGTGGTCTACCACTACGCTCCGCTGGCCTACCTGCCCGCCGGGGCGGGTGACCCCGTCCCGCTCGTGACGACGTTCGCGCCGCTTCCCCCCGCGGCGGGGTGAGCGGTGGCCGCGCGCGAGGTGCCCGCCGCCCCCGCCCGGGCCGAACGGCGGGTCCTGTGGCGGGCCCGTGACCCCGAGGGCCCTGCGGCTCCGGAGCCCGACGGACGGCTGGAGGCGGCGGCCGACCGGTTCGCCGAGCGGTACGAGTCCCTCGCGCACGGGAGCGTACGCCCGATGCCGCGCCTGGACCCGGCGGCCTCTCCGACCGGCGGCGCGGGGGCTCCCCTGGACTCCGCGACGCGGGCGGCGATGGAGCCGCGGCTGGGCTGGGACCTGTCGCAGGTACGGGTGCACACCGGGCGCGGCGCCGCCGACTCGGCGGCGGCCCTGGGGGCGCAGGCCTACACGGTCGGCCGGCACATCGTCCTCGGGGACGGCGTCCGGCCCGGTTCGGGCGCGGGGCAGCGGCTGCTGGCGCACGAGCTGGCCCACGTGGCGCAGCAGGCCCGCGGGGAGGGGCTGGGCAGGCTCCACATGAAGCGGCTGCCGCCGGCCGGGACGAGGCCGCCGAAGCCCAAGGGCAGGGGCAAGGGCCAACCGTTCTGGGTGGACGTGACGCAGGAGCTGAACCCGGCGGAGCTGCTGCGCGCGTTCGTCTCCCAGTACTACCAGAGCAAGGACGAGGCGGAGACCAGCCGTCGGCTTCCCCTGTGGCACTGGAGCAGGCCGGGCGGGCTGTCGGCGACGGCCACCGACGTACGCAACGGCGGGCTCTGGCTGAACGTCACCGATGTCACGCAGACCGCCCTCGACCGGCTCCCCCAGGCCGAACGGGACCAGATCAACGCGGAGGCGGACCAGCGCTTCTGGGAGCAGAACGGCCTGCCGCCGGACACGAAGCTGGGCACGGGCCCGGAGGACGCCCACCTGCGCGCCCGGTGGCTCGGGGTCCGCGCCGACGTGGCGGGCGAGCACGAGCTGCTGCGGGAGATCCATGCCCTGCCCGAGGATGTCAAGGCCGTCCTCTTCGCCGGGCAGAAGCCGCTGGTCCCGGGGGACTACGAGGACGTACTGCGCCTCGGCCGCAGGCTGAACGCACTGACCCCGGCCCAGCGTGCGGTGTACCGGGACAAGATCACCGGGACGACGACGGACTGGAAGGAGCTCGACGCCGCCATCACCCGGTTCGAGGCGCAGCAGCGCGGGCGCGAGCTCGACGCGGAGGCCACCGAGGCGGCGGCGGCCACCCTGTTCGGGTGCGAGGACCTGTACCGGTTGTGGAAGCGCAGGAACGCCACGCGCCTGGAGAGCGCCCGCACCGCGGCGTACTACGCCTATGTGCCCGGACCCGCGCGCGCGGCGGCGGAGGCGAGCGCCGAGTTCGACGCGGCCCTGGTGCGTCACGGGTTCGCCGACGAGTCGGCGTTCCTGCGGGCGGTGGAGAACTACCGGGTGCGGTTTCGCGACGAGGCGGTCAACATCGCGCTCGACGTCCTCGATCACTACGACCACCTGCTGTATGTGGAACGGGGCAAGCTGCGCAGTCCCGGCTACGTCGCCGGCCTCGTCTCCCGCATCGCGGAGTCGGGCGCGGCCGGTCTGTACAAGCGGTCCTCCGAGGCGGAGGAGATGGCGAGCCTCACCCGGTCCAGCGCGGACCCCGAGTCCCGGTACGAGAAGAGCCGGGCCGCTTCGAAAGCCTCCGAGTACCAGAGGGAGGCCGCCGGCCTGCGGAGTTCGGCCGAGACTGCCGTGATCACCGCGGGCGGTGACGATCCGCTGGTCGATCCCGGGAAGCTCGGCCGGGACACCAGCCGCGAGAAGCTCGCACGGCTGGACGAGGCCGGCGCGCGGCAGTACCTGTTGGAGGTGATCGACGCGCGGCTGGCGGACACGGCCAAGGCCCGCCACGAGTTCACCACCGACCCCGAGCGCGTCTTCAGCCTGGACGGGCTGGTCCAGGCGACGAAGCAGAGCCAGGGAGCGGATGCCGGCACGGTGTACGGCGAGATCGTGGACGACCACGTCAAGGCCGTGCGCGACGCGCACGTGTTCACGGCCGTGGTCCTCACGATCATCGCCCTCGTCCTCGCCGTGCTCGTGCCGGTCGGCGGCTGGGTCGCGGCGGCCGCGCTGGTCGGCAACACCGTGCTCAGCGTCTACCAGGCGATGGAGGCGGTGCAGGAGTACCGGAAACAGGCCGTGGAGTACCGGCTGTCGTTCATCGCGGACAGCCCTTCGCTGGCCTGGGTCGTGGTGGCCGTGGCGGCGGCCGCGCTGGACCTGGGCACGACCACGGCCGAGCTGCTCAAGCTGTCGGCGAAGGGGCTCACCAGGCTCGAAGGCCCGCTGCGCGAGTTCGCCGCCGCGGCGGACGCGGAGGGCGCCGCAGCGCGCCTGGAGAAGCTCGCCGCGAAGATCGACGAGGCCGAGGGGCTCGACCAGGGGATCAAGGAGGCCCTCAAGACCCACGCGGCGGCCAAGGCGGGGCTGGAGCAGGTGCTCGGCAAGGTCATGGGCCGGCCGATGGCCTTCGCCGGGGCGGTCGACCCGGTGCTGATCATGAGGGGCCTCTTCCACTTCGTACGGAAGGGGGTGAGCACGCTCACGAAGCTCCGCAAGGAGAAGCAACTGCTCGATCTCATGGGCGACGTGACGAAGCTGACCGGCGCGGGCAAGGCCGAGCTCGAAGCCGCGTTCAAGGAGGTCCAGGAGATCGTCAAGGTCGGCAAGGCCCGCAGGATGGACGACGACACGATGCTGGTGTTCGTCGACCGGGCCGCGGCCGCCCGGAAGGTCGGCGCCGCGAGCGAGTTCGAGTCGATCGTGGCGGACATGCGGGGCTGGCATCCCCCGACGCCGGAGCAGATCGCGGCGGAGAAGGCCTACATCGAGGCCTGGGAGCAGCTCCAGTCCCTGCGCAAGCTCAAGGCGCAGGCCCAGGCCGACCTCAAGGCCGGGCCGAGGACACCCACCGGGGCGACGGACCACGAACGGATCAAGGAGCTCAAGGAAGAGCTCGAGGGCCTCGACGATGTGGTCCACGCGGATCGGGACGGCAGGACGTGGACGGAACCCGGCCTGATCCCCCAGGCGAAGCGGGACTTCCTGGCGGCCGAGGCCCTCGCCGAGGCCGCCCGGGTCAGCCCGGTCAAGCGCATGCGGGCGGTCTTCAACAGCTCTGCCGAGCGCGCCGAGATCGCGGGGGCGCACGCGGTCGACCAGGTCGGAACGCTGCGGAAGGCCTCGGGGGGCCTGGAGGTCGACCACGTCGTCTCGCTGGACCGCATGTCCCAGATGGAGGGCTTCAACAAGCTGAAGGCCCTGGAACGCCAGCAGCTCGCGGTCCGCAAGGACAACCTCGTCCTGATGGACGCCTCCGCGAACTCCTCCAAGGGGCCGCGCAGCTGGTCGGCGTGGGAGAACGCCTCGAACTACTACACCGATCCCGCGGACATCACGAAGTGGATGGCCAAGGACGCCGAGCTGACCGCGACGATCCAGAAGTGGATCCTCAACACGGTCCGCGGCCGCTGATACCTGTACGAACGTCCACCGGCGGAATCGTCCACCGGCGGGTCGCGACACCACCCGGACGAGTGCGTTCGTCCGCCCGTGAGCAGGGAAGGGAGAGGGGGCACAGGGAGAGGGGACCGATGCCGTACGACACGTCGCTGCCGACGCCCGTACTGCGGCTGCTGGGGACGTTCCGGTTCGAGGCGGCCGGTGGCACGGTCGCCGTCGAGGCTCCGGGGCAGCGGCTGCTGGCCTTCCTCGCGCTCAACCGGAGCGTCAGCCGCGGGGTCCTCGCCGGGACGCTGTGGCCGGAGGCCGGGGAGGTGCATGCGCAGGGCAGTCTGCGGACCGCCCTGTGGCGGCTGCGCCGCGGCGGCCACCACGTCGTCGACAGCCGCGGCGAGATGCTCTCGCTCCGCGAGGAGGTCACGGTGGACGTGCACGCCTTCCTGCGTACGGCGCTGCGCGTCGTGGACGCCGACGGCGACCCGGGAGACGATCCCTTCCTGGGCCTGCTGTTCGCCGGGGACCTGCTGCCGGGCTGGGACGACGAGTGGGCGCTCTTCGAGCGCGAGCGCCTGCGGCAGCTGCGGCTGCACGCGCTGGAATCGCTGAGCGCCCGGCTGACCCGGTCGGGGCGGCACGCGCTCGCCCTGGACGCGGCCCTCACCTGCGTGAGCATCGAGCCGCTGCGCGAGAGCGCCCACCGGGCGGTGGTGGCGGTGCACCTGGCCGAGCACAACGCGGTGGAGGCCGTCCGCCAGTACGGGGCCTTCCGGCGCCTGGTGCGGGCCGAACTCGGCCTGGAGCCGTCGGCGCGGTTCACGGCGATGCTTCCACCGGGGTCGGCCGGCGGGTGGTGACGCCGGGGACGGGAGCGCTCGCACGCGCTCCCCTCCCCCACGCCCCGGGCACCCTGGGTGACTACTCGACCACGAGCTCGACGTCGATGTTGCCGCGGGTCGCCTTGGAGTAGGGGCAGACCTCGTGCGCCTGCTTGACCAGCAGGTTGCCGGTCTCGCCCGCCAGCGCCTCGGGGAGCTCCACGCGCAGGACGACGGCCAGGCCGAAGCCCGTCGCGTCCTTGCCGATGGCGACCTCGGCCGTGACGGAGACCTCGCTGGTGTCGACCTTGGCCTGGCGGCCGACCAGGCCGAGCGCGCTGGCGAAGCAGGCCGCGTACCCGGCCGCGAAGAGCTGCTCGGGGTTGGTGCCCTGGCCGCTGCCGCCGAGCGCCGGGGGCATGGCGAGCGCGAGGTCGATCTGGCCGTCGGAGCTGACGGTGCGGCCTTCGCGGCCGTTGGCGGTGGCGACAGCGGTGTAGAGCGCGTCCATCTCGGGTGTCCTCTCACGGGGCGGAGGCGGGGCGGCCGGTCGGCGACTCCGCTCCATGAGGATGACACACAATTCAGTTGTGCACAATTTAATTGCTGGTCGAGGCATCCGAGGTACAGTGGCACCATGACCGAGCAGCAGACCGACACCCTCCGCGACCAGGACTTCCTGCGCCTCGACGGCCAGATCTGCTTCGCGCTCAACGCGGCGACCCGCGCCTTCGGGGGCCTCTACCGCGTCGTCCTGAAGGACCTCGGGCTGACCTACCCCCAGTACCTGGTGATGCTGGTGCTCTGGGAGCACGGCGAACTGCCGGTCAAGGAGATCGGCGGACACCTGCGGCTCGACTCGGGGACGCTGTCCCCGCTGCTCAAGCGCCTCGAAGCGGCCGGTCTGATCCGCCGCGAGCGCAGCCCCGAGGACGAGCGCTCCGTACACGCCCACCTCACCGAGGAGGGCCTCGCGCTGCGCGCCCGCGCGGTGGAGGTGCCGCGGCGGATCGCGACCGCCACCGGATTCGAGCTCGGCGAGATCCGGGACCTCCAGATCCGCCTGCACCGGCTCACCGCCGCCCTCGACGCGGCGGCCGTGGAGCCCGGGACCGCGGAGTCTTAGACCCCGCCGCGGGCCGCGATGGAGCGGGCCGGTTCGGGGTGAGCACGCGGTTCGGCCAGCGCTCTCATATCAGTGGCCGGATATGGACCTTAATTGGATCTACGCTCCGTGCTTGGATGGCGCCGCAGCCGCAATTCGTTTACGCGTGAACGTTTTTGACGGTCTGACCGTAACGCCCCGAAGCGCCGAAGTGACGGAGAAGAGACGAACGCCGGGCAAGTCGTAAACAATCCCGGCTGCGACTCGACTTTCACAAGATCCGTTATGTAGGGTTCCATTCATTCACCGACCCAACGAGGACGCAGGCCACCCATGCCGCGCCTCCTGCGAATACGTGACCCGACACGGGGGACCAGTCATGCGGTTCCAGCTTTTGGGGCCCTTGAGTATTGCGCACGGCCCGGAAACTGTTGTTCTGAAACCATCCAAACCGACGAGCCTTCTCGCCGCTCTTCTCCTCCATCCCGGAGCGGTCGTCTCCACCGGCTATTTGCTGCACGCCGTTTGGGACGAGGAACCGCCCGCCACCGCGCGGGCCGCGCTGCAGACCTGCGTGCTGCGGCTGCGCCGGTTATTCGAGAAGTACGGCATATCCGCGACCACCATCGAGGCCGTGCCGGGCGGTTACCGGATGCCCAACGACAACCGGACCCTGGATCTCGTGCAGTTCCGCTTCCTCGCCGAGGAGGCTTCCGCCTCGGCGGACCCGCAGGAGGAGCTCTACCGGCTGCGGGAGGCCCTGTCCCTGTGGCACGGGCCGCCGCTCGCCAACGTGGCCTCGCTGATGCTCCGGCGCGACGCCGTTCCGGCGCTCGAACAGGAGCGGCTGCGGGTGCTGGAGCGGGTCTGCGACCTCGAACTCGCCGCCGGGAACTGCCATCAAGTGCTCGTCGACCTGTACGAGGGCGCCCGCCGCCATCCGGTGCGCGAGCGCTTCACGGAACAGCTCATCGAGGCGCTCTACCGCACCGGGCGGCAGGCCGAGGCCCTCGCCGAGTACCGGACCGTACGGGAACGGCTGCGTGACGAGCTGGGGGTCGACCCCGGGGCCGGGCTGCGCCGCCTGGAGATGGCGATCCTGCGGGCCGAGGAGATCGGGCCGCCGCCGACCGCCCGGCCCGCCGTGCACCGGGCGGACGTCCACCGCGCGGACCTCCACCGGGCCGACGTCCACCGGGCCGACCTCCACCGGGCGGGCTCCCCGCACCCGGCCCTGCCGGCCCCGGCACCGCCCGCCCCGGGCCGCGTCGCCGAGCGCGGCGCGCTGCCGCCCGTCCCCGGCTTCGCCGGGCGTGCGGCCGACCGCAAGGCCATGGTCGGGCAGCTCGCCTCCGCGGACGGGCCGCGGCTGGTCATCGTCTCGGGGGCACCCGGCATCGGCAAGTCCGCCCTGGCCCACCAGTGCGCGTACGAGGCCCAGGGCGCCTTCCCCGGCGGCGTGTTCAGCATCGCGCTGGCCGGGCCCGACGGGGACGGCCTGAGCACGGACGAGGCGCGCGGGCTGCTCCCGGAGCCGGACCGCGACGGGGGCCGGCAGCTGCTGGTGCTCGACGACGCGGCCGGGGCCGGTCAGGTGCTGTCACTGCTCCCCCGGGCCGGGGACGCGGCCGTGCTCGTCACCAGCCGGCGCGGGCTCGCGGCCGTCGCCGCCACGCACGGCGGGGCGGTCCACCGCCTGGACGTGCTCGATCCCGCGGAGGCGTACGAGCTGCTCGCCGGGCTGGTCGGAGCCGGACGGATCGCGGCCGAGGACCGGTCCGCCCACCGCCTCGCCGCCGTCTGCGGGCACTTCCCGCTCGCCCTGCGGATCGCGGCGGGCCGGCTGCTGACCCGGCCCGGGCTCTCCGTCGCCGACTGCGCGGCCTGGCTGGCGGAGGACGCGCCCGGCCGGCTCGCCCTCGCCGAGGACGTCCGGCTGTCGGTACCCGAGGTGTTCGGGCGGGCGCTGGACGCGCTCCCACCGGAGCAGCGGGACGCGTTCCTGCGACTCGGCTCGCTCGGCCAGGAGGCCGCCCTCACGGCCGTGGCGGGCGAGGGCGTACTCGAACAACTGGTGGACGCCGGGCTGCTGGAGGACGGGCCGCCGGGCCCTCATCCCTACCGGCTCCATCATCTGCTTCGCGTCTACGCGCGTTGGTACACCGAGCGGCGGCTGGACGCCGTACTGCCCGCACCGCCCTGACCTCCTCCGCCTTCCCGTTCTCCCCTCCCCCCTCCCTTCCCCGTTCCCCCATCGCTCCCAGACCGCAATCAGGGGTGCCCCATGTCCCAAGCCAGCTATGAGTCCGTCGCAGCCACCCGGCCCAGGATCCGCCGGGACGTGCTGTTCACGCAGACGCCGGACGGCGTGCTGTTCCACAACTCCGACGGCGGTTTCCGCCTGGCCGCCAAGACGGCGTACCGCTTCGCCACGCTGATCGTCCCGCACCTCACCGGCGAGCACACGGTCGCCGAGATCTGTCGGGGCATGGGCGATCCCCAGCGGGCGATGGTCGGCGAACTCGTCCGGACCCTGTACGACCGGGACTTCGCGCGGTCGGCGCGGGAGGACACCGGCCGGCCGGTGCTGCCGCCCGACGTGGCACGGCGGTTCGCACCGCAGATCGCGTACGTGGAGCACTACGCGGACGACGCCGAGGCCCGCTTCCTGCGCTTTCGCGGCGCACGGGTCGCGGTGCTCGGCGACGACGCCGTCGCCCGCTGGTGTTCCCTGAGCCTGGTGCGCAACGGCTGCGCGGTCGTCGGAGTGCTGCCGCAGGCGGACCGGGAGGTGCTGGACATCGATGTCACGGAGGCCGTCGCCGACGGCTGCCCGGTGGAGGTACGCATCCTGCCGGGCGGCGAACAGGACCTCGACTGGGCGGCGTTGGACGAGTACGACACCGTCGTGGTGACGGGCGGACGCACGGCCCCGGCGCGCCTGCTCCCGCTGCTGCGGGCCGGCATCCCCGAGGGCCGCACGCTGCTGCCCGCCTGGACCTACGGCTCCGACGCGGTGATCGGCCCGCTCATGACGCCCGGCACCCCGGGCTGTTGGGCCTGCGCGGCGCTGCGGATGGGCGCGGCGCGCGGGGAGTCGGGAGCGGCGGCGGAGCTGTGGAGCTCCCTGGCGCTGCCGGGCGGCCCGGAGGCCTCCGGGCCGGTGCCGGGGCGTCCGCTGGCCGCGATGATCGGCAACCTGCTGGGATACGAGGTGTTCCGCGCGGCTTCCGGGGCGCTGCCCGCCGAGACGGCCGAGCGGCTGCTCGTCCAGGACATGGAGTCGCTGGACGTCACCGCCGAGCCGCTGCTCGCGCATCCGCGCTGCCCGTTCTGCGCCGATGGCGGCGCGCAGGCACAGGCCGAAGCGGTGGACCTCACCGCCGCGGGCACTTCGGCCGTGCCCGCGCTGCCGACCCTGGAGACGGCCCGCGAGGCGGACGCGCTGGTCGAGGAGCTGAACCGGCGCTCGGAGCTGGTGCGCCCCTACGCCGGGGTGTTCACCCGGTTCGCCGACGAGCCGCTGACCCAGATACCCCTGAAGCTCGGCGTGGTCGAGCTGGGCATCGGGCATGCCGGGAAGCGCTCGATCGCCGCCTTCGACGTCCATCACGTGGCCGGGGCGCGGATGCGCGCGCTGGACGCGGCGGCGCTCGTGTACGCCGAGCACGTCGTGCCGGCGCGCGGGCTGGTGACCGGGGCCGCGGCGGCCGGCGGGGCGTCGCAGGAGCTGGCCCTCTCCACCGGCTCGACCGCGACGGCGGCCGCGACCGGCCCGCACCAGCAGGCCGTCTCGCTGCTCACCAAGGAGCCCGTGCTCGTCCCGGCCGGCGCGGTGCGTCCGTTCGGGCCGCACAACGGCGACCGGGCCTTCGAGCGCACCCGGGCCGGGGCGGGCGCGGGCCCGACCCCCGCGGACGCGGCCGCCGCCGGGCTCGCCTCGGCGCTCGGGTACGACGCGCTGCTGCGCGCCGTACGGGGTGCGGCGGCGGGCCCGGTGCCGCTGCCCGCGACCGGTGCGGGGGCCGACTCCGACGCCGAGCTGGTCTTCCTCGTACGGTCGGCGGAGCGGCTGGAGCTGCCCGTCGAGCTGCTGGACCTCGGGGAGGGCGCGCGCAGCGGCGTACACGTGCTGCTCGCTCGCTCCGGCGGGCGATGGGCCCTGGGCAGCGATCCCGTGCGCCGGTCGGCGGCCGTCGGCGCGCTGCGGGAGCTGCTGGGCGCGGTGCAGTTCGAGCGCGACGAGGCCGGCGGCCGGGGCGCGGGGGCCGCGGCCGATACCGGTGACCCGCTGCTGCGTGACCTCGACCCCCGCGCGCTGGCGGTGTCCGGCGCGGCCGACCCGGTCGGCACGGCCGACGACGACCGCGCCGCCGTCGGCTGGGCGGAGGTGCTGGACCGTCTCGCGTCGGCGGGCCGGGACGCGTACGCGGCCCCGACGGGCTCGCCCGACCTGGCCTCGGCGGGCATCCACACGGTGCGGGTGCTCCTCACCGAGACCACCGCCGCCCGGGAGCCGCGCGGATGACGCGCAGCACCGGGGGGCTCGGGGGCGCTCTCGCCGACGGGCTCGGGGGCGCGGCCGTCGCCGAGCGGTTCGCCGGGCTGCTCGCGCGGGCGCTGACGGCCCTGGACGGCCCGCGCGCGGAGCTGTCCGTGCTGGGGCTGCGCGACGCCTTCGCCGAGGAGCCGGGCGGCAGCGGGGACGGGGCCGTGCCGGTGCACCTGTACGGGCATCAGGCCGTGGTCGGTCCGCTGCCCGCGCACGGGCCGGGCTGCGGCCGCTGTCTGGAGCGGCGGTGGCAGGCCGTACGGTCCGTCGCGCTGCGGGACGCGCTGGAGCTGGGCGGGGGGACCCGGGCCGCGGGCGAGTGGCCGTACGCCCACGCCTTCGCCGCCGAGGCGCTGGCCGCGCTGGTGACGGCGGCAGCGGCGGCGCCGGCTCCCGGGCCGTTCCCCGACGTACGGGTGCTGGACCTGCGCAGCGGCCGCGTACGCCGCTATCCGCTGGTGCCCGACCCGGAGTGCCCCCGGTGCGGCAGGCCCGGAGCGGACGCCCCGGTCGCGCTCGATCCGCCGCCGGCGCCCGCGTACCGGCCGGGGGCGTTCCGTACCCGGCCCGTCGAGGCGTACGGCATCGACATCGCCGCGTTCGCCAACCCCCTGTGCGGGGCCCTGGGGCCCTCGCTCGTCCAGGACGTCTCCTCGACCTCCACGTCGGCGACCATCGGCTGCTTCTCGATGCGGTCGGGCGAGTACCTGCGCGAGACGTTCTGGGGCGGGCACACCGACTCCTTCGACCGCAGCGCGCGGGTCGGGGTCCTGGAGGGGCTGGAGCGGTACGCGGGGATGCGCGCCCGCTCACGCAGGACCGGCGTGTTCGGATCGCTGGACCGGTTCCGAGCGGACGGCGCCGTCGATCCGCGCGAAGTCGGCCTGTACAGCGAGGAGTTCTACCGGGGCAACCCGCGGGTACGGCCCTTCGCGCCCGACCGTGAGATCCCCTGGGTGTGGGGGTGGTCGCTGCGCGACCGCGTACCGCGCCTGGTGCCGGAGATCCTGACGTATTATCACGCGCCCGGTCTGGAGAACCGGTTCGTGCAGGAGAGCTCCAACGGCTGCGCCTCCGGGGGGAGTCTGGCCGAGGCCCTCTACTTCGGCCTGCTGGAGGTCGTGGAGCGCGACGCCTTCCTGCTGGCCTGGTACGGGCGCCAGGCGCTGCCCGAGATCGACCCGGCGACCAGCAGCCGCGCGCGGACCCGGGCCATGGTGGACCGCCTCGCGCTGTACGGGTACCGGGCCCGTTTCTTCGACACCCGGATCAGCTTCCCGATCCCGGTGGTGACCGCGGTCGCCGAGCGCTTCGACGGGGGCCCCGGCCGGATGTGCTTCGGCGCGGGCGCCGGGCTGGATCCGGAGGCCGCGCTCGCCTCCGCACTGTGCGAGATCGCGACGGACGCGGTGAACCTGACCGGGCGCACCGAGCGCGACGGGGCCCGACTGCGGGCGATGGCCGCCGACTTCGGCCTGGTGACCGCGCTGCACGACCATCCGCTGGTGTACGGGGTCCCGGAGATGGGCCGGCACGCCGACTTCCTGCTGCGCGCTCCGGACCCGGGTCCGCTGCGGCCGGTGGCCGCCCTGCGCCCGCCCGACGCCGCGCGCGGCGGGGCCCCGGACGACGTACGCACGCACCTGGAGCGGTGTGTCGCGGCCGTGGCGGCCGGCGGGTTCGACGTCGTGGCCGTCGACCAGACCCTGCCGGAGCAGCGGGCCCTCGGCCTGCACACGGTGAGCGTGCTGGTGCCGGGGCTGCTGCCGATCGACTTCGGCTGGTCGCGCCAGCGGGCGCTCGGCATGCCCCGGATGCGGACCGCGCTGCGCGCGGCGGGGCTGCGCGGGCGCGATCTGGAGCCATGGGACCTCAACCCGGCCCCGCATCCCTTTCCCTGACCCCGATCGACCCTCGAACGCAGGAGGACACCCGTGGGCTACGCCCATGACTACGCCAACGCCATCATGCATCGAGGCCGGGTCCCGATGGAGCCCGCCGACTTCGTGCCCGACTGGACGGACCGGCCGCGGAAGGCGAAGTTCTACCCGGGCGCGGAGACCCTGCCCCTGCCCGACCCCGCGGCCGCTCCGTCGCCGGGGGCCGCGGGGTCGGCGGGGGCCCCGGGCAGCGGGTTCACCCTGCCGCTGCTCTCCGGGATGCTCCAGGACTCGTACGGGCTGACCGGGCGCCGGCTGGGCGTGCAGGCCAACACCGACCTGGCGGCGCTCCCCCACTACACGCAGGCCAACTGGTCCCGGGGCACGGCCTCCGGCGGCGGTCTGTACCCGATCGGCGTCCACTGGGCCGCGGGCGCGGGCGGACCGCTCACACCGGGGCTGTACCACTACGCCCCGCACCAGCACGGGTTGCGCCGGCTGCTGACCGGGGACGTCACCGGTGACATACGCGAGGCCCTGGGTCCGGACGGGCCCCGGGCCACCCAGTACCTCGTCCTCGGGGTCAAGTACTGGCAGAACGCCTTCAAGTACAACAGCTTCTCCTTCCACGCCGTGAGCATGGACGTGGGCGCTCTGCTCCAGACCTGGCGGCTGTGGGCGCGGCCGTACGGGCTGCGGATCGCGCCGGCGCTGTGGTTCGACGAGGAGCGGCTCGCGCGGCTGCTGGGCGTGGCGCCCGAGGAGGAGGGGATCTTCGCGGTCGTCCCGCTGGAGTGGGCGGGAGCACCGGCGGACTCCGCCCTCCCCGCCTCCGGTCCCGCCGCTGCCTCTGCGTCTGCGTCTGCATCTGCGTCTGCATCTGCCTCTGCCCCTGCCACTGCCTCGGTGCGCCGCCGCGACGCTGAGCGCTCCCGTACCGTCCTGACCTTCGAGACCCTGCGCCGCGTCCACGACGCCACCCTCGGCCGGGCCGTCGACCGCCCCGCCCCCGGCGCGCTCGACGCGGCCGCCGCGTACCCGGTGCGCGGCGCCGACCCGGTGGCGCTGCCCGCGCCCGCCGCCGCGCCCGTCGGCGTACGGGAGGCCCTGCGGGCCCGGCGCAGCAGCTTCGGGCGCTTCGACGCCACCCGGCCGGTCACGGCGGAGCAGCTGGCCGCCGCGCTCGCCGACTGCGCGGCCACGGCGCCCGGCAGCGAGGCCGAACGGCCGGACGGGCCGCGGCTGACCTCCCTGTACGCGTTCGTCAGCCACGTCGAGGGGGTGGACCCCGGCACGTATGCGTACGATCCGGCGGCCCACGCGCTGCGCCTGGTGGTCCCCGGCCCGCCCGGACCGTTCCTGCAGCGCAACTACTTCCTCTCCAACTACAACCTGGAGCAGGCGGCCGCCGTGCTCGTGCCGACCGTGCGGACCACCGCCGTCCTGGACGCGGTGGGCGACCGCGGCTACCGGCTGGTGGGCGCCGCCGTCGGCGCCCTCGCGCAGACCTTCTACACCACCGCCGCGGCCCACGGGCTGGGCGCGGGGGTGGCGCTCGGCTTCGACAACATCAGTTACGTCGAGGAGCTGGGGCTCACCGGCACCGACGAGGCACCCCTGCTGATCATGCTGCTCGGCCACGAACGGCCGCGGCCCGCCGACTTCCGGCACGAGATCGCGTGAAGGGGGCCGGATCGATGAACACCACCGAATGGCAGCTGGGCGAGCGCTTCATGCTGCGCGTGGCCGGGCTGCCGCTGTCCGCGGCCGAGGCCCTGCGCTGCGGTGACGCCGGGCGCTGGGCCGCGGACGTGCTCGCCGCCGAGGCGGCGCTGGCCGCGGAGGCCGGGCGGCTGAGCGAGCTGCTGCACGAGGCCGTCGGCGCGACCGATCCCGCGCCGGGCGGGCCGGGTGCGACGCGCCGCCGCGAACTGCTGCGCCTGCGCCGCGAGATACACAACAACAAGCTGCCGGCCGCCACGGGCGCGGCCGTCGAGGCCCTCGCCGCGGTGGGCGAGGAAGCGGGTGAGCGCCTGGCCGGGTGGCTCCACCGGCGCCGCCATCTGGAGAAGCTGCTCGCCGAGGGCGACGCTCTGCTGGCCACCGACCTGGCCCGCAGCCGGGCGGCGCTGCGCGGCCTGCTCGCGGACGACCGGCTGCGGCACGGGCTGCTGCTGGCCTCGCCCGTGCTCGAAGGCCAGCTCGACGCGTACGCGGCGGCCACCGGGGCGGGCGGGGTGCCGAGCGGCCGGGTGCGCAAGGTCGAGCGCTCGCTCCTGTCGTACCTGTACCGCACCGCCTGCAAGACCAGCCCGTTCAGCACCTTCACCGGGGTGGCGACCGGCCGCTTCGCCCCCGGGGCCGTCCCCGGGGGGATCCGGGTACCGGACGACTGGACCAGCCACGTCCGGCTCAACGTGGTGGTGCTGGCGCGGCTGGCCGAGCTGATCCTCGCCGACCCGGTACGGCGGCGCGACCTGCCGCTGCGCCCGGCCCCGGGCTGGGGCCGGGACGAGGACCGGATCCGCTACGTGCGCCGCTCGGTGACGGCCGGCGACGACGCCGCGGCCGTCACCTTCGACGCGGTCAAGGACCGGCTGTTCTTCCTGCGCCGCAGCGGCACGCTGGAGCGACTGCTGAGCCTGTTCGCCGAACGTCCCGAGCTGCGCCACCAGGAGCTGGCCGACTGGCTCGCGGCGGAGCACGGTGCGGCCCCGGCCGACTGCGAGGCGTACATCGGCGCGCTGCTCCAGCTCGGCATGGTGCGCGTCCCGTGTCTGGACACCGAGGTGCACGACGGCGACCCGCTGCGCGCCTTCCAGCGTTCCCTGGCGGCCCTGAGCAGGCCGTGGGCCGACCGGCTCTCCGCGCTGCTCGACGCTCCCGCCCGGGCCCTGGATCGGTATCCGGCGGCCGGGCACCGCGAGCGCACGGAACTGCTGCGCGCACTGCGCTCGGGCCTGCACCTGGCGCAGGAGGAACTCGGCTGCCGGGAGCCGGTGTTGCCGCAGACCCTGTTGTACGAGGAGGTGAGCGCGGGCCGCGACCTGACCTGTCCGCCGCTCGCCGAGGACGGCGGCGCGCTGCGCTCGGTGGAGCGGATCCTGCCCGCCTTCGACCTCACCCTCGCCCAACGGATCACCTTCGAGGGGTTCTTCACCGCCCGCTACGGGCAGGGCGGCCGCTGCGAGGACCTGCTGGGCCTCGTACACGACTTCCACGAGGACTTCTTCGACCAGTACCTCTCGTTCACCGCGCGCCGGACCCCCTTCGACGCGCGCGGGGAGTACGTGCCCGAGGAGAACTGGCTCGGCCTGCCCGGGATCCGGGCGCTGGACTCGGCCCGGCGCGCGTTCGTCGGCCGGATGCGGGCCGCGTGGCAGGTTCACGAGGAGAAGGGGTCGGTGCACGACGGCGAACTCCGGCTCCAGGAGGCCGACCTGGCGGCCGTGGAGGCCGAATTGCGCCCGGTCGCGGCGCGCTTCGCGCCGCGCTGCCACCACGTACAGCTCGCGGACGACCCCGCAACGGGGCAGCCGCTGACCGTGCTCAACCGCTCGTACGGCGGGCTGTCCTTCCCGTTCAGCCGTTTCACCCACCTCTACGAGGCCGCGCCCGCGCTCGCCGGCGAACTGCGCGAGAGCGCCGCCCGGGTCACGCCCGAGGGCGCGGTGTTCGCGGAGGTCACCGGCGGCCCGGTCACCACCAATCTCAATCTGCACGGGCGGCTGACCGAGTACGAGATCGTCTGCCCCGGCGAGAGCGGCACCCTCCCGGAGGACCGCAGGCTCCCGCTGGAGGACCTGTACGCCGAACACGTCCCCGGCAACGGGCGGGTGGTGCTTCGCTCGCACCGGCTCGGCCTGGAGGTGATCCCGGTCTACCTCGGCTACCTGGTGCCGCTCGCCCTGCCCGCGATCCCCCGCACCCTGCTGCTGCTGTCCCCCTCCTCGATGTCGCCGCTGGACGTCTGGGCGGGGGTCCCCGAAGGCGCCCCGCGGGCCGGGGTGCACGCGCGGCCCCGCGTGGTGCACGGGAACCTGGTGCTCAGCAGGCGCAGTTGGAGCACGACGGCCGGCGCCCTGCCGGTCCGCGGCGCCCCCGACCCGCAGAGCGCCGGGCAGTTCCTGGAGTGGCAGCGCTGGCGCGGTACGCACGGGCTGCCCGAGCAGGTGTTCGCGACCGTCTCCGCCGGGCCGTCGGCGCTCGGCGCGAAACCGCAGTACGTCGACTTCGCGAGCCCCCTGTCGCTGTCCGCCTTCGCGTCGCTGCTGCGCGACCCCGGCCACCGGGTGGTCTTCCGCGAGGCGCTCCCCGGCCCGGACGGCCCGCACCCGAGGTCGGCGCGCGGCGGACACGTGACGGAATTCGCCGTCGAGACCTTCACCACCACTCGAACGACCACCACCCCGAGCCCGGAAGGCGGCGACCGATGTCGGATCTGACCGAGACGCGAGGCGAAGAGCGGCGTGGCGCCTGGCAGGCCGTGCACGTCTTCTACGCCGCCAACCCGCAGCCCCTGCTGGTGAACTGCATGCGCCCGCTGATCGCCTCGCTGCGCCGGGACGGTCTGCTCGCCGGGCACTTCTTCATCAACTACTGGCTGGAGGGGCCGCACGTACGCCTGCGGCTCCGGCCCGCGAGCCCGGCAGCGGGGCCCGAGGTCCGGCGCCGGACCGAGGAGGCCCTCTCGGCCTTCCTGCGGGCCCGGCCCGCGCTCTACGAGGTCGACTCCGGATTCCTCAACGAGTTCTACAACACTCTCTTCGACATCGAGTTCCCGGAAGGCGACCGCGCCGCCTTCATGGGGCCGGACGGCCGGATGAACCTGCGGCCCAACAACTCCTTCGCGTACGAGCCTTATGAGCCGGAGTACGGAAAGTACGGCGGCCCGGCGGGAATCGAACTCGCCGAATGGCACTTCTCGCATTCCAGCGATCTCGTCATGGACGCCCTGGGCCGGATGAACCTCCATCTGAGGACCGTCCTGCTCGGCACCTCGGCGCAGCTGATGATGGTGATGGCGGGCGTGTTCCTGCCCGACCGGGAGGAACTCGGCGGATATCTCGACCGCTACTACGAGTTCTGGCACACCGCTTTCCCGGGCACCGGATTCATCGGCTCGACCGAGTACGACCGTACGTACGCCCAGACCGCGCCCGGGCTCACGCGCAGGTTCGCCGCCCTGCGCGAGGCGCTCGGCTCCGGCGAGACGGGCCGGCTGCCCGCCTTCCTCGCCGGCTGGGCCGAGCACTGCCGGGAGCTGCGGGAGCGTGCCGAGGCCCTGGCGCTCTCCGGGGAGCTGGTCTTCCGCTCCTGGGACGGCACCCGGGACGAGCGGATCACCGATCCGGCGGTCGCGCTGCCGCTGCTGCTCTCTCCGTACATGCACATGACCAACAACCGGCTGCACGTGACGATCCGCGACGAGGCCTACCTGGCGCACCTGCTGGGCCGGGTGCTGCGCGAGGGCGCCGGGGCGGGCGCCGGGGCGGTCCGGCCGTGACCGCACCCGGCGGACTGCTGGAGCACCGGCCCGCGCTGCGCCCGGACGTCCTGCTGTCGCCGCCGCTGCTGGACGGGCCGGCCGTCGTGCACCTGGTCAAGGACCCGGTCTCCGGGGCCTCCTTCGAGATCGGTCCGAAGGAGTACTTCCTCGTGTCCCGGCTGGACGGGGCCAGCACCCTCGCGGAGATCGGCCTCGCGTACGGGCAGGCCTTCGGGCGCCGGCTGGGCGAGGGCAACTGGCAGCAGCTGCTCGCCCTGCTCGGCAGCCGCCGCCTCCTCGCCGGCGGGCCGCCACCGGCCCCGCCCGAGCCCCGCGGCGGCCCCCGCACGGGCACGCTGCTGCGCGGCACGCTCCGCCTGGTGGCCGACGCGGACGCCACCACCGCCCGCCTGCACCGCTTCCTGAGGCCCGCGCTGCACCCGGTGGTGCTGGGCGGGCTGCTCCTGGTCTGCCTGGTGATGGAGGGACTGCTCGCGGCCTCGTTCCGCGAACTCGCCGCGGACCTGCGGTGGCTGGCGGCGCGCCCGGTGCCACTGCTGGCCGTCGCCACCCTGCTGTGGCTCAGTACGGCCCTGCACGAGTTCGCGCACGGCATCGCGGCCCGCCACGTCGGGGGCACCGTCGGGGAGATCGGGCTGCGCTGGCGGCTGCCGGTGGCGATCATGTACTGCACGGTCGACAACTACCGCTACCTGCCCCGCCGACGGCAGCAGGTGGCCGTCGCCGGAGCGGGCGCCTTCGCCAACCTCCTCTTCCTGCTCCCCTTCGCCGGCTGGTGGGCCGCCCTGCCGCAGGGCGATCCGACCGGCCGGGTGCTGGGCGCGCTGCTGCTGCTCGGCAGTGCGCAGGCGCTGGTCAACCTGGTGCCGCTGCCGCCGCTCGACGGCTACACGATGCTCGGCCACGTGCTGCGCGTGACCCGGCTGGCGCCCGCCGGCTCGGCGTACCTGCGGCTGCGGATGCGCGACCGGGAGGCGGCCGGGGCGTACCCGCCGCGGGCGCGCCGGCTCTACCTCGCCTACGGCATCGGCTCCGCCGTGCTCGTGCTGCTCCTCGCCGGGGCCCTCGTGGCCGGCGCCCTGTACGCCTTCGCCCCCTGAGACCGACCTCCCGCTCCCCCACCTCCCACCCAACCGAGGGAAAGCACCACCCATGACAACTGACAGCGCCCAGCCGCCCTTCGGGGCATCCGACGGACCCGACGGGCCCGAGGCGCCCGCCATCGCCGCCCTGGACGTCCACAAGCGCTACGGCGACCGGCAGGCCGTGGCAGGGGTCTCCCTCGATGTTCGCCGCGGCGAGTTCTTCGGCCTGCTCGGCCCCAACGGAGCCGGCAAGACCACCCTCATCGAGATCATGGAGGGACTGCGGCAGGCCGATTCCGGGACGGTCCGGGTATTCGGCCACAGCCCCTGGCCGCGCAACACGGCGCTGCTGCCGAGGATGGGCGTACAGACGCAGGCCTCGGCGTTCTTCGTCCGGCAGACCGCGCACGAGCACCTGGCCACCGTCGCCGGGCTCTACCGCGCCGACCGGGCCGCCGCGGAGCGCACGCTGGCGACCGTGGGACTCACCGAACAGCGCGACGTGCTGGTCGAGAACCTCTCCGGCGGTCAGCGCCAGCGCCTGGCCATCGCCTCGGCCCTCGTGCACGGCCCCGAGCTGATCTTCCTGGACGAGCCCACCGCGGCACTGGACCCGCAGGCCCGCCGCGACCTGTGGGAGGTGTTGCGCACCCTCAAGAGCGAGGGCCGCACCATCGTCTACACCACCCACCACCTCGACGAGGCCGAGGCGTTGTGCGACCGGGTCGCCATCCTCGTGGCCGGCCGGATCGCCGCCCTGGACTCCCCGCACCGGCTCGTCACCGCGGCCGGGGCACCGGCCCGGCTGCTGCTGCCGGTCGGACGGATCGAGCCGGCCCGGGCGGCGGCGCTGCCGGGGGTGGACCGGGCCGTGCTCCAGGGCGGGTCGCTGGTGCTGGAGACCGCCTCGCCCGGCAAGGTGCTCCAGGCCCTCGACGCACTCACCGGGCTCGACGGGGTGATGACCCGTACGGCGACGCTGGAGGACGTCTACCTGGAGCTGACCGGCCACGCCACCGGCCACGCCACCGCCCACGCACACACCACGGAGTCCCAGGCATGAGCGCGTACACGGCCCTGACCGCCGCCGGCTACCGGGCGCAGGTCCGGGACAAGGCCACCCTCTTCTTCACCTTCGCCTTCCCCCTCATCTTCCTCGTCGTCTTCGGGCTGATCTTCAGCGGGCAGGACGTGGAGGAGAGCGGCCGCCCGTACATCTCGTACATCGCGCCCGGCGTGATGTCGTGGGGTGTCGCCAACGCGGCCGTGTTCGGCATCGCGTTCACGCTGATGCAGTGGCGGCGCGACGATCTGCTGCGGCTGATCCGGCTGACGCCGACCCCGCTGACCACGGTGCTGGCCTCGCGGTACGTGCTGGGCCTGGTGATCGGCATCGTCCAGGCGTCCGTGTTCGTGGCGGTCGCGATGCTCCCCGGCTTCGGGCTGGAGCTGGACGGGCGCTGGCCTCTGG
Organism: Streptomyces sp. NPDC051183; assembly: GCF_040682455.1. Taxonomy (NCBI): domain Bacteria; kingdom Bacillati; phylum Actinomycetota; class Actinomycetes; order Kitasatosporales; family Streptomycetaceae; genus Streptomyces; species Streptomyces sp. NPDC051183. Next base: position 117,983 of record NZ_JBFBBA010000023.1, read on the forward strand.
TGCTGCCGGCGCTGGTGCTGGGGACCACCGCGTTCATGGCGATCGGCGTGATCGTCGGGACGTACGCGAACACTCCCGAGGCGGTCGCCGCCATCGCCAACTGCTTGATGGTGCCGATGGCGTTCCTGTCGGGGTCCTTCCTGCCGATGGACATGATGCCGTCCTGGCTCCAGCAGGTCTCCCGCGTCCTGCCGCTGCGCTACCTCAACGACGCCGCGACCGGTGCGCTCACCGGGTCCGGCCCGATCGCGGACATCGGCATCGGCTGCGCCGTCCTGCTCGGCTTCGCCCTGCTGTTCGGCGCGATCGGGCTCAAGACCTTCCGCTGGAGCAACCGGACATGACATCGACCTCCGTGGCTCCGGGGCCGGTCCAGGCCCCGGACGGCAGCCCGCTGGAGGCGGCCCGGCGCGAGCTCGCCCGCGCCCTGGCCGGCCTCGGTACGCAGGTGGTCAGCCTGGGCGTGCACGACGCGCTCGGGCCGCGCTCCGCCGACCCCTTCGCGGGGGTGCGGGCGGCCGCGACCGTCCACCTCACCGCCCGGGCCGTTCTGATCGGCCCCTGGGGCGGGGACGGCACCGCGCCCGCCTGCGGCCGGTGCCTGGCGATGCGCTGGCAGCGGCTGCGCAGCCGGAGCGAGCGTGACGCGCTGGAGACCGGCAGCGGTCCGGTCACGGCGGTGGCCCCGGCCCCGCCGGGCCTGACGGCGTACGCGCGCGACGCGGCGTACGCGCTCCACGAAGCGGCCTTCGGGGGTCTGGCCGGCGGGAGCACCGGGCAGACGGCCGCCGACCGGGCCCTGCCCCAGGTCACCCGGCTGGACCTGGAGACCCTCCGGGTGCGGACGTACCCCCTGGCGGCCGATCCGCTCTGCCCGGACTGCGGGCCGCGCCGCGCGGACGCCCCGGCGCCCTTCGCCCCCGCCTCCCGGCCCAAGCCGGAGCCGCACGCCCAGCGGCTGCGCGCGGCCTCCTCGTATCCGATGCCGCGGGCGGCGCTGGCCAACCCGGTGACCGGGGTGCTCGGCGCCGGTACCTGGATCAACGTCACCTCGCCCACCACGGCGCCCGTGGCGGGCAGTGTCTTCATGCGCGGCTACGCGGGTCTGACGGACGTCACCTGGAGCGGGCAGGCCAACAGCTTCACGGCCAGCCGCGACCTGGCCTTCCTGGAGGGCCTGGAGCGGTACGCGGGGACGCACCGCCGCACCGGCACCTCGCCGCTCACCGCCTCGTACGCCGAACTGGGCGACCGGGCGCTGGACCCGGCCGAGTGCGGGTCCTACCCGCCGCGGACCTACCGGGACGATCCCCTGGTGTCGCCCTTCGACCCGGAGCGGCCGATCCCGTGGGTGTACGGGCATTCGCTGCGCGACGAACGGCCGGTGCTGGTGCCGGCGCGGCTGGTGCATTACAGCGCGGGACTTGCGGCGGACAACTTCGTCTTCGAGTGCTCCAATGGCTGTGCGATCGGCAGTTGCGCGGAGGAGGCCCTGCTGGGCGCGCTGCTGGAGCTGATCGAGCGGGACGCCTTCCTGCTGGCCTGGTACGGCGGGCTGCGGCTGCCCGAGATCGACCTGGCCTCGGTGCCGGGCCGGGCGGTCAGGGCGATGGCCGACCGGGCGGCGCTCCAGGGGTACGACGTGCACGCCTTCGACAACCGGATCGACCTGGCGGTGCCGGTGGTGACCGCCCTCGCGGTCCGCCGCGACGGCGGGCAGGGGCTGTACTCCTTCGGCGCGGGCGCGGCCCTCGATCCGGCGGACGCGGTGGAGGCGGCGCTGTCGGAGGTCCTCACCTACATTCCGCACCTGCCGCGGCAGGTGGCCGAGCGCAGGGGCGAACTGGAGGCCATGGCCCGGGACTTCGGCCGGGTCAGGCACCTCAAGGACCACGCCCAGCTGTACGGGCTGCCCGCGATGGCCCCGTACGTCCGCCCGTACCGGGAGCCGCGCGCCGTCCTGCCGCTGGACGAGGCGTACCGGTCCTGGAGCCGTCCGCCGACCGGGGACCTGCGCGACGACCTCCTGGCCTGCGTGGCGGAGCTGACCTCGGCGGGGCACGACGTGATCGCCGTCGACCAGACCACCCCGGAACAGCGGCGGATGGGGCTGAGCACGGTCTGCGCGGTGGTGCCGGGCCTGCTGCCGATCGATTTCGGCTGGTCCCGGCAGCGGGCCCCGTACATGCCGCGGCTGCGCAGCGCCCCGCGGCGGGCGGGGCTGCGGGAGACGGACCTGGCGGAGTCGGAGATCCGGATGGTGCCGCACCCGTTCCCCTGACCGGCCGTCTTCCTGACACGCACACAGATGCCCCGGCTCCCGCTCGTGCGAGGGCCGGGGCATCCGTGTGTGTCAGGCGCTGCAGGAAGTCGTGCTGGTCGTGGAGGAACAGGTCGACGTGGAGCTGCAGCTCGTGGAACCGGCGAGCACGACCTCGCTGGCGTCCGAGTAGTCGGAGATCTCGAAGGTCTCGGACTCCAGCTCCAGGATCTCGTCGGCGAGCGAGGCGAGGGGGGACTTCTCCATGGTGACTCCTTCGGTGGTTGCGGGCACTTGGCCCCATCACACCCGGTGCCGCCGTCACCGCACCCCCCGTACCGCTGTCATCCCGCTGACGGAAAGTGTCAGCGCCCTGGCGCGTCCGGCCGGGCCGGGCGTCCGATCATGGGTCCCATGGATGCGTCCCGTGCCCTCGCCGATCTCATACGCCCCCTGACGACCCTGTACCTGGACCTGCACCGGCATCCGGAGCTCTCGGGCGAGGAGGCCCGTACGGCCGGGCTGTTCGCCGACCGGCTGGAGGCCTCGGGGTTCGCGACCGCGCGCGGCATCGGCGGGCACGGCGTGGCCGGGGTGCTGCGCTCCGGCGAAGGGCCCACGGTGCTGCTGCGCGCCGAACTGGACGCCCTGCCCGTACGGGAGACCACGGGCCTGCCGTACGCGAGCGAGAACGGGGCCGCGCACGCCTGCGGGCACGACCTTCACCTGGCGGCCGCCGCCGGGTCCGCCGCGCTGCTGGCCCGCTCGCCGGACACCTGGCGGGGCACGCTCGTCGTCGTGGGCCAGCCGGCGGAGGAGACGCTCCGGGGCGCGCGGGCGATGCTGTCCGACGGACTGTACGAGCGCGTCGGCCGGCCGGACGCGGTGCTGGCCCAGCACGCGGCCCCGCTGCCGGCGGGCATGGTGGCGCACGGCTACGGGCCGATGACCGCCGGCAGCGTGACCTTCCGGGTCGTCGTGCACGGCCGGGGCGGCCATGCGGGCGCCCCGCAGCTCACCGTTGACCCGGTGGTGACGGCCGCGCATGTCGTGACCCGGCTCCAGACGGTGGTGGCCCGGGAGGCGGCGCCCTCGGAGCAGGTCGCCGTCACCGTCGGCGCGTTCCACGCGGGGGACCGGGCGAACGTCGTGCCGGAGCGGGCCGAGCTGGACATCACCGTACGGGCGGCGGGCGACGCGGCGCTCGCCCGTGCGGCCCGCGCCGTGGAGCGGATCGTGCGCGCGGAGTGCGCCGCCTCGGACTGCCCGCGGGAGCCGGAGATCGTCCGGGTCTGCGAGTCCCCCGTGACCCATCCCGACCCGGGGACCACCGGGGCCGTACGGGAGGCGCACGTACGGGAGTTCGGCGCGGAGCGGGTGGCGATGTGGCCGCCGTCCCTCGCGACGGAGGACTTCGCGCTGTTCGGTGACGCGGGCCGGACCCTGCACGGGGCGGACGGGGTCCGGCTCGCCTACTGGATGCTCGGCGTGATCGGCCCCGGCGCCTGGGCGGCCGCTCCGGGCGGGACGGCGGCGGGCAAGCTCGCCGCCCTGCCCGCCAACCACGCCCCGGACTTCGCCCCGGACGTGCGCACGGCGCTCCCGGCGGGGGTGCGGGCGCTGACGGCTGCGGCCCTCACATGCCTGGGGCGGCCGGGCCCGGCGGCTCCGTAGCGGCTGCCGCCCGATCGGCGCTGCCGGTCAGCCGCGGAAGTCCGCGGGACGTTCCGGGGAGGCCCCGGCCAGCGCCTCGGTGACGGCGTCCGTACCCGCCTGGAGGCCGTAGACGGGGGTGCCGGGCTGCTGGCGCCAGGAGTCGTCGATGCCTCCGGAGTCCACGGTGTCGAAGCCGAGTTCCTCGATGAGGGCCCGTACGGCCTTCTTCGCCGCCTCGTCGTCGCCGGCGACCGGGAGCGCCAACCGGTCCGGGGCTCCCGCCTCGCGGGGGCGGTCGAGGATGTCCTGGGCGTAGGTGCCGTTGAAGGCCTTGACGACCGGGTGGCCGAGGTTCCGCTCGGTCCAGCGGCTCTCGGTGAGGCCCTCGTCCTCGATGCCGGTGATGCGGCCGTCGCGCTGGCGCGGGTAGTAGTTCCCGGTGTCGATGACGGCGAAGCCGGGCGCCGCCTCCGCGAAGAGGCCGGCGGGCAGGGCCGGTACGTTCTTCAGGGGGATGGTGACGACGACGATCTCCGCGCCGCGGGCCGCCTCGGCGACGGTGACCGCGGTGGCTCCGGTCTCCGCGGCGAGGGCGGTCAGGGTCTCGGGGCCGCGCGAGTTCGCCACGGACACGTCGTGTCCGAGCACGGTGAGGCGACGGGTGAGATTGCCGCCGATGTTGCCTGCTCCGATGATGCCGATCTTCATGAGCTCTCCCCGGGTGCCTGCAGGGTGGTCAGGGTCTGCCCCTACCCGAACCTCCGCCGGCCGCCGGGCATTCCGCCCCGGCCGCCCGGATCTCCCCGTACCGTCCCCACGGGGACCCTGGCGAACCGCCGTGCCCCGGGAACCCGCGCGCGGCGGGCCCCCGGGGTACGCGGGACTACGCCCCGCTGGCCTTGAGCATGTCCTCGCGCTCGACGAGCTTGACGCGCTCGCGGCCCTGGGGCTCGCCGAGGGCCTTCTCGGCCGCGTCGAGCCGGTACCAGCCCTCCCAGGTGGTGTAGCGGACGCTGCGCTCGGCGAGGAAGGCCTCGACGGCCTCCGGCGCGGGCTCGGCGGGGGTCAGCAGGCGGCCGGCCGCGTGGTCGTCCAGGAGGTTCGCGACGGTCTCGTTGGCGTCACCCTTGGTGTGTCCGATCAGACCGATGGGCCCGCGGCGGATCCAGCCGGTGACGTACGTCGACTGGAGGTGCGCGCCGGCTTCGATCACGCGGCCGCCCTCGTCGGGGACCGTGCCGGACTCGACGTCCCAGGGCAGCTTGGGCAGTTCGTCCGAGAGGTAGCCCACGGCCCGGTAGACGGACTGGACGTCCCAGTCGGTGAACCGGCCGGTGCCCTTGACGTTGCCGGTGCCGTCGAGCTCGGTGCGCTCGGTGCGCAGGCCGACGACCTTTCCGTCCTCGCCGAGCACCTCGGTGGGCGACTCGAAGAAGTGCAGGAAGAGCTTGTGCGGCCGGTCGCCGATGTCGCGGATCGCCCAGTTCTCCAGGGTCTTGGCGACCATGTCGGCCTGCTTGTTGGAGCGGCGGGTGGCGATGGAGCCGTCGTCGTAGTCGATGTCCTCGGGGTTGACGATGACCTCGATGTTCGGCGAGTGGTCGAGCTCGCGCAGCTCCATCGGGCTGAACTTGGCCTGCGCGGGGCCGCGGCGACCGAAGACGTGCACCTCGAGCGCCTTGTTGGCCCGGAGGCCTTCGTAGACGTTCGGCGGGATCTCGGTGGGCAGCAGTTCGTCGGCCGTCTTCGCGAGGATGCGGGCGACGTCGAGGGCGACGTTGCCGACGCCGAGGACGGCGACCTTCTCGGCCTCCAGCGGCCAGGTGCGCGGGACGTCGGGGTGGCCGTCGTACCAGGAGACGAAGTCGGCGGCGCCGTGGGAGCCGTCGAGGTCGACACCGGGGATGGTGAGATCGCGGTCGGCGGTCGCGCCGGTGGAGAAGATCACGGCGTCGTAGAACGAGTGCAGCTCGTCGAGGCTGATGTCGTTCGGGTAGTCGACGTTGCCGAAGAGGCGGACCTGCGGCTTGTCGAGCACCTGGTGGAGGGCGGTGATGATGCCCTTGATCCGCGGGTGGTCGGGGGCGACGCCGTAGCGGATCAGGCCGAAGGGCGCGGGCATCCGCTCGAACAGGTCGATGGACACACCCGGGTCGGTGGCCGCCTCGGACTTCAGCAGGGCGTCGGCTGCGTAGATGCCGGCGGGGCCGGCACCGACGATTGCTACCCGCAGGGGGCGAGGCATGGCTGGGTTCCCTTCGAACGACGAAAGACTCGATCAAGGGAACCCTAAACTAAGGCTAGCCTAACCCGGCACCCGGCCCCTGGTTATGACCCTATAACCCGAGCTTATGACTATCCAAAGCAGGCCTTGGGGGTGCCGGTGAGTGGCACGCGGGGGGGGGTGCCTCCTCAGGGACGGTGGTTGCGGCGGGCGGCCAGCTGGCCCTGCACGTAGGCGTCGGCGTCCGGCGAGTACGGCCCGCCATGGTCGAACAGCAGGTCCGCTATCCGCTGCCATTCCACCACCGCGGCCACGGTACGGTCATCGGCCCGGTCGAGATCACCGGCGGCCGCCTCGGCAGCTTCGAGCGCGGCTTCCACCTCGTGGTGGCTCAGGCCGGTGGCCTGCTCCCGCACCCGGTCACGGGCCGCGCGCTCATCGGCGGAGGGCACGTGCGGCTCGGTCTCGGTGTCGTGGGTCATGGATTGCCTGCCTCTTCCTGTCGTCCTGTCCCTACTCTGCCCAGCCGGGGCGGCGGCACGGCCGCCGCCCCGGGCCCTCACCAAGACTCGGTCAGGGCCACGGAGTACGTCTCGAACCCGGGGCGGAAAACGCTGACGGTGAGGGTGCCCTTGTCGCCGTAGACCTCGTGCCGCCACGCGGCGAAGACCGCCGCCACCCGCCGGACGTTCTCGGCCTCGCCCTTCCCGACCGCGCGCGTGTGGAAGTAGACGGCCGCCTCGCCCGCCCCGTTCACCTTGCGGACCCGGGCCTGCCGGACGGCGTTCTGCGGCATGAAGGCGTCCTCTTGCGTGCGGTGCTTCGCGAAGTAGGCGTTGAAGTCCCGGGTCATGTCGAACCAGCCCCGCGCACCGCAGGGACCGGCGCCGTTGGTGATGTCCCCGTCGGTGGGCGGGTCCGGGATGCCGTCCTCCTCGTCGGTGGGCGGGTCCGGAATCCCGGTGTCCTGGTCGGTGGGCGGGCCGGGGGTCCCGGTGTCCTCGTCCGTGGGCGGGCCCGTGTAGGGGCCCGTCTCCTGGTCGGTCGGAGGTCCGGCGTATCCGCCCGTCTCCTGGTCGGTCGGCGGGCCGGCGTATCCGCCCGTCTGCTCCTCGGTCGGCACGTCCGGCGACGCGCTCGCGCCCGCGCCCGCGCCGAGCCCGCACGTCTCCTTCGCCGGGCCCGGTACGGGGGCAGGGCCCGCCGCCTGCCCCGCCTGCGTGGTCCCGCAAGCCGCGAGCGCGGCGCACAGGAGCCCCGCGAGTACCGTTCGCCCGGCCAGCGAAACAGCGGTGGTGGTCATGGTCGTCCCCCTAGTCCATCTCCCCCATGGAGAGGTGTTCGACGCGCTCCCGGTTCCCTTCGGGGCGGACCGGGCCGGGCGGACCGGGCCGGGCGGACCGGTAGCGTGCCGCGGTGAACCGTTCCGTGCAGCCACCCCCGCTCCCGCTCCCGCTCCCCCTCCTGTTCCTTGATGTCGACGGCCCGCTGATCCCCTTCGGGGGGCAGGGGTACCCGACGTACGGGCCCCCGGACGCCGATGCCCATCCGCTGCTCGCCCGGGTGGATCCCGCGCTCGGGCCCCGGCTGGCGGCGCTGCCGTGCGAGCTGGTGTGGGCCACGACGTGGATGGAGGACGCGAACGAGGTCCTCGGCCCCCGGCTCGGACTCCCCCGGCTGCCGGTGGTGGACTGGCCGGAGCCCTCCGCCGAGGACGGGCGGGGCGGCAGGCACTGGAAGACCCGTACCCTCGTCGCCCGTGCGGCCGGCCGTGCCTTCGTCTGGGTCGACGACGAGATCACCGCCGCGGACCGCGCCTGGGTGGCCGCCCACCACCCGGGCCGCGCCCTGCTCCACCGCGTCGACCCCCGACTGGGCCTCGGGGAAGCGGACTTCGCCGCTCTCGATGGCTGGCTGCGAACGGGCCGGTAGCGTCCGGCCGGTGGACGACCGCCCATGGGGCGCCTACAACCGGGCCCCGCTGCGTGCCGGTTTCGCCCACCCCGTGAGCCGGACCGCGGTCGAGGACGAGCTGCGGTCCGCCGGCTGCGCGTGGACGCCGTTCCCTCGGGCGAACGGGCCCTCGTACGGCGACTGTTGCTGAAGGATGTTCTGCGGCAGGCCTGCCAGTGGCTGACGCTCAGCGCCCACCACCCCGACTCGGGCTGGGCGGCCACCAGCCGCAACTGGCGTGCCTGCGCGCCGCCTCGGCGGCGAGCGCGGTGGCCAGTTCCGCCGCCGTGGCGAACCCGGCCCGGCGCAGCGGGGCGTGGTCGAAGCCCTCGGCCACCGCGCGGCGGCCACCCGCGACCCCGGTCTCCAAGAGCCGGCGGACCCGCCACAGGGGGGAGTCCGCGAGCGGATCCGGCCCGGTCGCCCCGAGGGTGTCGGGCGCGGGGCGCGGCGGTGGGAAGTGGCTGCCCTGGAGCCGGTCGTAGCCGAGGTCGGCGCGGCCGAGCCATTCCTCGGGGAGTCGCAGCGAGTACTCCGCCCCCGGTACGGGGCCGACCGCGAGCGGGCGCAGGGCGGCGGCCTCGGCCCGCGGCAGCCCTGCGAGGCGCGCGGTGTGTGCGGCGCGCAGCAACTCGGCCTGTACGACGGCCCCCGCGGCCGTCACCCCCGCCGCGAGCGCCTCCGCGGCGGCCTCCCACAGGGCCCCCGCGGCCGCAGCCCGCGCAGCACCCTCAACTCCTCCACCCGCCCGAACGCCCGCACCCTGCCCCTGCACGGGCCCCAGCCCCGGCACCAAGCCCGATCCCTGAGCCACAGCCGGTCCTTGCACCACACCCGAAGCCGGGACCGAGGCCGCGCCCCGACCCGAATCCGGCGCCCAGACCGAGGCCGGGACCGAAGCCGGACCCTGAACCGCAGTCGGCCCTTCAACCGAACCCGGTGCCGAACCAGGACCCGAAGCCGAGCCGTGGGCCGAAGCCGGGCCCTGGGCCGGAGCCGGGCCCTGGGCCGGAGCCGGGCCCTGGGCCGGAGCCGGGCCCTGGGCCGGAGCCGGGCCCTGGGCCGGAGC
>NZ_JBFBBA010000024.1:0-124495 GCF_040682455.1 Streptomyces sp. NPDC051183
GCGCCTCCTCGACCTGTTGGAAATCAGCCTGACCTGACCAGCACGAACCCGACAGACCTCACTCAAACCAGCGACGTGCGGAGGATGGGGCTAGAGCCCGGAGGTGTCGAGGTCCAGGCCGAAGGGCTCGGGCAGCCGCACCGGCATCCCGAACGGATGCGGCCCGTCGACCCCGGTGTAGCCGAGCCGCCCCGGCCCGGAGAACAGCGTGACGGTCTTGTCGAGCCGGTCGACCAGCAGGTACAGCGGTGCGCCGTACTCGGCGTACCGCTTGCGCTTGACGACGCGGTCGGTCTCGGCGTTCGACTCCGAGGTGACCTCGACGATCAGGAGGGTCTGGTCGGGGACCAGTGCCGCGGCGCCGTCGGCGAGCTCCTCCGGGACCACCGCGAGATCCGGCACGTACCAGTTCGGCGACCGGGGAAGGTCGAGGTTCCCCGAGCCCGTGATGCAGCCGAGCTCCCGGACACGCGACAGGATCTGGTACCGGATCCTGTCGGCAGCCCTCTCGTGGTCCCACGTCGGCGTCATGACCTCGCCGCTTCCCCCCTGGATGACCCCCTCGACGATCTCCACCCGGTCACCCTGCATGTGCTGAATGGCGTACTTCAGAGCCAGTTCGGGATCCACACCCTGGGTGTAGTTGCCGGGCTCGGCGGCGGTGGCCATCAGGCAGCTCCTTCCGTCACGGTTCCACACTCGCACGCTCCTGCTCCGGAGTCCCCCGGCAGCGGGGGTGGTCACCCGTCCGGGGGAGTTGTCGGGGCGGGATGGCAAGCTTGAAGGATGAACGATGCCGCCCCGGAGCCCACCCCCGCTCCTGCGCCCCGCCGCCGTGCCCGTGTCCGTGCCCCCGAGCTGATCGGCAAGGGCGGCTGGCTCAACACCGGAGGCAAAGAGCTGACCCTCGCGGACCTGCGAGGTAAGTGCGTTGTTGTTGATTTCTGGACCTTCTGCTGCATCAACTGCCTGCACGTCCTCGACGAGCTGCGGGAGCTGGAGGAGAAGCACCGGGACACCGTCGTGATCATCGGCGTGCACTCGCCGAAGTTCGTGCACGAGGCCGAGCACGCGGCCGTCGTCGACGCCGTCGAGCGGTACGAGGTGCACCACCCGGTGCTCGACGACCCCGAGCTGGCGACCTGGAAGCAGTACGCCGTGCGGGCGTGGCCCACGCTCGTCGTGATCGACCCCGAGGGGTACATCGTCGCGCAGCACGCCGGCGAGGGGCACGCGCACGCCATCGAGCGGCTCGTCGAGGAGCTGGAGGCCGAGCACGAGGCCAAGGGGACGCTGCGCCGCGGGGACGGGCCGTACGTGGCTCCCGAGCCGGTGGCGAGCGACCTGCGGTTCCCCGGGAAGGCGATCGTGCTCCCGTCGGGGAACTTCCTGGTGTCCGACTCCACGCGCCACCAGCTGGTGGAGCTGACCCCGGACGGCGAGGGCGTCGTACGGCGCATCGGCAGCGGGGAGCGGGGCTTCGGCCCCGACGCCTTCAGCGAGCCGCAGGGGCTGGCGCTGCTGCCCGGCGGGCGGGTCGTGGTCGCGGACACCGTCAACCACGCGCTGCGCGTCTTCGACCCCGCGACCGGCGCCGTCGAGACCGTCGCCGGCACCGGCCGTCAGTGGTGGCAGGGCTCGCCGACCTCCGGGCCCGCCCTGGAGGTGGACCTGTCCTCGCCGTGGGACGTGGCCTGGTGGCAGGGCCGGGTGTGGATCGCGATGGCCGGCGTCCACCAGCTGTGGGCCTACGACCCGGAGACCGGCACGGTCGAGGTCGCGGCCGGAACGACCAACGAGGGCCTGCTCGACGGCCCCGCCGCCGAGGCCTGGTTCGCGCAGCCGTCCGGGCTCGCGGCCACCGAGGACCGGCTGTGGATCGCCGACTCCGAGACCAGCGCCCTGCGCTACGTCCACCGCACCGACGCGGGCTACGCCGTCACGTCCGCCGTCGGCACCGGACTGTTCGACTTCGGCCACCGGGACGGGGACGCGGCGCAGGCGCTGCTCCAGCACCCGCTCGGGGTCACCGCCCTGCCCGACGGCTCGGTCGCGGTGTGCGACACGTACAACCACGCGCTGCGCCGCTACGACCCCGCCACCGGGCAGGTCTCCACCCTCGCGACGGACCTGCGGGAGCCCAGCGACGCGGTGCTGGTCGGGGAGGACATCGTGGTCGTCGAGTCCGCCCGGCACCGGCTGACCCGGCTGCGGCTGCCGGAGGAGGCGGTACGGGTCGACGCGGTCGCCCACCGCACGCAGCGCGCCGCGACCGAGGTCGCCCCGGGCACGCTCCGCCTCGACGTGGTCTTCCAGGCCCCGAGCGGGCAGAAGCTCGACACCCGGTACGGGCCCTCGACGCGGCTGCTGGTCTCCTCGACCCCGCCGGAGCTGCTGGCGGCGGGGGACGGCGCCGGGACCGACCTGTTCCGGGAGCTGGTGCTCGCCGACGGGGTGGACGGGGGCGTGCTGCACGTCTCGGCGATGGCCGCCTCCTGCGACGACGACCCGGAGAACGAGTACCCGGCCTGCCACGTCCACCAGCAGGACTGGGGTGTTCCGGTGACGGTGACCGCGGGCGGCGCGACCCGGCTGCCGCTGGTCCTCGCCGGCCTGGACGCCTGAGCCGTACGGAGACGTGAAGAACCCCGCCCCGGCCGCTCGCGCGGCCCGGGCGGGGTTCTTCCGTAGGCGCGTCAGCCCTCCAGGAACGCCACCAGCGCGTTCGCCAGGAGGAACGGGTCGTCCGCGCCGCACAGTTCGCGGGCGCTGTGCATCGAGAGGATCGCGACGCCGATGTCGACGGTCTGAATGCCGTGCCGGGCCGCGGTGATCGGGCCGATCGTCGTGCCGCAGGGCATGGAGTTGTTGGAGACGAAGGTCTGCCACGGCACGCCGGCCCGCTCGCAGGCGCTCGCGAACACCGCGCGCCCGCTGCCGTCCGTCGCGTACCGCTGGTTGACGTTGACCTTCAGGATCGGGCCGCCGTTGGCACGCGGGTGGTGCGAGGGGTCGTGGCGCTCCGCGTAGTTGGGGTGCACGGCGTGGCCGGTGTCCGAGGAGAGGCAGACCGTGCCCGCGAAGGCCCGCGCGCGGTCCTCGTAGGAGCCGCCGCGCGAGAAGACTGAACGTTCCAGCACGTTGCCCAGCAGGGGGCCGTCCGCGCCGGTGTCGGACTGCGAGCCGTTCTCCTCGTGGTCGAAGGCGGCCAGCACCGGGATGTGGTCCAGCTGGTCCGAGGCGGAGACCGCCGCGAGCGCCGCGACGCCCGCGTGCACGGACAGCAGGTTGTCCATGCGGGGGCCGGCCAGCAGCTCGCGGTCACGGCCCAGGTACGACGGCGGCTCGATCGAGTGGACCATCAGGTCCCAGCCCGCCACCGAGCCCTGCTCCAGGCCCTCTTCCTCCTCCAGGAACGCGATCAGGTCGCCTTCCTGGACCTCGCCCAGGCCCCAGATGGGCTGCATGTGCCGCTGCTTGTCGAGCTTGAGCCCGTCGGTGTTGACCGACCGGTCCAGGTGCACGGCGAGTTGGGGGACGCGCATCAGCGCGCGGTCGACATTGACGAGCCGTTCGCTGCCGTCGCGCAGGGTCAACCGGCCCGCCAGGCCCAGGTCCCGGTCCAGCCAGGTGTTGAGCAGGGTGCCGCCGTAGATCTCGACCGCGATCTGCCGCCAGCCCTGCGAGCCCGTGTCCGGCAGCGGCTTGACCCGCAGGTTGGGGGAGTCGGTGTGTGCGCCGACGATCCGGAACGGGGTGTGCGCGGCCGCGCCCTCCGGCACGTACCAGGCGATCAGGGCGCCGCCGCGGAGCACGAATTTGCCCCCCGTGCTCGCATCCCAGGCGTCCGTTTCCGACAGCTGCCTGAAACCTGCCTTCTCCAGCCGCTCGGCCGCATTGGCCACGGCGTGGTACGGCGACGGACTGGCCGTCAGGAAGGTCATCAGATCGTCGGTGTGGCCGCGGTCGAAGCGGGCGGCGGGAGAGCTCATGTGGTTCACCTTAACGACGGTCGTGTTCGTCATGGCCGGACTGCTGCGGATCGCCGAAAGGGCAGGGTTCGGGGCGGTGTGGCCCCTCTCCCGGTGCCTTCTCAGCCCGGCGGTCGCTCGAATCGGCGCTGCAGCTGCCTGCGCTCGCCCCGACGGATGCGCGGGAGCATCTCCGGGGTCTGTGCGGAGCGCTGCGCGCGTCTCTTGCGTCCGGCGCAGAAGATACAGGCCTCACCCGGCGGTGCGTCGGGGTCGATGGGCGCGCCGGGGTGTTCGGAGCATCCCGAGGCGTTGCGCGGCCGGGAGAGTTCGCGGGCCACGATGAACGCGCGGTGCAGGTCGTCCGCGATCTGTACGAACTCCTCGGCCGGGGAGGAGAAGCCCAGGTGGAAGCGGCGCTCCTCGACGGTACGGACGCACGCGCGCAGGGCCTGGAGCGTGTACGGGGGATCTGGCACGGGGTAGCCGAGCCGCCGCTGCTCGCCGGCCGGCGGGGCCGCGGCGGCCGCGCGGGCGCCCTGGGCGCGCAGTCCGAGGCGGCGCCGGTCGTTGCAGATGAGGCAGCGGCCCCAGCCGTCGGGAGCCTCGGGGTCGAGGGCGCCGTTGGGGTGCTCGGAGCATCCGGTGTAGCTCTTGGCGGGGGCGAGCCCGGCCGCGGTCTGGAAGGCGGTGTACAGAGCGTCGGCGACGGCCTCGTACTCGGCGGGGTGGGCGCCGTCGTAGAGCTCCTTCAGGTGGTCGCCGAGACTGCCCAGGGCGGCCTGCAGCTCCTTGAGGGCGTACGGCCGCCCGGTCGGGACGGAGTACCCCCTGCTGTTGCCGTGCTGCTCCTGTGGACTCATGTCTACGAGCGTCCCATGAACGACTGACAAGGCGCGAACAGCGGCGGCCGGACCCCCGTACGACAGGGCCCGGCCGCCGCGGTGTACGTACACCGCGTACAGATGTGAAGCCTGCCGGGGCTGGGCCGGCGGGCTTGTGGTGGAGCCTAGAAGGCCGCCTCGTCGAGCTCCATCAGGGAGTTGTCGACGCCCTCGGCCAGCGCGCGGGCGACCGAGACGTTCGGCAGGATCTGCGAGGCGAAGAACTTCGCGGCCGCGATCTTGCCGGTGTAGAAGGGAACGTCCTTGGCGGAGGCGCCCGCGAGCTTCTCGGCGGCCACGGCCGCACCCTTGAGCAGCAGGTACCCGACGACGACGTCGCCGGACGCCATCAGAAGGCGCGTGGTGTTCTGGCCGACCTTGTAGATGTTCTTGACGTCCTCGCCGGTGGCGGTGAGGTCGACGATCATCTGGCCGACGATGCCCTCCAGGTCCACGGCGGCCTTGGCGAGCGCGTCGCGGGCGCCGGCCAGCTCCTCGCCGCCGACGGCCTCGGCCAGGAACTTCTTGATCGTCTCGGAGAGGACGTTCAGGGAGGCGCCCTGGTCGCGGACGATCTTCCGGAAGAAGAAGTCCTGGCCCTGGATGGCGGTGGTGCCCTCGTAGAGGGTGTCGATCTTGGCGTCGCGGATGTACTGCTCGATCGGGTATTCCTGGAGGTAACCGGAACCGCCGAAGGTCTGCAGGGACTGCGCGAGCTGCTCGTAGGAGCGCTCCGAGCCGTAGCCCTTGACGATCGGCAGGAGCAGGTCGTTCAGGCCGATCTGCGCGGAGGCGTCCTCGCCCGCGGCCTGCTTGAGCTGGATCTCGTCCTGGACGGAGGCCGTGTACAGGACCAGGGCGCGCATGCCCTCGGCGTACGCCTTCTGCGTCATGAGCGAGCGGCGCACGTCGGGGTGGTGCGTGATGGTGACCTTGGGCGCGGTCTTGTCCATGAAGTCGGCCAGGTCCGTGCCCTGCACGCGCTCCTTGGCGTACTCCAGCGCGTTCAGGTAGCCGGTGGAGAGGGTGGCGATGGCCTTCGTGCCGACCATCATCCGGGCGAACTCGATGATCATGAACATCTGGCGGATGCCGTCGTGCTTGTCGCCGATCAGCCAGCCCTTGGCGGGGTGCTGGTCGCCGAAGGTCATCTCGCACGTGTTGGACGCCTTGAGGCCCATCTTGTGCTCGACGTTCGTCGCGTAGACGCCGTTGCGCTCGCCCAGCTCGCCGGTCTCCCAGTCGAAGTGGAACTTCGGGACGAGGAAGAGGGACAGGCCCTTGGTGCCCGGGCCGTGGCCCTCGGGGCGCGCGAGGACGTAGTGGAGGATGTTCTCCTCCATGTCGTGCTCACCGGACGTGATGAAGCGCTTCACGCCCTCGATGTGCCAGGAGCCGTCGGCCTGCTGGATCGCCTTGGTACGGCCGGCGCCGACGTCCGAGCCGGCGTCCGGCTCGGTGAGGACCATGGTGGAGCCCCAGCGCTTCTCGACCGCGATCTGGGCGACCTTCTTCTGCGCCTCGTTGCCCTCTTCGAAGAGGATGCCGGCGAAGGCCGGGCCGGAGGAGTACATCCAGATGGCCGGGTTCGCGCCGAGCAGCAGCTCCGCGTACGCCCAGATGAGGGAGCGGGGCGAGGTGGTGCCGCCGATCTCCTCGGGCAGGCCCAGGCGCCAGTACTCCGACTCCATGAAGGCTTCGTAGCTCTTCTTGAAGGAGGCCGGGACCGGCGCGGTGTTGGTAGCCGGGTCGAAGACCGGCGGGTTGCGGTCGGCGTCCTCGAAGGAGGCGGCCAGCTCGTTCTCGGCGAGACGGGTCAGCTCGGACAGGACGCTCTTGGCGGTCTCGGTGTCCATCTCCTCGAACGGACCGGTGCCGTACAGCTTTTCGCGGCCGAGCACCTCGAAGAGGTTGAACTCGATGTCGCGGAGATTCGACTTGTAGTGCCCCATGGCGACGGCTCCGTTAAGGCTCGGGGAGACAGGTTCCTCGTACATACCAATCGGTAACAGCATGATGCTACCCGCGGGTAATAAGAATCAACCCTTGCTGGACGACTGTGACCAGCATCAAGCCAGAACCGCTTGAGGGCTGCCGGAAGCCCTGGCCGGAATGGGTGTCCTGGGCCACCCGCCCGCTCGGTAGGCTTTGGGCCATGTACGGCTACGACCAGAACGTGAGCGCGGGGCAGCAGCAGTACGCCGCCCCGCAGCAGATGGCCGGCGGGTACGGCGAGCAGCCGCTGTACCCCGAGCCCTCGCCGCCGTCGCTCGCCGACGCGGTGCGGGCCTTCACGACCGGGTCGCTGTCCGCCGAGGACTTCCAGCAGATCTTCGCCACCTCGAAGGTCTACTGCCCGCGTGGCGAGACCCCGGGCTTCCTGGCGCTGCACAACACGCAGCAGCCGGTGATCCCCATGTTCACCACGCTCAAGGAGCTGCGCCGGTACGCCGGCAAGGAGTCCAAGTACTTCGTGATCACCGGCGCCGAGGTGATCGACCTGCTGCCCACCGGCTACGGCTTCGTCCTCGACATGGAGGGCGACCACCGGATGGTCTTCGACGCGAAGGCGGTCGAGCAGATGGTCGACTTCGCGATGCGCCGCATGTACGGCTAGGGGGTGTCTGGCGGATCATGGCCGGGCCCTGATCCGCCAGACACCCCCTAGCCGCCACCGAACCGCTGCCCCTCGTCGAGCTGGGCATGGCGGTGGTCGCCCCGGCACCGGAGGGCCCGCCGGGTGCGTGGACGTCCTGCCGCACGGCTGGACGGACGCCGTGGCGGCGACCACGGTCACGGCCCCGTAGCCGCAGGCCGCGGGTGCGCCTGCACGCCCCTACGCCCGTCCCACCGCGCGGCCCGCGCGGCAGGGGCGGGCGTACGTGTGTGCCCGGGTCAGCCGCGGCCCAGGCGCAGGCGCCACAGGAGGGCCACCACCGCCAGGGCGGCCAGGGCCGCGGCTCCGTAGGCGTACACGAGCGCGGGGTCGGGCCGGTGGGCCAGGCAGAGCCGGATGCCGGCGAGCAGGGGGACGGCGACGAGCTGTCCGCCGTGGCCGTCGGAATCCAGCCCGGCCATCGCCGCGCGCAGCAGCAGGCAGGCGGCGAAGCCGATGACGGCCCAGGCGGTCAGGTACGGCCAGGGCGAGCCGGGCAGCGGCTCCATCGGCAGGCCCGTCGCCGCCCAGTGGTGGCCGGCCCAGCCGAGGGCGGTGACCACGGCGGTCACGGCCGTGGACCAGCCCAGGATGCGCAGGGGCGCGGGCGGGTCCCAGCGCGGGCGCGGCGGGTCGGGCCGGTCGGTCGCGCCGGTGCTGCTGTGGCTGCTGCTCTCCATGAACGGAAGGACGGGGCCGGGGGCCGCGGGGTTGCCCGGGAATGCGGCGGGGGGAGGTGCTGTTCCGCGGGTGTGGCAGAAAGTTCGAGTTTCAACTAAACTCGACGCAGAAGGAGGTTCCGACCATGCCTGCAGTGACTGTGGAGAACCCGTTGACGCTTCCCCGCGTCGCGGAGCCCGCCCAGGAGACCGCCGCCCGCAAGGTGCTGGCCGTCACGACCGCTCCCGGAGGCTTCGAGGGCGAGGGGTTCCCGGTGCGCCGCGCGTTCGCCGGGATCAACTACCAGTACCTCGACCCGTTCATCATGATGGATCAGATGGGCGAGGTGGAGTACGCGCCGGGCGAGCCGAAGGGCACCCCCTGGCACCCCCACCGCGGCTTCGAGACCGTCACGTACCTGATCGACGGAACCTTCGTCCACCAGGACAGCAACGGCGGCGGCGGAGTCATCAACGGCGGCGACACCCAGTGGATGACCGCCGGTTCGGGCCTCCTGCACATCGAGGCCCCGCCGGAGTCGCTCGTCGTGTCCGGCGGGCTCTTCCACGGCCTCCAGCTGTGGGTGAACCTCCCGGCCTCCGACAAGATGATGCCCCCGCGCTACCAGGACATCGGCGGCGGCCAGGTCCAGCTGCTGACCACCCCCGACGGCGGCGCCCTGCTGCGCGTGATCGCCGGTGAGATCGACGGCCACGCGGGCCCGGGCATCACCCACACGCCGATCACGATGATCCACGCGACCGTCACGCCGGGCGCGCAGGTCACCCTGCCGTGGCGCGAGGACTTCAACGCCCTCGCGTACGTCATGGCCGGGCGCGGCTCGGTCGGCGAGGACCGCCGGCCCGTCCGCACCGGGCAGACCGCGGTCTTCGGCGAGGGCGGCTCGCTCACCTTCCGGGCGGACGAGGCCCAGGACTCCAACACCCCGGACCTGGAGATCGTCCTCCTCGGCGGGCGTCCGATCCGGGAGCCGATGGCGCACTACGGGCCGTTCGTCATGAACAGCAAGCACGAACTCCAGCAGGCCTTCGACGACTTCCAGGCCGGCCGGCTGGGGCGCATCCCCACCACCGCGCGGACCGGGCTCGGCCACCGCGGCACCGGCGAGGCGTCGGAGGACTGACGGGCCCCGGCCCCGCAGCCACACCCCGGCCGGGAACGCTCACCCGGCCGGCGGAGCTCATCCGGCCGGGAGCACGTCCCGGCCCTCGTCGGCGTCCCCGGGCGCCGCGGCGGCGTACCGGGCCCGCAGCTCGGACAGCACCCCGAAGACGGCCGCGGTGAGCGGTACGGCGAGCAGCATCCCGAGGATCCCGGCGACGCTCGCCCCGGCCGTGATGGCCAGCATGACCACGGCCGGATGCATCTGCACGGTCCGGCTCTGGATCATGGGCTGGAGCACGTGCCCCTCCAGCACCTGTACGGCGAGCACCACGCCCAGCGCCCACAGCCCGATGACCCAGCCCCGGTCGGCGAAGGCGACGAGCACCGCCACGGCCCCCGAGATGAAGGCGCCGAGGTACGGGATGTAGGCGCCGACGAACACCAGGGCGCCGAGCCCCACCGCCCCGGGCACGCGGAGCACGAGCAGCCCCACCGTGATGCAGATGGCGTCGATCGCGGCGATGAAGGTGGTTCCGCGCATGAACCCCTCGACGGCCTCGAAGGCGCGCCGGGCCATGGCCTCGACGGTGTCGCCGGTGGCGCGCGGCGCGAGCGAGCGCAGGGTGCCGGCCGCACGGTCGGAGTCGCGTAGGAAGAAGAAGATCAGCAGCAGCGCGAGGACGGCGGTGGCGATCATCTCGCCGACGACGCTGATGCCGGTGATGACGCCGGAGGCGGCCGTTCCGCCGAACTTGGCGAGCAGCTCCTTGGCGTTGGAGGCCAGGTCCTGGAGCGAGGTCCCGGCGGCCCCGAAGTGCTCGGCGAGGTCCTGGCCGGCCCGCTTGAGGGAGCCGACGATCTCGTCACCGGTGCTGATCAGGGCGTGCACGACGACGTACGAGGCCCCGCCGACGACCGCGACCACGGCGAGGCAGGTGAGCCCGGCGGCGAGGGAACGGTTCAGCTTCATCCGCACGAGGCGGCGGTGCAGGGGCCCGAGGAGCGCCGTACCGAGAAGGGCGAGCAGCACGGGCGTGACGGCGGTCTTGAAGGTGATGCACAGCCACACGCCGACAGCGGCCACACCGGTGACGAGGAGCGCTACGGCGCACCAGGCGGCCAGTCGCCGAACGGGCTCGGGGAGCAGGGGGGTCGGCGAAGCCGGGGGAGTGGACACCGGGGTATCCAATCACGGTGGCCACCGCCCGCCCGGGCTCAGGCCGGCGGGTCGTCGGCCGGGTCGTCGGCCGGGTCGTCGTCCTGGTCGGAGCCAGGGTCGGAGTCCGGCTCTTTGGACTGCTCGTGGAGCTCGAACCAGATCGACTTGCCCTCGCCCCTGGGGTCCACGCCCCACGCGTCGGCGAGCATCTCCATCAGCAGGACGCCCCGCCCGCTGGAGGCCATCTCCCCGGGATGCCGCTTGTGCGGGAGCTCGTCGCTGGTGTCCGCGACCTCGATGCGCAGCCGGCGCCCGCCCAGTTCGCCCACCGCCTCCGCCACCAGCAGCGCGTCGCCGTCGGTGTGCATCAGCACGTTCGTGACCATCTCGGAGACCATCAGCACCGCCGAGTCCACCTGCTCGGCGTCCGCCCAGTCGTGCAGCAGCTCCCGGATCTGGCGCCGCGCCCCCGCGATGCGCTCCGGTTCCGCCTGGGCCACGGTCAGCATCGTGCGCCGGGCCGGGCGCACGGGGTGCAGCAGCGGGCTCCCGCAGCCGCAGCCGGCGCCCTCGCGGCACAGCAGGACGACGGCTATGTCGTCCTCGCGGCGGTCGGCCAGCGGGCCGGTGGTGTGGTGCGAGGAGGGTCCGTGCACGGCCTGGACCAGCAGGTCGGCGAGTTTTTCGAGGCTCTCGGTGTCGTGCGTCTCGGACTCCAGGATGGCCCGCAGCCGCGCCCAGCCGGTGTCCAGGTCGTGCCCGCCGGTCTCGATGAGCCCGTCGGTGCAGAGCATCATCGTCTCGCCGGGTTCCAGCGTGAACCGGGTGGTCGGGTAGTCCGTGTCGGGGACGATGCCCAGCGGCAGGCCCCCCGCGGTCGGGCGCATCAGGACGGTGCCGTCGGTCATCCGGATCGCCGGGTCGGGGTGGCCGGCCCGGGCCACCTCCAGCAGCCCCGTCTCCGGGTCGCACTCCACGTACAGGCAGGTCGCGAAGCGCGGGCTCTGGAAGTCGGGGTCCTCGCCGGAGTCCGACTCCTGCTCCTGCGAGGAGCACAGCCCGGCCAGGAAGCGGGAGGCGCGGGAGAGCACCGCGTCGGGGCGGTGGCCTTCGGAGGCGTACGCGCGCACCGCGATCCGCAGCTGGCCCATCAGCCCGGCGGCCCGTACGTCGTGCCCCTGGACGTCCCCGATGACCAGCGCGAACCGCCCCGAGGGCAGCGGGATCATGTCGTACCAGTCGCCGCCGACCTGGAGCCCGCCGCCGGTGGGGACGTAGCGGGCGGCGAGCTGCATGCCCGGGATCTCGGGTCCGAGCTGCGGCATCATCGACCGCTGGAGGCCGGTGGTGAGCTCCCGCTCGGACTCGGCCACCCCGGCGCGCTGGAGCGCCTGGGCGAGCATGCGGGCCACCGTCGTCAGCACGGACCGCTCGTCCGGCGAGAAGGAGACCGGGTGCTTGAACGCGGCCATCCAGGCGCCCATGGTCCGCCCGGCCACGATCAGCGGGAGGAAGGCCCAGGAGACCCGGTCGAAGCGCTGGGCGAGCGGCCAGGTGGCCGGGAACCGCCGCTTGTAGTCCTCGGGGCTGGGGAGGTAGATCGCCCGCCCCGTGCGCACGACCTCGGCGGCCGGGTAGTCCGTCTCCAGCCGCATGTCCGCGAAGGGGCCCTCGTCCCCGGCGTCGTGCCCGTGGTGCCCGATGATCGACAGCCGGTCGCCCGCCACGCCGAAGACGGCCAGCCCGTCGGGGCTGAACCCGGGCATGGACAGGGACGCGGCGACCCGCAGCACCTCCGCCGTGGAGCGGGCCTCGGCCAGCGCGCGCCCCGCGTCCAGCAGGAAGGCCTCGCGGGAGCGCCGCCAGTCGCCGGTGATCGGGGTGTGCACGGCCGTGGTGCCCGGCTGGGGCTCGGCGATCTCCTGGATGGTGCCGATCAGCTCGTAGTCGAGGCGGCCGTCCGCGCTCCGGTTCTCCAGCGGTTTCGAGCGGCTGCGTACGGTGCGCAGCACGCGCCCGTCCTCGTCCATGATCCGCAGCCGGGCCTCGGCGAGGGTGTCCTCGGCCACCGCCAGGTTCACGATGCCGTTGATCTCGTTCCAGTCCACCGGGTGGAAGCGCGAGCGCACGGCCACTTCCGGCAGGACGACGGGCTCCGCGGGCAGCCCGAGGAGCCGGGCGGCCTCGCTGTCGAGGGTGACCGTCCCGGAGGCGTTGTCCCACCGCCACAGGCCCGTCGCGATGGCGGCCAGGACGTCCTCGGTGCGCACCCGGCCATCTTTACAGGTCATACGCCTGACGTGCCTGTTCACCACCCTGTCGGGCGCGCCCGCGCGGTGCCCGGCCCGGACGGTAACCTTGGGACGGTTGAATCCACCCTGGTATCGCGAAGAACTGGATGACTGATGCATCGGTACAGGTCCCACACGTGCGGCGAGCTCCGAGCCTCCGACGTCGCCTCCGACGTCCGGCTGAGCGGCTGGCTGCACAATCGTCGAGACCTGGGCGGCATCCTCTTCATCGATCTCCGTGACCACTACGGCATCACGCAGCTCGTCGCCCGCCCCGGCACCGCCGCGAACGAGGCGCTGAGCAGCGTCACCAAGGAGACCGTCGTCCGCATCGACGGCAAGGTCGTCTCCCGCGGCGCCGACAACGTCAACCCGGAGCTGGCGACCGGCGAGGTCGAGGTCGAGGTCTCCGCCGTCGAGGTGCTCGGCGCGGCCGCCCCGCTGCCGTTCACCATCAACACCGACGACGGTGTGAACGAGGAGCGGCGCCTGGAGTACCGCTTCCTCGACCTGCGCCGCGAGCGCATGCACCGCAACATCATGCTGCGCTCGGCCGTCATCGCCTCGATCCGCCACAAGATGGTGGCCCTCGGCTTCAACGAGATGGCGACCCCGATCCTCACCGCGACCTCCCCCGAGGGCGCCCGTGACTTCGTCGTCCCGTCCCGCCTGAACCCGGGCAAGTTCTACGCCCTGCCGCAGGCGCCGCAGCAGTTCAAGCAGCTGCTGATGATCTCCGGCTTCGACCGCTACTTCCAGATCGCGCCGTGCTTCCGCGACGAGGACGCCCGCGCCGACCGCTCGCCGGGCGAGTTCTACCAGCTCGACGTGGAGATGTCCTTCGTCGAGCAGGAGGACGTCTTCCAGCCGATCGAGCGCCTGATGACCGAGCTCTTCACCGAGTTCGGCGGCGGCCGCGAGGTCACCTCCCCCTTCCCGCGGATCCCGTTCCGCGAGTCGATGCTGAAGTACGGCAACGACAAGCCCGACCTGCGCGCCAAGCTGGAGCTCGTCGACATCACCGACGTGTTCGAGGGCTCGGAGTTCAAGGCGTTCGCCGGCAAGCACGTGCGCGCGCTGGCCGTCCCGGACACCGCCGCGCAGCCGCGCAAGTTCTTCGACGGCCTCGGCGAGTACGCGATCTCACTGGGCGCCAAGGGCCTGGCCTGGGTCCGCGTGGGCGAGGACGGTTCGCTGACCGGCCCGATCGCCAAGTTCCTCACCGAGGAGAACCTCAAGGTCCTCACCGAGCGCCTGGGCCTGGTCCCCGGCCACGCCGTGTTCTTCGGCGCGGGCGACTTCGACGAAGTCTCCAAGATCATGTCCGGCGTCCGCGTCGAGGCGGCCAAGCGTGCGGGCCAGTTCGAGGAGAACGTCTTCCGCTTCTGCTGGATCGTCGACTTCCCGATGTACGAGAAGGACGAGGAGACCGGCAAGATCGACTTCTCCCACAACCCCTTCTCCATGCCGCAGGGCGGGATGAAGGACCTGGAGGAGAAGGACCCGCTGGACATCCTTGCCTGGCAGTACGACATCGTCTGCAACGGCATCGAGCTGTCCTCCGGCGCCATCCGCAACCACGAGCCCGAGGTCATGCTGAAGGCCTTCGAGATCGCCGGTTACGAGGCCGAGACCGTCGAGCGCGAGTTCGCGGGCATGCTGCGCGCGTTCCGCCTGGGCGCCCCGCCGCACGGTGGCATCGCCCCGGGTGTGGACCGCATCGTGATGCTGCTGGCCGACGAGCCGAACATCCGCGAGACGATCGCCTTCCCGCTCAACGGCAACGCGCAGGACCTGATGATGGGCGCGCCCACCGTCCTGGAGGAGTCCCGCCTGCGCGAGCTGAACATCGCGCTGCGCAAGCCCGTCGAGACGAAGGCGTCCGAGGCCAAGGCCGCCGACGCCAAGCCGATCGCGGAGGCCGTCCACCCGGACGCCGCGCGCTAAGGCTCAGGAGCACGGGGAAGGGCCCGGGATCGAGGATCCCGGGCCCTTCCCCGTGTGCGTACTGCTTGCTACTTGCTACTTGCTACTTGCTTACGACTGGAACCGCTCCAGGATGCCCTTGAGGAGGGCGGCGGAGGTCAGCTCGCGGGGGGCGGGGCCGGCGTGGAAGAAGCCGGCGTTCTCGGCGTCCAGCTTGCGCAGGAAGTCGAAGGCCTTGGCGTCGTGGTCGCCGAAGGCGACGAACTGCCAGTGGACGTCCGGGGCGGTGGTGGCCGCCTCGGCCAGTGCCGCCTTGGCGGGCTGGCGGTTGTCGGGTGCGCCGTCGGTCTGGAAGACCACGAGGGCCGGGCCCTCGCCGCCGTCCTTCTGGTAGCGCTCGACGACGGCCTCCACGGCCACGTGGTAGCTGGTGCGGCCCATCCGGCCGAGCTCGGCGTGCCGGGCCTCGACCCAGGCCGCGTCGTGGCCGTCGAGGGTCAGGTCGGCGGTGCCGTCCACCTCCGTGGAGAAGAACACCGTGTGCACGGTGGCCGCCCCGTCGAGGTGCGCGGCCAGGGCGAGCGCGTGGTCGGCGAGGTGCTGGGCGCTGCCGTCCTTGTAGAACGGGCGCATCGAGCCGGAGCGGTCCAGCACCAGGTACACCTTGGCCCGTGCCCCGGCCTTGTCCTTGCCGCGGAGCACCTGCCCCGCGGCCTTGTACGCCGCGGAGATCCCGGGCGCCCGACGCCGCACGACCGCAGCCGCATGCGCGGGCCCCGCCTCGGTCCCGGCGTCCGCCTCCACGTCGTCGGCGGCCGCGACGGCCTCGACCACTGCCTCCGGCTCAGGCTCGACCTCCGGCTCGGCGGCGACGGGCTCGACCTCGACGGCGGCCGCGACGGGCTCGGGCTGTGCCTCGGGCTCGACCACTGCCTCCGGCTCCGGCTTGGCCTCGGCTGCGGCCGCGACGGGCTCCGCCGCAACCTCGGCGGCGACGGGCTCGACCTCAGCCTCGGGCAGGACCTCGACCTCGGCCTCCGCTTCGGCGGCAACGACCTCAGCCTCGGCGGCGGCCGCGACCGGCTCCGCCTCGGCCTCCACCTCGGCGGGGACGGCCTCGGCCTGGGCCTCCACCTCGGCGGCGGCAACGGCCGCGAGGGGCGCGGGCTGCGCCTCCGGCTCGGTGGCGGCGGCCTCGGCGGCGACGGGCTCCGGCTCGGCGGCAGCCGGTACCGGATCCGCCGGGGCGGGGTCCTGCTGAACCGCCGGAGGCGCAGGGCGGCGGGCTTCCGGGACCGTGGGGTCCGGGGCCGGCGCCGTGGCCGTGAGCAGCGTGCCCGGCTCGCGGTCCCGCGGGGCGGACTGCGGCGGAACGGTCGGGTTGTCGAAGGAGGCCGCCACCAGCTCGGCCGCCGCGTCCAGGGGGGTGCGTTCCGCCTGGCTCGGAAGGGCCGCCGAAGGGGCGTCAGCCGACTCCGGAACCGGCTCCGAAGCCCGTCCGAACACCTTGCGCAACAAGCTCCGAATACCCATGGGCCAGGCCTTTCGCATGAGTGCGTGCGTCATTTGTCCGTACTGCGCGGTAGATCCCTGCCCAGAGTGGACACGTAAGGTTATCGGCCCCTTGGCTGGAACTTCGGCAGGGGCACCTTTCGTGGCGCCCACTGCCCAAACACACCCGCCGCGCCGCCGAACTGCCGCTCCGACGTGCCGGGTTCACCGGCCGTTCATCCCCGCGCCGCCGCTTCGGCGCAACCCGCGCCTAGCGTCACGGCTGGATTCGACCGACACGTTGTCGGGGACCGTGCACCTACGGAGGACACTCGTGCGCAAGCTCCTGCCGCTCATCGGCAACCCGCATGGGGGCGGCCGTTCCGCCCTCACCTGCCGCTACCGCTGCGGTGACGCCTGCTTCCACGAGGTGCCGAACACGAGCGACAACGAGTACGCCGGCGACGTCATAGCCCGCGCCTACTCCCGCCGCTCGATGCTGCGCTCCGCCGCCGTCGTGACGGTCGCCACCGCGGCCGGTACCGCCGTGGCCGTCGGCGGAAACGGTTCCTCCGCCAACGCGACCCCCGCCGCCGAGGCCCAGGGCGCTTCCGCCCAGGCCAACGCCGCCGGCGCCCGCGGCCTGCGCTTCAAGTCCGTCGCGCCGAACACCAACGACGCGGTCACCATCCCCGAGGGCCACGAGCAGAACGTGGTCATCCGCTGGGGCGAGCCGATCATCAAGGGTGCTCCGGGCTTCAACCCCGACAAGCAGACCGCCGCCGCCCAGGCCGGTCAGTTCGGCTACAACAACGACTTCCTCAGCCTGCTCCCGCTCGGCGGCGACTACGAGCGCCAGCAGCTGCTCGTGGCCAACCACGAGTACACCGACGAGAACCTCATGTTCAAGGGCTACGACCCGGCGAACCCGACCCGCGAGCAGGTCGAGATCGCCTGGGCCGCGCACGGCCTGTCCGTGGTCGTCGTCCAGGAGGACCACCGCAGCGGCAAGCTGACCGCGGTCACCCGCCACCAGCTCAACCGCCGTCTGACCGCCACCAGCGAGTTCAAGCTGACCGGCCCGGCCGCGGGCGGCGCCCTGCTGAAGACCTCCGTCGACGCCACCGGCACCAAGGTGCTCGGCACCCTCAACAACTGCGCCGGCGGCACCACCCCGTGGGGCACCACCCTCCACGGCGAGGAGAACTTCAACCAGTACTTCGGCAACGCCGGCCAGGTCACCGACCCCACCCAGGCCGCCCGCCTGAAGCGCTACGGCGTGACCGCCGGCGCCACCGAGCGCAAGTGGGAGCGGTTCGACAAGCGCTTCGACGTGGCGCAGGAGCCCAACGAGTCGCATCGCTTCGGCTGGGTCGTCGAGCTGGACCCGTACGACCCGAACTCCACCCCGCGCAAGCGCACCGCGCTCGGCCGCTTCAAGCACGAGGCCGCGCAGCCCCGCCTGACCGAGGACGGCCGCCCGGTCGTCTACATGGGCGACGACGAGCGCTTCGACTACTTCTACAAGTTCGTCTCCTCGAAGCAGATGAAGAAGGGCAACTCGCGCGCGGCGAAGGAGCACAACCTCACGCTGCTCGACGAGGGCACCCTCTACGTCGCCAAGCTCACCGGTGACTCCCCGGTCACCGAGTTCGACGGCTCCGGCAAGCTGCCCGCCGACGGCGAGTTCGACGGCTCGGGCATCTGGATCAAGCTCGCCACCGGCAACGTCTCGCACGTCGAGGGCATGACCGCCGAGGAGGTGTACGTCTTCACGCGCCAGGCCGCCGACAAGGTGGGCGCCACCAAGATGGACCGCCCCGAGGACGTCGAGCCCTCCCCGCGCACCGGTCGCGTCTACATCGCGCTGACCAACAACACCGACCGCGGCAAGCCCGGCAAGGCCGAGGGCGCGACCGAGTCCAACCCGCGCAACCTGAACAAGCACGGCCAGGTCCTGGAGCTCGCCGAGAACTTCGACAACCCGGCGGGCGACGGCTTCGCCTGGCGGCTCTTCCTGGTCGCCGGTGACCCCAACGACCCGGCCACCTACTTCGCGGGCTTCCCGAAGGACAAGGTCAGCCCGATCTCCTGCCCGGACAACGTGGCCTTCGACCCGCACGGCAACCTGTGGATCTCCACGGACGGCAACCAGCTCGGCTCCCACGACGGCCTGTTCGGTGTCGCCACCGCCGGTGACCGGCGCGGCGAGCTGAAGCAGTTCCTGACGGTTCCGCGCGGTGCCGAGACCTGCGGCCCGATCATCCAGGACAAGCGCGTCCTGGTCGCGGTCCAGCACCCGGGCGAGATCGACGGCGCGTCCGTCGAGAAGCCGCAGTCGGTGTGGCCCGACGGCCCCGGCAAGATCGTCCGCCCGGCCGTCGTGTCGGTCTGGCGCAAGGACGGCAAGAACATCGGCGTCTGATCCAGCCGTCTGATCCAGCCGACGGGCATGCCCAGTTGACCGGGCGCGAGAGGTGTTTCACGTGAAACATTCCCTCGCGCCCGGTCAACTTCCGTCCGGCAGGCGCCCGACGGGGAGCCGGAGCGTGGTCACCGCGCCCCCGTCCGGGGCGTTGGAGAAGCCGAGCTCGATCTCCAGTACCGCCGCCTGGCCGGCCGCGATCGTCAGGCCGAGCCCGTGGCCGCGCCCGCGGCCCGGGTCTCCGGTGCGGAAGCGCTGCGGTCCCTGCTCGATCAGCTCGGGCGGGTAGCCGGGCCCGTGGTCGCGGATGGTCACGACCGGCCCCTCCACGCTCACCTCGATCGGCGGCTGCCCGTGCTTGTGGGCGTTGACCAGCAGGTTGGCCAGGATCCGGTCCAGCCGGCGCCGGTCGGTGAGCACCACCGCGTCACGGAGCACCCGTACCGTGGCGGCCAGCCGGGTGCCCGTCACCGCCCGCTGGACAGCCCGGCCGAGCTCGACGCGGCTCAAGTCGGCCTGCTCCACGCCCGAATCCAGCCGGGAGATCTCCAGCAGGTCCTCGGTGAGCAGGTGCAGGGCCCTGAGCCGGTCGTTGATCATCTCCTTGGGGCGTCCCTCGGGCAGCAGGGAAGCCGCGGCGAGCGATCCCGTGAGCGGGGTGCGCAGCTCGTGCGCGACATCGGCCGTGAACCGCTTCTCCGCCTCCAGCCGGTCCTGGAGCGATGCGGCCATGGTGTCCAGGGCATGCGCCACGTCCCGTACCTCGTCGCGGGAGCGCGACGGCCGGAGGCCCTCGTCCCCGTCGGCCGGGAAGTCGACCCGGGCGTCCAGGTCCCCGGCGCTGATCCGGCGGGCCACGGCGGCGGTGGTCCGAAGGCGGTGGCTGATCCGGTTGGCCAGGAAGATGCCGGCGAGCGCCACCACGCCGGCGGCGAGCGCCGACGAGGCGAGGATCGCGGTGTCCATGTCCCGCAGCCGGGAGCGGGTGTTCTCGTACGGGACCCAGACGGCGAGGGACTGGTCGTCGGCCGGGCCGGCGGCCCACATGACGGGCTTGCCGGAGTGTTCGCCGACCATGCTGCCGGTCAGCCCGCGGGCGACGAGCTCGCGCAGGGGCTTCGGGAGCTCGGGGGAGTCCATGGCGACGTTCACGTCGCCGTGCGCGGTGCCGTACTGGTAGTGCCCGAGGGCGTGGTCGAGGTCGCGGTCCACGTCCTTGCGGACCTCGCCGACGATCTGCCGGGCGACCACGTTGTGCACGAGGATGCCCAGTGCCGCTGCGACGGCGCAGCAGACGGTCGTCGTGGTCAGGGCGATCTTCCAGCGCAGACTGCTCGTCACCCGCATCGGCCCGCCGCCCCTCAGGCCGCGCTCGGGGTGCAGGGCCTGGAGCTGTCCGTGCCCCCGGGGCAGTCGTCGAGGGTGAGCTGGGAGAGGTTCATGATCCCGGCATCCGGGTCCCAGACGTAGTCGGAGACGGCGACGTACTTCGGGTTCGACGTCGGTTCGCGCACTGCCAGGTGCTCGGCGGCCACCTCGACACCCTCCAGCACCGCCCGCCGGGACAGGATCCGGGCGATCCTGCCGTCGTCCAGGACTGTGTAGACGCGCAGTTCGCTCAGCCGGCCGTCGATGTCGAGGGCGGTGATCAGCTCGTCCTTGCCGTTGCCGGTGACGTCGTGCAGGACCGCGGGGCGTACGGGGCAGTCCGGGCCGCCGTCCACAGCCTGTGTACAGAGCGCGATGCGCTGGATGGCCCGGGGGTCCACGAGCCGTCCGGTCCCGCCGTCCTGGGTGGTGGCGGCGGTGATGTCCGCGCGGACGACGGCCACCGGGTCCACGCCGCGCATGTTCAGGTCCGCGACCTCGGGCAGTCCGGGCACGACCGCGGCCGTTCCCGGCTGCTGCCCCGGATCGGGCGGGTCGGGCCGGATGTCCTTCCACAGGGTCTGCGGGGCGTGCACCGTCCCGAGGTCCCCGTCGTTGCGCAGCCCTTCCACATCGGCGCACCCGGCCGTGCCGCCCAGGAGGGCGGTGAGCACCATCACGGCCGAGGCACGCTGCATGCTCCGATGCTCTCCCGGCGCCGGGCCTCCGGCCCGGGAGCGGGGCCGTTCGGGTTACGCGGCCGCACTGCGCCGGGCAGTGGGCGGGGCTCCTCAGCCCCCGGGATGGGCAATGGCCCGGGCCGCCGCGACCTCCTGGCGGAGCGGGGCCAGGACGCTGGATCCGTCACCCTCCGCCGGGATGTCGACCCGTACCGGGGTCAGGCTGTTGCGGACCCCGCCGGCCAGGTCCCGCAGCTGCCGCGTGACCTGCTCGACCTCGGCGGCCGCAGGCGGCTGCGCGCCGTGGTTGACCCGGACCCGCGCGGCGGTCGTCGCGTCCACGATCCGCTCGACGGCGACGACCAGCGGCCACCACGCGGCCGCCCGCGCCCCCGTCGGCGGCGGCTCGGTCAGGGCCCGCTGGAACTCGCTGCGCACCCCCGACAGGTCCCGGTAGATCCTGCGCCGGGCCTGTAGCCGGGCCGTCCGCGCCGCGCGCAGCCCGGCCTCGGTCTGGGTCCCGGGGTCGCTGCCGAACGCCCGCTCCACGTACCGCGCGGCGTCGTCGACGGCGTCCGCGAGCCGGTCGCCGAGCCGGGTGCGCCAGCTCTCGGGCCACAGCAGGTACCCCGCGACCAGGGTGATGGCGCAGCCGATGAGGCTGTCCAACAGCCGGGGCCGGATCAGGTCGAAGCCCTGGTGGTTGAGCAGGTCCGAGAGCAGCAGGATCACCGGGGTGATCGCGGCGGTCTGGAAGGCGTATCCCTTGGCGGAGAAGGCGGGGATCAGAGCAGCGAGTACGGCCATCACGGGCACGTCCCACCATCCGCGGGGCACCTCGGCGAGCACCGCGGCGGCGATGACCAGCCCGGCGGCGGTGCCCAGCGCGCGCAGCACGGCCCGGGAGAAGACGGATCCGAAGTCGGGCTTCAGGACGAAGGTGACCGTCAGGGCGACCCAGTAGGAGCGTTCGATCTCCACGACCGAGACCAGCGCCTGGGCCAGTCCGATGCACAGGGCGAGCCGCAGCCCGTAGCGCCAGGAGGCCGCCGACAGCATCATGTCGCGCACGGCCCGCCGGGCCCGGACCCGCAGCGCGGCGGGCCGGCCGAGCCGGTCGTCGACGTTGTACGGGTCGGGTTCGGCCAGCAGCACGATGGTCGCCGCGTGCCGCAGCGCCGCGTCGAGGGCCCGCTCGGACTGGCCGTGCGGCTCGGGCAGGTCCAGTACGGGCGTTCCGGTGCGGCCCTCTTCCACGGCCGCCGCCAGTTCCCGTACGGCTGCCGGGATCTCGGGCGGCAGCGGCCTGCGGCGCAGGTGGGCGGCGGGGGCGGCCTCGACCACCGGGATCAGTACGTTGAGCTGGGCCAGCATCCGCACCAGCGAGGGGCTGCGCCCGTGCACCCGGGCCCGCCGGCCCAGGACGAGGTCGTAGGCCTGGTTCAGGGCCTGGGTGACCTGCTGGCGGTGCTGCTCGTACGCCGGACCGGGCCGGCCCGCGGCCTCCAGGGCGTCGGCCAGCGCCCGGTAGACGGCGGCGACGGCGGCGCGTTCCGGCAGCCGGCCGCGCAACGGCCAGCCCAGCAGGGTCAGCAGCAGGACGAACAGCCCGCCCGCGCTCAGCAGCAGCGGCGCGGTCCACCAGGGCTGGGGCATCGGCAGCCCGGCCCCGACCACCGCGTTGAGCAGGAGCAGCAGTCCGGACACGGAGGCGACCGTGCCGATCGAGGAGATCATCCCGGAGACCAGGGCGATCAGGGTGAGCAGGCCGACGGCGAGCCAGCCGTGTCCGAACACGAGGGTGCCCAGGGCGACGCCGACGGCGCCGAAGAGCTGCGGCACGGCGATGTTCAGGACCCGCATCCGGTAGGCGTCGGCGGTGTCGCCGATCACTCCGGCCAGGGCGCCCATCGACACGAGCGCGCCGTACTCGGGCTCGTCCAGGGCGAAGCCGACGGCGAGCGGTGCGGCCAGCGCGATGCCCGCACGTGCCACGGCCGCCCAGGGGATCGGTGCGGTGCTCGGCCGCAGCCCGTTGAGGAGCCAGGGGGGTGGAGCCAGCGGATTGTGCCGGGCTCGCCCGGACGGTATCTGTTCGGTGCTCATTCCGCTTCCGTGCCGCGAATCGGATTCTCTGCGCCCTTTGCGTACCTTCCGAGCTTATGGGGTCCGGCGCAGGCGGCCCGTCAGCCAGGCGGCGAGCGCGGCGGCCAGTCCGACCGCGAGCACCACCCAGGCGGTGGTGCGCAGGAACGCGGTGAGCGCGTCGTAGACCGCCTCGGCCGCGGGCCGGTCGATGTCGGCGGGGAGGTCGTCCAGGGTCAGGCGCCGGCACAGCGCCACGGCGAACCCCAGCAGGGCCGCCCCAACGGCCAGCCCCAACCCGGTGGCGATGACGGCGCGGCGCCGGTGGACGGCGAGGGCGATGGCCGCGGCGGCCAGCACCAGAGTCAGCACGGGGAGCCAGATGCCGGCGATCTGCAGCATGCGGAAGCCCTTCCGGAGCGCGCCGAGATTGTCGTACTCCATGACCTTCACCGAGATGTGGGTGACCGGGATGCGGTCGGCGAGCGGCACCCCGTCCTCGACGAGCACCTCTTTGACCTGCGCGATCACGGGTTCGAGGTCGATGGTGACGGCATTGCCGTCGCCCGTGGTGAGCGCTTTGAGGAAGGCGGCGTGCGCGGCGCGGTTCGTGGCGTCCCAGGCGGTCCGGTAGGCGGGGGTGCCGACGAAGGAGCTCAGGGCCTCGCCGAGCAGGGCTTCGACGCCGGTCTGGAAGGGACCGGCGTCGATCTGCCCGGCCAGGCCGCGGGTGGCCTGGGTGACGACGACCTTCTGCACGGCCGGGTTCTCGGCGAGCGGGGACATGGCGGCGGTGTACCGGTCGGCGCTCCCCAGCTCGTGGTCGGCCCAGTACGCGACGGCGCTCGCGGGCACGAGGAGGGCCACGAGAGCGATGAGTACCGCCGAGAGAAAGGTGCGCACGTCACCAGGGAAAGCCGCCTGGCCGCGCGGTGCGCGCGTTGCTGCTGCGGGCGGGTGGCGTGTCGGCCCTTGCGGAGCAATAATCTGGACATCTAATATCCAGATTATGAGGATGAGTGAAGGCGTCGAGTGGGCGCTGCACAGCTGCGTCAACCTGGCCTGGAGCGTGCCCGGGCGGGCCGTGTCGGCGGCGCGGCTGGCCGCGTGGCACGACCTGCCCGCCGCCTATCTCAACAAGCAGCTCCAGGCGCTGGCCCGGGCGGGGATCGTGACTTCCACCCCCGGGCCGCGCGGCGGCTTCAGGCTGGCCCGACCGCTCGCCGACATCTCGCTCATGGACGTGGTCGCCGCCGTCGAGGGGCCCGAGGAGGCCTTCCGGTGCGCGGAGATCCGCAGACGGGGCCCGGGCGGGGAGCCGCCCGCCGCGGAGCCGGCGCAGTCCGCAGAGTCCGCAGAGTCCGCAGAGTCCGCAGAGTCCGCCGGGCCGGCGCAGTCCGCGGACTCGGCGGACTGCGCCATCGCACACGCCATGGCCCGGGCCGAGCTGGCCTGGCGCCGCGCCCTCGCAGACCAGGACCTCGACGGCATCCGGCGGCAGGCCGAGCGGCAGGCTCCCGAGGCTCCCGAGCGGCTGCGGGCCTGGCTCGCGGCGCACTGACGCACACGACCGACTGAGGAGCCAGACAATGACGCGCAGCATCACCAACCCGGCAGGACTGCACGACCCCACCGGCTACGGATACAGCCACATCGTCTCCGCACCCGGCGAGCAGGTCTTCATAGCCGGCCAGTACGGCAGCGACGAGAGCGGCCACGTGGTCTCCGAGGACTTCGAGGACCAGGTCGGCCAGGCCTTCGCCAACCTCCGCACCGCCCTGGCGGCCGTCGGCCTCGGCCCCGCCGATGTCGTCCGCATCGGGACGTACGTCGTCGGGCACGACGAGCGGAAGCTGGAGGTGCTCCTCAAGCACCTGCACGCCACCTGGGGCACCGAACTGCCCGCCCAGACCCTGATCGGCGTGGCCGCCCTGGCTCTGCCGGGGATGTTGTTCGAGGTGGACGCGGTGGCCGTACGCGGGGCCTGATCCTTGATCCACTTGCCGGTCGGGGGCGGCGGGTGTGCCCTGAGTGGTGGAAGAGAGGAGCCCGTCATGGCACATGCGGCACCCACCGCCCCCAGGCGGCACCGGCATCTGGCGGACACGACCCACATGAGCAAGAGCGCACTGGCGCGCCCACTGCTCCTCGGACTCGTCTACGGCGTGTACGCCGCGTTCATGAAGCGCCAGATGGGCCCGGTCGACGCGGGCAACGTCTTCTACGGGATCCTGTGCGGCGCCATCTTCGCCGCCTGCATGGTCGCCCTGGCCCGCATCGGCCCCAGGCTGAAGCGGGAGCTGCACGCCACGGCGTACGGAGCCTTCGCGGGCATCGCCTTCGGCTACCTCTACAGCCTCGCCGACCACAGCATCCTGCGGTCCGTCGGCCTCGCCCTGGCCGTCGGAGCGGGTGTCGGCCTGGCGGCCTTCTACCGCTACTACACGCGGGAGGACTAGCGGTACTTTCGGCCCGGCAAGTCCGGACGAAAGCCCGAGGCGGGCCGGAGCCCGCCCGGTGGAGACTGATGGTGGCGCCGGTTCCCGCGCCCGTGGTCGAACCTCACGTGACCACTCTCCGTTGCCGAGGGCGCGGGAACCGGCGCCTCCCCATGTCCGGGGAGCGTCGACCGTGCGCGGCGACTACGCGGCCGAGTCGGCCGCGGGGGAGATCTGCTGCGGTTCGCTCTCGGACTCGACGGCCACGGCGACAGCGCTCTCGGCGGGTTGCCTGACCGGCGCGGGCGGCGAGAAGCGGGCCGCCTCGGCGCGGAGCATGGCGTTCAGGGCGGCGTACGGGTCGATGGGCATGGCGGAACCTCACGGGTGTTCGAGGGGGGTGTGGGGGGACGCTGCTGCTCGGACCGCTCAGCAGCGCAGCACCACACTCCGCGTCGACCGCGGGGACACCTTCGGAGCGCCCGCGCCCGTCTCGTACGGGCCCGCGCACCGGGTCCCGCCCAGAACCTGACCACGACGTTTCACGTGAAACACCGGCCGGTGCGGCCGCCGGTCGCCCGGGGCCGCGCGGAGGGCCGGTCGTGCGGCGAGGCGGACCTCGGGGTCCCCGGCCGGATCGGACTGGCCCTCGGCGGGTTCGACGGGCGCCGAGGGTGCGGACCGGGACTCGACCACCACCGCGGAGGCCGCGATCGACCCGGCCGGACCCGCGACGAAGGCGCACAGCAGCAGGACGCAGGCCACCGTCAGGGCCCTCGCCAGTGCCATCCGCGTACGCGGCGTCCCGTTCATGCGGAGGATGTGCCCCGACACGCCGGGTAACTCCCCGCAAGGGCCACAGAAGCCCCCGACCGGAGGACGAAGAGAGCCCGCACGGCTGACAGCCGGCGTCAACGGGGGCTGCGGAACTGCCCCGTGAGCCGGGCCAGGACGGCGGTCTCGCCGCTGACCAGCCGCAGTTGGGCCCGGGCCGGGGGCTGCCCGCGCCCCGTGATGCCGGCGGGTGAGACCCGGTACACGGTGAACACGGCCGTACGCCGGTCCGCGCGCGCGACCTCGATGGTCGCCCCGCGGCGCAGCTCGGCCAGGTGCAGGAACTCCCCGCTGATCACGGCGGTCCCCGCCGAGCCGGGGGCCGGCTCGGCGGTGTCCCAGGCGGCGCTCTCCGGGGCTGCCAAGTCCTCGTCCTCGGTGGTGAGCGGGACGTCCACCCGCAGGCTCGGGATCGACAGCCGCAGCGGGCGCGCCGGCCGCAGGGGTCCGACACCCGCCCGCACGGGCCGCCGGGCCCCCTTGCCGGGGGCGTGCCCGCCGGAGTGCTCCAACTGCTGGACCAGCCGGCGGGGTCCGGACAGACCCAGCGCGCGGGAGGGCAGTGCGTCACCCGCGGTGGCCGCCACCGGCTTCGCACCCTCGGTACTGCGCAACACCCCCATGCCGGTGAACAGCAGACCCGCCGTCAGCACGCCGACGACCCACTTGGCGCGGGGCATGTCATTCCCTTCTGGTCCGGCTCGGGCGGCCGGGTCCCGAGAGCAGTGGACTCCTCCGCAGGGCCCCTGCACCGCGCGGATCACGAGAGACTGACGGCGCGTCATGGGCGTGTCGTCCCGGTCTCGGGATGTCTTCGCAGATGGCGGCCGGTGAGCCGGTCCTGGAGCGGGTCGTGGAAGACGTGCACCCGAACGGGTGAGAACGTCAAGCGAGGGCCACGGGCGTGTCGGGTCGCCGTCGCGTCCTGCCCCATGCGAAAAGCTGTCAATCAGGGAGAGGTGACGGTCCGTCGGCCCGAGCAGCGCCGGACCGCGGCGCGCGCCGAGCAACTGCGCGCCCTCGCACGGAGCTTCACCGCGCTGTACCTCGCGCACGGCGGCACCCACACCCGCGCCGCCCTGGCGGCCTGGCTGGCCCAGGACGCCGGCGCCTTCGCCGCCCGGCGCCGCCCGGCCGGAGCCGAAGACCCGCGCGAGGTGTTCGGCGGGTACGCGCAACTGGCACACCTACTGGGGGAGATGACCGCCGACGCGGGGCACCACGGGCTGGCCCAGGAGTACCACGGCACCGCCCTCGGGCTGGCCCGGCGGGCCGAGGACCGGCGCACCTACGCCATCACGCTGCGGGCGATGAGCGCGCACGCGGTGCGGCTCGGGCAGCCGGGGCACGCGCTACGCCTCGCCGGGCTGGCGGTGGACGCCGGGCCCGCTGAGGCGGACCCGGGCACGCGGGCGTTCCTGCTGGTCCAGCGGGCCGCGGCCCGCGCATACGCGGGGGAGCGGGAGGCGGCCCTGGCCGACCTGGCCATCGCCGCGGCCATGGACGGCAATGGCCAAGGCCAAGGCCAAGGCCAAGGCCACGGCCAAGGCCACGGCCACGGCCACGGCCACGGCCACGGCCACGGCAACGACAGCAGCCACGGCAACGGCCACGGCCAAGGCCACGGCCACGACAGCAGCCAAGGCAACGGCAACGGCCACGACAGCAGCCGGCCCTTCGACTCCTACGCCCGCGCCGACCTCGACGACACCCGCGCCCGGACCCACCTCGCGCTCGGGGCGTACCCCGCCGCGGCCGAGGCGTTCGAGCGGTCGCTGCGCGCCAGGGCCCCGGGGCAGCACCGGGCCACCGCGCTCACGCTCGC
Source organism: Streptomyces sp. NPDC051183 (assembly GCF_040682455.1). Taxonomy (NCBI): domain Bacteria; kingdom Bacillati; phylum Actinomycetota; class Actinomycetes; order Kitasatosporales; family Streptomycetaceae; genus Streptomyces; species Streptomyces sp. NPDC051183. The sequence continues at coordinate 27,819 of NZ_JBFBBA010000024.1, forward strand.
CGCGCTGGCCGAGACCCGGCTGCGCCTGGGGCACGTCACCCGGGCCTGCGAGCACTGGCGGGACTTCCTCGCGGCTCTGCCGTCCGTACAGTCCCGGACCGCGACCGAGGCCCTGGCGCGCCTGCTGCGCGACCTGACCCCGTACCGCCACGTCCGCGAAGCGGCGCCGGTCCTCGCCCTGGCCAAGGCCCTCGCGGCCCGGCCCTGATGCCGTGACCGGCCGGGGCTCAGACCACCACCAACGTCGCGGCCGCCGCACCCATGAGTGCGGCGGCCGTGTGGATGGCCGGATGGCCGTAGTCACCGAACCAGAGATGGCGGGCCAGACCGCCGACGGCGGCCAGGGCCGTGATGACGCCTATCTGGGCGAGCAGGGTGACGGCGGTGAAGGGGGCCAGGAGCAGCAGGAGCGAGTTGAGCCAGAACGGGGCGGCGCCCGTCCAGCCTCGCCATTGCCTGATCGCCGTCGGCATCCGCTACCGGCCCTTTCATCGTCAACTCGTGGGCTGCAAAGCCTCCTTGGGTGCAGTGGTCGGCACAAGAGCCCGTTCGGCTAGAAAACCGAAGACGAGGCCGAAAGTCGTCCACAGCGCGGCCTGGATCGCCAGGGACGCGAGGCGGAAGCTCCAGATGAGTGCGGCCGGGAAGTCCGCCGGGACCTCGTTGATGCCGGGCAGGGCGGCGTACGAGACGCCGACGGCGAGGACGAAGAACGCGCCCGCGGCGATCGAGGCGTTCCAGTTGCCGAGCTTCGGGGCCAGCCGGCGGCCCAGGATCAGCGCGCCCGCCGCGAGCAGCGCGCTCAGCGCGATCATCAGGAGGTAGAGGGCAGTCCGCCGCGACGCCGTGTCGGGGTCGCCGACGGCCGGCGGGTTGGCGGGGTACTTGAGGAACGGCACCAGGGTCACGGTGACGAACAGCGCGCCGGTGACCAGCGCGGCCGTGGCCCGCGGGCCGAAGCGGCCGATGCGGCCGAGCGCGTAGCAGAAGACGAGCGCGGCGATGCCGCCGAGCGCGACCCCGTACAGCAGGACACCGGTGCCGAGGCCGGCCGTGGCCTGGAGGGCCCGGCTGACCGGGGCCTCCTCGCCGTGGTCGTGGCCGGACAGCGCGGCGCCGGCCTCCTCGATGGCGATGGCCGCATCGACCTTGGACTCACCGAGGAGGTACGCGACGAGGAAGGCGGCCACACCGGCCAGCAGGCCGGCGAGCATGCCCCGGAGGAGGAATGCGCGGGGGGACGGGCCTTGGGGGAGAGCGGATGTCATGGCTCGGTTTCCCTTGCTGGGGCGGAGATCAGTGGCAGGGGAAGCCGAGCAGGTGACGGCCGTCGTGCAGCCATTCGTGGATGGTCTCGCCCTCGAAGACGGCGGTGGCGCCCTGCTCGATGCCGACGAAGTACAGCAGGACGAGCACGAGGGCGGCGACGAAGACCGCCCAGGGGGCGAGTGCGGAGAGCGAGATCGGAGCGACGGCGGGGGCCGTCGTGGGCACGGCGGAGTGGGCCATGGCAGTTACCTCCAGGGGGAACACGCGTCCCGGTCAGTGGTGCTCTCGACGACAGGGGCGGGTCTGACTTGCCTCCCCTCGGGGAGGACTCACAGTGGCGCGACCGTGCCGGATTCTCACCGGTGCTTCCGCCGGACCGTCGTCATTCAGTTGTGTCGCCCGCGACCGTACCGCGCTTACGCTCCCTTTATGAACCCCTCTTCGGTACGAGTTCACCTGGTCACCCCGCCACTTGACGACCAGATGAGGGAGCTCCGCTTCGGCCGCGGCGGGCCGTTCGCCCTGGAGACCGGGAGGTGGGAGGGGCGGACCCTGGACGAGGTCGCCGCCGAGGATCCGGCCGCGGTGCACAGGTGGCTGACGGACCCCGCGTACGCCCCGCCCGGCGGCGAGTCCGTCGAGGCGCTGGCCGCGCGCGCCGGGAGCTGGCTGGCCGGTCTGGAGCCGGGCACGCACCGGGTCACCGCCGACCAGGCCTTCGCCAGGGCGGCCGTGGTGGCCGCCCTGGAACTGCCCGCTCGGACGTTCTGGCGGCTCGACGTGCGCCCGGGCACGATCACGGGCCTGACGGGCCGCTCGGGCCGGTGGAACCTCCTGGTGGGGCAGGCCGCACCGGCCCCGCCGGACACCCCCTAGGCGACGATCCAGTCGGAGGTCGCGATCACCGGCTGCACGCCGTCACGGTGGACGGTGCCCTCGATCAGGCCGTACATCCGGTCGGCCGCGAAGTAGACCTCGTTGTCGTTCTTGAGGCCGAACGGCTCCAGGTCGACGAGGAAGTGGTGCTTGTTGGGGAGGTTCAGACGCACCTCGTTGACCTTGGGGCAGTTGTCGAGCACCCGCTCGGCCATCTGGTTCAGGGTCTGCTGCAGCGAGTACGAGTACGTCTCCGCGAAGGCTTCCAGCATGTTCTTGCGGACCTTCTTGTAGGCCTGGTCCCAGTCGTACGAGGCGTCGTCGCCGGCCAGCGCCGAGTGCGCCCAGCGCGCGGTGACCTTGGTCGCCAGGATGCGGTCGTACGCCTCCTGAAGGGTCGTGTACTTGTCCTTGATGTAGCCGTGGAACTCGGAGTTGGTCGAGTTCATCACCGTCAGGTCCTTCAGACCCGAGATGACCTGGAGGCCCGTCGTCTCGCTGTAGGTGATCTGCGCGGTGCGCACCTCCTGGCCCTTGCGGACGAAGGAGTGCTGCTCCTTGCGCGTCGGGACCGGGATGCGGTCCCACACGTACTCCTCGATGCGGATCTGCGCCTCGCGGATCGGCGCCTGCGAGGAGACGAAGTGCTTGGCGAGCAGGATGCCGAAGGCCTCGGGGGACTCGATGCCGTGCTCCTTGCCGAAGGCGTACACCGTGTTCTTGGTGGTGTCGGTCGGCAGGCAGTTGGCGTTGTCGCCGGTCAGGTGGACGTCGCGGAACTCACCGCGGAGCGCGACCGAGACGTTGAGGTCACGGATCTCGTGCCAGGAACCGTCGCTGCCCTTGCGGGTGACCTTGACGATGCGGTTCTCGGCCTTGCCGTACTGGTTCTGGGCCAGGACGTGCTTGCTCATGGGCTGACTTCCTTCGGGTACACGGAGTCCGGCTGAATGGATCCCGTACGCCCGGCGTCCGGTGGGCACGCGGCCCGCCCCCCGCCGTTCGGTCCCGCAGGACCGCCCCGGGACTGACGTGCATCCCGGTCCGTAGGTGCTCTTTCGGATTTCAGCACGTTCACGTGGTGTTCGGAACTGCGCGGATCCTCCGAGACGAGCACCCACGGCTTGGGTGTCCGTACGTCTGTGCAGGTCAGACGGTGTGTGCGTCGGCCACCGAGAGCGCCTCGTCGAGGATCGCGAGGCCCTTGGCCACGTCGTCGGGCGAGATGTTGCACGGCGGTGCGACGTGGATGCGGTTGCCGGCGAGCAGCGGCCACAGGCCGCCCTTCTTCAGGGCCGCCCCGAACTCCGCCATCGGCGCGTTGTCGGCGCCCGAAGCGTTGTACGGGACCAGGGGCTCGCGGGTGGCGCGGTCCCGTACGAGTTCCAGTGCCCAGAAGGTGCCGAGCCCCCGGACCTCGCCGACCGAGGGGTGCCGCTCGGCGATCGCGCGCAGGCCCGGGCCCAGCAGCTCGGCGCCGGTGCGGGCGGACTGCTCGACGATGCCCTCCTCGGCCATGACGTTCACCGTGGCGACGGCGGCCGCGCAGGCCAGCACGTGCCCGGAGTACGTCAGCCCGCCCGGGTAGGGGCGCCGGGCGAAGGTCCCGGCGACGGCGGCGGAGATGGCGACGCCGCCGAGGGGGACGTATCCGCTGGTGATGCCCTTGGCGAAGCAGAGCAGGTCGGGGGTGATGCCCCAGTGGTCGGCGGCGAACCAGGTGCCGGTGCGGCCGAAGCCGACCATGACCTCGTCGAGGATGAGGAGGATGCCGAAGCGGTCGCAGAGCTCGCGCACGCCGGCGAGGTAGCCGTCCGGGTGGACGAGCACGCCCGGGGCGCCGCCGACGGTCTCCAGGATGATCGCGGCGATGGACTGCGGGCCCTCGAAGACGATGGTGTCCTCCAGGTGGCGCAGGGCGCGCTCGCACTCCTCGGCCTCGTTCGCCGCGTAGAAGGGCGAGCGGTAGGCGAAGGGGCCCCAGAAGTGCACGACGCCGGCGGTCGCGGTGTCGTTGCCGAAGCGGCGGGCGTCACCGGTGAGGTTGATCGCGGTGGAGGTGGCGCCGTGGTACGAGCGGTAGGCGGAGAGCACCTTGGGCCGGCCGGTGTGCAGCCGGGCCATGCGGACGGCGTTCTCGACGGCCTCGGCACCGGCATTGGTGAAGAAGATCTTGTCGAGGTCGCCCGGGGTGCGCTCGGCGATCAGCCGGGCCGCCTCGGAGCGCACGTCGACGGCGAAGCCGGGCGCGACGGTGCACAGCTTGGCCGCCTGCTCCTGGATGGCCGCGGTGACCTTCGGGTGCTGGTAGCCGATGTTGGTGTAGACGAGGGCGCTGGAGAAGTCGAGGTAGCGGTTGCCGTCGTAGTCCCAGAAGTACGAGCCCTCGGCGCCGGCGACGGCGAGCGGGTCGATGAGTTCCTGGGCCGACCAGGAGTGGAAGACGTGCTTGCGGTCTGATTCCTTCACCGTGGCGGCGTTCGCGGCCGCCTTCACCGTGACGTCTGTGGCGCCGGCTTCTGCGTTCATGATCCGAGGGTAGTAGTCCGTCATGTGGCTTCCTCTATGGTGCCTCTGTATCGGTCCGCGGTGCGGTCAGACGACGTGCCGGCCGCCGTCGACGGTGAGCACGTCGCCGGTCGTGTAGGCGGCGTTGACCAGGTAGAGAGCGGCCTCGGCGACGTCTTCGGGGGTGCCCACCCGGCGCAGCGGGGTGTTCTGCGTGATCCACTCCCGGGAGCTCTCCCAGACCTCCTCGGCGTCCTCGTACCAGGGCGTGTCGATCAGGCCCGGCGCGATGGCGTTGACGCGGACGGCGGGTCCGAGCTGGGAGGCCAGCAGGCGGGTCATGTGATTGACCGCGGCCTTGCTCACCGCGTAGGGGACGGAGCTGCCGAGGGCGCGGGTCGCGGAGACCGAGGAGATGTTGACCACCGAGGCGGCCCCGGATTCGCGCAGGTGGGGAGCGGCTGCGGTGATCATCTGCCAGGCGCCGATGACGTTGACGTCGAAGATCTCGCGCCAGGCGTCGGCGTCCGCGGCCTCCAGGTCGTCGAGCGGGATGAAGCGGGTGACGCCCGCGTTGTTGACGAGGATGTCGAGCCGTCCGAAGGCGTCGACCGCGCTCTGCACGATGCGGCGCGCGTCCGCGGCGTCGGCGACGCTGCCCCGTACGTACACGGCGCCGGGCAGCTCTGCGGCCAGGGCCTTTCCGGCGCTCTCGCTGCGCGCCGAGTTCACGACGACGCGGATGCCTTCCGAGGCCAGCCGGCGGGCGATGGCCGCACCGATCCCGGAGGAGGATCCGGTGATCAGGGCGACGCGACTCTCGGTCATGGCATTCCTCCTGGGGGCCTTCGGGACGGATTCCGGGTGCGCCGGAGCATAACCCGAATGCCGCATTGCGGAAGTTGATTTCCGTTATATGGAACAGAATCTTCGTTGGCGCGCGCCCGGTCCGCCCGCCCCGTTAGGGACTCGTAAAAGGCGCACAGCCGGGCGTATGGGGCCCGTCAAGGGAGTCTGTGGAGCCCCGGAAGGACGTTTCACTCGGTGATGTCCGAAAATTACCCTCGCACCCACCGGGAGCTCACGATGGCCGACCTGGCCTTCGTCGCCACCACGATCGCGGTCTTCGCGCTGGTGGCTCTGGTCGCCAAGGGGGTGACCAAGCTGTGAACGCCGAAAACGTCGTCGGTCTGCTGGTCGCCGTGTCCCTGCTGGGCTACCTCGTCCTCGCCCTTGTGTTCCCGGAGAGGTTCTAGCCCCGATGAGTCCCGTTGTTGCCGGGGTGCTCCAGCTGCTCGCGCTCGTCGCCGCGCTGGCCCTCGCGTACCGCCCGCTGGGCGACTACATGGCCCGTGTCTACTCCTCGAAGCGGCACTACGCCCCCGAGAGGTGGATGTACAAGGCCATCGGCGCCAACCCGAACGCGGAGATGCGCTGGCCCGCCTATCTGCGCTCGATCCTCGCCTTCTCGGCGGTGAGCGTCTTCTTCCTCTACCTGCTCCAGCGCCTCCAGGGCCACCTGCCCGGCTCGCTCGGCTTCGCCTCCATCAAGCCGGACCAGGCCTTCAACACGGCCGTGTCCTTCGTGACGAACACCAACTGGCAGTCGTACACCGGCGAGCAGGCCATGGGCCACGTCGTGCAGACCGGCGGGCTGGCGGTGCAGAACTTCCTGTCCGCCGCCGTGGGCATGGCCGTCGCGGTGGCTCTCGTACGGGGCTTCGCGCGCTCGCGCACCGGTGAGCTCGGCAACTTCTGGGCCGACCTGGTGCGCGGCACCGTCCGGATCCTGATCCCGCTGTCGGTGGTCGGCGCGGTCGTGCTGGTCGCGTGCGGCGTCATCCAGAACTTCTCCGGGATCCACGAGGTCGGCCAGTTCATGGGCGGCACGCAGCAGTGGAACGGCGGCGCGGTGGCCTCGCAGGAGGTCATCAAGGAGCTGGGCACCAACGGCGGTGCCTACTTCAATGCCAACTCCGCCCACCCCTTCGAGAACCCGACCCCCTTCTCGAACCTCTTCGAGATCTTCCTGATCCTGCTGATCCCCTTCGCGCTGACCCGCACCTTCGGCCGCATGGTCGGAAACCTGCGCCAGGGCTACGCGATCCTCGCGACGATGGTGACCATCTGGCTCGGTTTCACCGCGCTGATGATGTGGACCGAGTTCGCCCACCACGGCCCGGCGCTCCAGGCCGCGGGCGGTGCGATGGAGGGCAAGGAGACCCGCTTCGGCATAGCCGGGTCCGCGATCTTCTCGGTCGCCACCACGCTCACCTCGACCGGTTCGGTCAACTCCTTCCACTCCTCGTACACGGGCCTGGGCGGGGGCATCCAGCTGCTGGGCATGCAGTTGGGCGAGATCGCGCCCGGCGGCGTCGGCTCCGGCCTCTACGGGATGCTGATCATGGCGATCATCGCGGTGTTCCTCGCCGGTCTGATGGTCGGCCGCACCCCGGAGTACCTCGGCAAGAAGATCGGCACCCGCGAGATCAAGTTCGCGGCCTGCTACATCCTCATCACCCCGGCACTCGTCCTCGGCTTCACGGCCGTCGCGATGGCCCTGCCGACCCCCGCCCACTCGATGGCCAACGGCGGCGCGCACGGCTTCTCCGAGATCCTCTACGCCTACACCTCGGCCGGCAACAACAACGGCTCGGCCTTCGCCGGACTGAACGCCGACACCCAGTGGTTCAACACGACCACCGGTCTGGCCATGCTGCTCGGCCGCTTCCTGCCCATGGTCTTCGTCCTCGCGCTGGCCGGCTCGCTCGCCGAACAGCAGCCGGTCCCCGCCACCGCGGGCACACTGCGCACCGAGAAGCCGCTGTTCACCTTCCTGCTCGTCGGCACGATCCTCATCGTCACGGGCCTCACCTACTTCCCCGCCCTCGCGCTGGGTCCGCTTGCCGAAGGGCTGGCCTCATGAGCACCATCACTCCCACCCGTGCTCCGCACCAGGACCTCCCGTCCGGTCACAAGCCCGAACAGGCCCGCGTCGGCGGTGGTCTCTTCGATCCGAAGCAGCTGCTCAAGTCCTTCCCGGATGCCGTGCGCAAGCTCGATCCGCGGGTCATGGTCAAGTCGCCGGTGATGTTCGTGGTCCTGATCGGCTCGGTCGTCACGACCGTGCTGGCACTGAAGGACCCCACGGACTGGTTCGGCTGGGCGATCACCGCCTGGCTGTGGCTGACCACCATCTTCGCGAACCTCGCCGAAGCCGTCGCCGAGGGCCGCGGAAAGGCCCAGGCCGACACCCTGCGCAAGGCCAAGACCGACTCCGTCGCCCGCCGCCTCACCCAGGACACCACCACCGAGGAACAAGTACCCGGCACGGAGCTGCGGATCGGTGACCTGGTGGTCTGCGAGGCCGGCGACACCATCCCCGGCGACGGCGACGTCGTCGAAGGCGTCGCCTCCGTCGACGAGTCGGCCATCACCGGCGAATCAGCCCCCGTCATCCGCGAATCGGGCGGCGACCGCTCGGCGGTCACCGGCGGCACCAAGGTCCTCTCCGACCGGATCGTCATCAAGATCACGACGAAGCCCGGCGAAACCTTCATCGACCGCATGATCGCCCTCGTCGAAGGCGCAGCCCGCCAGAAGACCCCCAACGAGATCGCCCTCAACATCCTCCTCGCCTCCCTCACGATCGTCTTCCTGCTCGCGGTGGTCACCCTCCAGCCGTTCGCGATCTACGCCGGCGCCGAACAGTCGATGATCGTGCTGACGGCTCTCCTGGTCTGCCTGATCCCCACCACGATCGGCGCGCTGCTCTCCGCGATCGGTATCGCGGGCATGGACCGCCTGGTCCAGCGCAACGTCCTGGCCATGTCCGGCCGCGCGGTCGAAGCCGCCGGCGACGTCTCCACCTTGCTCCTCGACAAGACCGGCACCATCACCCTCGGCAACCGCCAGGCCGGCGAGTTCGTCCCCGTCAAGGGCACCACCGCAGCCGAACTGGCCGACGCCGCCCAACTGTCCTCCCTCGCCGACGAAACCCCCGAAGGCCGCTCGATCGTCGTCCTCGCGAAGGACAAGTACGGCCTGCGCGAACGCCACCAGGGCGAACTCACCCACGCCGAGTGGATCCCCTTCACCGCACAGACCCGCATGTCCGGCGTCGACGTCGACGGCAAGAAGACCCGCAAGGGCGCGGCCGGCTCCGTCATCACCTGGGTCAAAGAACAAGGTGGCCAGGTCGCCGAGGACGCGGACCTCCTCGCCAACACCATCTCCGAAGCCGGCGGCACCCCCCTCCTGGTCGCCGTCCAGGACGACAAGGGCGCCCGCGTCCTGGGCGTCATCCACCTCAAGGACGTCGTCAAGGAAGGCATGCGCGAACGGTTCGAGGAACTGCGCCGCATGGGCATCAAGACCGTCATGATCACCGGTGACAACCCGCTCACCGCCAAGGCCATCGCGCAGGAAGCGGGTGTCGACGACTTCCTCGCGGAGGCCACCCCCGAGGACAAGATGGCCCTCATCAAGCGCGAACAAGCCGGCGGCAAGCTCGTCGCGATGACCGGTGACGGTACGAACGACGCCCCCGCGCTCGCTCAGGCGGACGTCGGCGTCGCGATGAACACCGGGACCTCGGCCGCCAAAGAGGCCGGGAACATGGTCGACCTCGACTCCAACCCCACCAAACTCATCGAGATCGTCGAGATCGGCAAGCAACTCCTCATCACCCGGGGCGCACTGACCACCTTCTCCATCGCCAACGACGTCGCGAAGTACTTCGCGATCATCCCGGCCATGTTCGCCGTGGTCTACCCCGGCCTGGACAAGCTCAACATCATGGGCCTGGCCTCACCCGAGTCCGCGATCCTCTCCGCCGTCATCTTCAACGCACTCATCATCATCGCGCTCGTCCCCCTCGCCCTGAAGGGCGTCCAGTACCGGCCCACCAGCGCCGACAAGATGCTCCGCCGCAACCTCGGCCTCTACGGCCTCGGCGGCCTCATCGCCCCCTTCATCGGCATCAAACTCATCGACCTCCTCATCTCCCTCATCCCCGGAATCGGCTGAACCGCCATGAACACCTCCGTAGGCAACACCGCACGCCTCCTCGGCGCCGGCCTTCGCGCCCTCCTCGTCCTCACCGTGATCTGCGGCGTCATCTACCCCCTCGCCGTCACCGCCATCGCCCAGGCAGCCTTCAACGACAAGGCCAACGGCTCCGAGATCAAGAACACCGAGGGCCGGGTCGTCGGCTCCTCCCTCATCGGCCAGTCGTACGGGGACGACCTGCGCTGGTTCCAGGGCCGACCGGCCGCCGGACTCGGCGAGAACACCATCAACACCCAGTACAAGCTGCTGATATCCGGTGCCTCCAACAAGGCCGCGGACAGCCCCGACCTCCTGAAGTCCGTACAGGAGGCGAAGGCGAAGGTCCTCGCCGACAACACCGTCCCCGGTTACACCCCGCGGGAGGCGCAGATCCCCGCCGACGCCGTGACCTCCTCCGGCTCCGGCCTCGACCCGAACATCTCCCCGCAGTACGCCGAGCTCCAGGTCCACCGGGTCGCCGAGCGGAACAAGCTCGACGTGAGCCGGGTCGAGAAGCTGGTGAAGGACAACACCGAGGGCCGCACCCTCGGCTTCATGGGCGAACCCCGCGTCAACGTCCTGAAGCTCAACACCGCCCTGGAGGCCCTGGCCGCCAAGTAGCGTTCGCCCCCGCCGGCGCCGGCGGGGGTGAACACGGACGAACACCTCACACAGTGACCGGGCCGTCACTACGCTTGAGCGGGTGATGGACCACCTTGAATTCGAAGAGGAAGTCCGAACCGTCGCTCGTGCCCTGTGGGCCAGCGCCCGGGACGACGGCACGGTCAACCTCGACGGTGTCGAGCACGACGGCGTCTACTTCACCCACGACGTGGTCCACTGCGTCGAGGTGACCGTTTCGCGCCGCAAGGACAAGGCCGAGCACGACGGGAAGAAGCTGAGCAAAGCCATCTCCCGGTGGACGGGCAGCGACGGCCGCACCGCCCGCGGATGGTTCGTGACGCTGGAGGACCCGTCCACCGAGCAGACCAAGGCCCTTCAGGCCATCGACCGCCGCATCACGGCGATCTCCTTCAAACGGTTCAAGTCGCGCCTGTTCGACGCGTACTTGTACAACCAGCGGCGCCAGCAGATGCCCTTCGGCAGCGCCATGCACCCGGACGGCCGGAGCGAGAAGCTCGAACGGTACATCCCCGCGGAGTTCGAACCCATCGGGGAGCGGGCCGACCTCTCCCCGGCGCCCTCGTTCAACGAGCTCATCGAACGCATCGGGGCGGGCGGGCGGTTCTGCATCGTCGGTGACTACGGCATCGGCAAGAGCATGACCCTCCGCGAGATCTACCTGCGGATCTCCCAGGCCCACCGGGACGGAAAGACGCTCCGGCACCCGGTCCACCTCAATCTGCGCGACCTCTGGGGGCAGCGCAGCCCGCGCGTGGCCCTGACCCAGCACGCCGAAGACCTGGGCTACGGCCACCCGGACCAGATCATCGCCGCCTGGAGAGCCGGCTACGTCGACATCCTGCTGGACGGCTTCGACGAGATAGCCGCGCCCGGCTGGAGCAGCGACATCGTGGAACTGCGCCATTCCCGGCGCAAGGCGGTGGAGCTGGTGCGCAATTTCTACGACCAGACCCCCCAGCGGGCTTCGGTCGTCGTCGTGGGGCGGCGGAGCTATTTCGACGGCCTGAGCGAGCTGAACAACGCCCTTTTCGACGACGAGCCGTGCACGCTGCTCGAACTGTCCGAATTCAATGACGAGCAGTTGGAGACGTACCTCAACGACAAACGCTGGTACGCGCTTCCCGACTGGATCCCCAAACGTCCGCTGCTCATCGGATACCTGGCCTCCGAGAAACTCCTCGGCGGTCTCCTCGAACCCGCCCGGGGGGTGAGCCCGGCCGAGGGCTGGGACTGGCTGCTCGACCAGATCAGCAAGCGCGAGGCGCGGATCGAGACGGGCCTGGACGGCCAGACCATCCGGCTGACGATCGAGCGCCTCGCGTCCGTCGCCAGGAAGAGCCCCAGCTGTCTGGGGCCGCTCACGTACTCGGAGATCACCGAGGGGTTCAGGTTCGTACGCGGCCGCGAGCCCAGCGACGACCAGCGGACCATCCTGCACCGGCTGCCCGGGCTCGGGTCCGATCCGGACTTCGAGGAAGGCACCCGGAAGTTCATCGACGTGGACCTGGCCAGTGCGGCGCAGGCCAAGGACGTCTCGTCCTTCATCATGAACCCCTTCGCCGTGGACCTGCTCACGACCCGGTCGTGGAGCGGCTCCCTGCTCCAGTCGGGCGTGGAGGTCGCCGCCCTGCAGTGCAGCGAAGCGGCCAACGAGGGGGCGATCTCCACGGCCCTGTCCTTCGCCCAGCGCCATGACCTGGACGTCCTGTCCGCCGACGTGGTGCGCATCGCGCTGGCCCGCGGGATCTCCGTCGTCGGATCCTCGTTCAACGTGGACGAGGTGGTCATTCCGCAGATGGAGCTCTACGAGGACTTCGGGAACCTCTCCGGGGTCTCCTTCTCCCGCTGCGGCATCGAGACGCTCGTACTCGACGGGGAGATCGACGGCTCGCTCATGCCGCGGTTCCAGGACTGCTTCTTCGAGACGATCATCGGCCGGTTCGGGGAGGAGGACCTGCCGGCGAACGCCTTCTCCGGCTGTACGTTCGGCGAGTTCCTCGACTCCGCGGAGCGGAACGCGGACGTACTGCGCAGTTCGCTGCCCGAGGGGGTCCGCGTCATGATCACGATCCTGCGGAAGCTCTACCTCCAGCGGGGCAGCGGGAGGGCGGAGGGTGCGCTCGTACGCGGCATGGAACAGGCGAGCCGCGCACTCGTGCCCGGCTGTCTGGAGGCCATCAAGCGGGAGAACCTGGCGGCGCCGATCAAGCTCAACGGCCGGACCGTCTGGCTGCCGTCCCGCTCGGACCAGAAGCGGGTGAACGCCTTCATCCAGGCCCCGCGCGGCAGCGGGGACCCGCTGTTCGGCATGGGCGCCCGGCTCTCGTAGCCATGCGGAGAGGGCCCGGCCGGAGCGTTCCGGTCGGGCCCTCGGCGCTGAAGTGGCGCGACTACGCGGGGACGATGTTCTCGGCCGTCGGGCCCTTCTGGCCCTGCGCGACGTCGAAGTTCACCTTCTGGCCCTCCTGCAGCTCGCGGAAGCCCTGGGCGGAGATGTTCGAGTAGTGGGCGAACACGTCGGCGCCGCCACCGTCCTGCTCGATGAAACCGAAACCCTTTTCGGAGTTGAACCACTTCACGGTTCCAGATGCCATGTCATATCTCCTTCGGGGATGTACCCGGAAAAATTTGGGAACCGCAACGGGAACCACGACTGCAACTGGAAGCGACAGTAGCACGGTGCCGGTGAATCAAATGGGTGAATTTTCGCCCGGGCCCGTTACGTCAGATAACCGCATCGCGCGCGGCGCCGATTTCTCATTTGACCGGCACCAATATCGATTCGGCACCCGTTCGAGTTGAGGCTTCACCCCATCGGCGTAGCGTGGATTGCACCAGGGGGCGCGAAGAGTGCGCGAGGAGCGACGGCCATGGGCAAGCTCTCGATCGACCAGTTGCGCGAGCGGGTACGCGGCGGCGTCGTCACCCCCGACGACGATGCCGATGCCTACGACGCGGCCCGCAAGGTCCACAACGCCATGATCGACAGACGGCCGGCCGCGGTCGTGCACTGCGCCAACGCGGGTGACGTCATGGCCGCCGTCGACTTCGCCCGGGAGAACGACCTCGACCTCGCGGTCCGGGGCGGCGGGCACAGCGTCCCCGGCTTCGGGACCTGCGACGGCGGCGTGGTGGCCGACCTGTCCGGCATGCGCGGCGTCCGCGTCGACCCCGCGCGGCGCACGGCGCGCGCCGAGGGCGGCGCGACCTGGGGCGACTTCAACGCCGCGACCCACGCCTTCGGCCTGGCGACGACCGGCGGGATCATCTCCACCACCGGTATCGGCGGCCTCACGCTGGGCGGCGGCATCGGGTACCTCTGCCGCGGACTGGGTCTGAGCTGCGACAACCTGGTCTCGGCCGATGTGGTGACCGCGGACGGGCAGCTGGTCGTGGCGAGCGAGCAGGAGCACGAGGACCTCTTCTGGGCGCTGCGCGGCGGCGGAGGGAACTTCGGCGCGGTGACCTCGTTCGAATACCGGCTCAGTCCCGTGAAGGACATCTACGGCGGGCCGATCCTCTACGAACTGGACAGCGCCGGCACCGTCCTGCGCTCCTTCCGCGACTTCATCGCCGACGCCCCGGAGGAACTGGGCGGCTTCCCGGCCTTCCAGATCGCCCCGCCGCTCCCGTTCATCCCGGAGGACCGGCACGGCGAGGCCTTCATCCTGATCGTCTCGTGCTGGGCAGGGCCCCCGGAGGAGGGGGAGCGGGCGCTCCGGCCGTTCCACGAGTTCGCCCCGGTGGTCGCCGAGCACGTCGGCCCGATGCCGTACCCCGCGCTCAACAGCGCCTTCGACGCCCTCGTACCGCCCGGGCTCCAGCACTACTGGAAGGCCAACTTCGTGACCGAGCTGAGCGACGCAGCTATCGAAGCGCACCTGGTGCACGGGCCGCGCGTACCCGCGGTGAACTCGACGGTGCACATCTACCCCGTGAACGGCGCCTGCCACCGCGTCGCACCGGAGGCGACGGCCTTCGCCTACCGCGACGCCTCCTTCGCCACCGTCATCGCCGGCATGTGGCCCGACCCCGCCGACAACGAGGCCAACACCGCCTGGGTCCGCGACTACTACGGGGCCACCGCCCCGCACTCGGAGGAGGGCGGGTACATCAACTTCATGGCCGGCGACGACCAGAGCCGGATCCGGGCCAACTACAAGGGGAACTACGACCGCCTGGTCGAGGTCAAGCGCGCGTACGACCCGGACAACCTCTTCCACCTGAACCAGAACATCAAGCCCTAGGGTCCGAGAGCACCGCTACGAGCATCTGCCGCGTGACCGCGGTCAGTTCGGCCACGTCGGGAGGCGGGCCGGTCTCGTCCAGGGCGCCGGCGAGCCTGTCGTACAGCAGGCCGTCGGCCCAGGCGACGAGCAGTTCGGCCGCCCGGGCCGGACGGGGGGCGCCGAGCGCGGTCAGCAGGGCGGCGGCCTTGGCCCGTGCGGCGATCCGGGCGGTGCGCAGGTCGGCGCGGAGTTCCGGGCGGCGCGTTGCCTCAAGGGTGAGTTCGAAGCGCGCGAGCTGGCGGTCGCGCGCCGCCGTCAGCCAGTGGTGGAGCAGTGCGGCCAGCGCGGCGGCGGCGGAATCGAGGTCGGGCCGGCCGTCGCCCTGCGTGCCCAGGCGGCCGTGGCCCGCCTCCCAGCGGTCGACGTCGGCGACGGAGAGTTCGGCCAGGCGGAGGTAGCAGGCGCTGATCAGGGCGCTGCGGGTGCGGAAGTAGTACGAGGTGCTCCCGGCGGGCAGGCCGGCGGCGGCGTCGACCGCGCGGTGGGTGAGCCCGCGCAGCCCGGCGGCCGCCACGGTGCCGATGGCGGCGTCGGCGATCACCGCGCGGCGGTCCCGGGGATCGGGACCTGCCCCGGGGACGGAGCCGGAGGAGGCGGAGCCGGAGGGGTCGGGGGAGGGGTCGGACACCTCGTAACTCTACATCTGTATAGCCCGCACCCGCCGGGGCCGGAGACCGGCGGGGTCAGGCCGCGGCCCGGGCCCGGGCGCGGCTCGGGGTCTCCTGGCGTACGACGCGGCGGCGCCGGGTCGGCATGCCCATGGTCGGGTTGGCGACGCCCCAGGCCGCGCCCTTGCAGATCAGTTCCTTGTAGAAGGCGGCCAGGCGGCCCGTCAGGGCGCTGTCGCGGGCCCGGTCGTCGGCGCTGACGAACTGGATCAGGCCCTCCTTGCGGCCGAGCGAGATGCACTGCTGGACGTAGCGGATGTCGACGTGGGGGACCTCGGTGCCGGTGAGCCGGGCGGCGATGGCGTCGGCGGCCTGCCAGGCCATGGGGACGCCCGAGGCGCAGGACATGCGCAGCGGCTTGTCGCCCGGGCCGATCGCCATGGCCGCGTCGCCCACGGCGTAGACGTCCGGGTGGGAGAGCGAGCGCATCGTGCTGTCGACCGCGATCCGGCCTTCGGTGAGCTCCAGGGTGGTGCCCAGGGCGATCGGGTGGACGGCGAATCCGGTGGTCCAGACGGTGGCCTCGGCGGGGATGGTCCGGCCGTCGGCGGTCGTGATGCGGTCCGCCTCCACGGCGTCGACGGCGGTGTGTTCGTGGACCGTGATGCCGAGCCCGTCCACCACCTTCCGCAGGTGGGTACGGCCCTTCTCCGAGAGCCAGTCGCCGAGGGCGCCGCGGGCGGCCAGGGCGACGTCGAGGTCCGGGCGGGCCTCGGCGATCTCGGTCGCGGCCTCCAGGCCGGTCAGGCCGCCGCCGACCACGAGCACCGGGCGGCCGGCGTCCAGGGCGGCCAGGCGCTCGCGCAGGCGCAGGGCGCCGGGGCGGCTGGCGACCTCGTGGGCGTGCTCGGCGGTGCCGGGGACGCCCCCGTCGTTCCAGCCGCTGCCGAGGGCGTAGACCAGGGTGTCGTACCCCAGTTCCTCCTGCCCGAGGCCGTTCGCGGCGGTGACCGTCACGGTCTTGCGGTCCACGTCCACGGAGGCGACCCTCGCGAGCTTCAGCTCCACGCCCGTGCCGGCGAACATCTCGCCGAACGGCCGGGGCGCCAGGTCCTGGCCGGCCGCGAGCTGGTGGAGCCGGACGCGCTCCACGAAGTCGGACTCGGGGTTGACCAGGGTGATGCGGACGTCCTCGGGCCGCAGCCGCTTGGCGAGGCGGCCGGCGGCGGTGGCACCGGTGTAGCCGGCTCCGAGGACGACGATGCGGTGCTCCATGTCCGTGCTCCTGTCTGGGCGGGGTCGCCGTGGTCCGGCGTGGTTACGCACCTTGAACCGGACGGCCCCGCGATTCCTGACAGGATCTGGATGTGACCTGCGTCACATGGCGTCAGACGGTGAGGAGCGGGCCCTCCCGGTGGTCCGCGGCGGCCCACAGCCCGGTCGCGCGGACGAGCTTGTCGGGGTTGACCTGGTTGAGGATCGCCAGGATGCCGTCCGCGGTGACGTCCAGGCAGGTGATGCCGACGACCCGGCCGTCGACGACCGCGACGATGGCGGGCCCGCCGTTGGCGGTCGTCGCGTAGATCTCGGCCCTGCCGCCGAGGATCTTCTCCTTGGCCTTGGCGGGCTTGAACAGGCCGCGCATGAACGTGGCGACCGCGAGCGCCCCCTCGAACGCCTTCGCGCGGGCCGGGACCTTGCCGCCGCCGTCGCCGACCGAGACGGCGTCCTGGGTGAGCAGCTGTACGAGCGGCTCGGTACGGCCGCTGATCGCCGCGGCCAGGAACTCCTCGACGATGCGCAGGGCGGTGGCCTCGTCGATCTCGGTACGGGCCTTGCCGTCGGCGACGTGCTTCTTGGCGCGGTGGTAGGTCTGCTGGCTGGCGGCCTCGGTGATGTCCAGGATCTCGGCGATCTCCCGGTGCGGGTAGTCGAAGGCCTCCCGCAGTACGTACACCGCCCGCTCGCCCGGCGACAGGCGCTCCAGCAGGACGAGCACGGCGTACGACACCGACTCGCGCTGCTCGGCGGTGTCGGCCGGGCCGAGCATCGGGTCCCCGGTGAGCAGCGGCTCGGGAAGCCACTGCCCCACGTACGTCTCGCGCCGGGCGCGGGCCGAAGTCAGCTGGTTGAGGCAGAGGTTGGTGAGGACCTTCGTGAGCCAGGCCTCGGGAACCTCGATCCGCCCGACGTCGGCCGCCTGCCAGCGCAGGAACGTTTCCTGCACGGCGTCCTCCGCCTCGCTCGACGAGCCGAGCAGCCGGTAGCCGATGGCCTCCAGCCGGGGCCTGGCGGCCTCGAACCGGTCCACGTCACTCATGATCAGCGCCATGCCCGCGATCCTAGGCGCCCCGGAGTGGGAGGGACAGGTCCGGACGGCGGCGAAGGCCCAGGTCGTTGACCTGGGCCTTCGTTCACGAGCGGCGGCGGGGGGTGGCGGTGGTCAGGCGCGGGGGACGTTCAGGGCCGCCCACTGCCTGGGGCCCGGGATGCCGTCCGCGTCGGTGCCCGAGTCACCGAGCTTGTGCTGCCAGTTGCGGAACGATTCGCGGTCCGCGTCGGTCCACTGCGGGCCGGGGCCCTCGGCGTAGGCGGAGCAGCCCTCGGCGACCAGGCGTTCTCCCATGCGGGTGACGACGGGGCTGTCCTGGCCCGGGTGGAAGAACTCGGCGCCGGGGAAGGGCTCGTAGCCGCCGTCACCGCCGTTGCCGCCGTCACCGGTGTCCTCGCCCGCCGTCTCGTGCGAGGACGGGGACGAGGGCGCGGTCGCGCCGGCGGCCAGGTCGGACTCCGAGGCCTCCTCGCCGAAGTACACGACCCCGGGGCGCCCCTTCCAGTCGGGGTCGGCCAGCACGACGCCCTCGGGGAAGTCGGGGATGCCGTAGCCGTAGATGCGGTTCGACTTGCGGTCGCGGGTCTTGAGGTAGACGCCGTCGCCCTCTGCGCTGCCGCCGTCGTTGGTGTTGCCCTCGATGGTGGTGATCGTGGAGCCGGTGTAGGCGATGCAGATGCCGGTGTGGCTGCCGCCGCCGGATCCGAAGAACACCTGGCCCCCGATCACGGGGTACTCGGTGAACCGGTCGCGCTTCGCGAACCAGGACACGCCCTCGGCGCAGGACGCGGAGACCGGGAAGAGGGATTCGCTGCCCGACTCCTGGGCGCACCAGGCCACGAACGTGGCGCACCACGCCTGGCCCTGGGACCACTCCAGGTCGGGCACGGCCGGTGAATACTTCTGGACGTTGTTCCAGTCGCCGCCGTCGTTGCCTTCCTGGTATCCGATCTCGCCGCGGGCGGCGCGGATCAGGTCTGCTGCGGTTCCTGTCATGACGGAGTTCTCCTGCTTGCTTGCTGTACGTGTGGTGAGGCGGTCGGTGGGGGCGGGCGAGCCGTCAGCTGGCGAGGATCTGGGACCAGAACGTCGTTCCGTCGCCGCTGTTCGTGCGGCCCACGCCCAGGTGGGTGGCGCCCGGCTGGAGCATGTTGTCCCGGTGGCTCGGCTCGTCGATCCACGCCTGGACGATGCGCTCGGGAGTCGGCCAGTAGTCGTTCCCGCCGACCCGGGCCCCGCCCGCGTTCTCCCACATGCCGCCCGCGCCCCGGTAGCCGCCCGCGGCGGCCTGGCCGAACCACTGGCCCACCGTGAAGTGGCCCTGCGTATTGCGCCGGGCCTGCTCGGCGGCGCTGGACTGGGCCACGGCGTTCAGCGCCGGGTGCAGGGTGAGGGTGCTGCGGCCGTTGCGCTGGCGGTACTCGTTGGTGAGCTGGAGGACGCGCTGCTCGGCCCCGCCGCCCTGCGGCTGCTGGGGCTGCGGCTGGGGCTGCTGCTGTCCGCCGCCCGGGTTGCCGCCGCCCAGGCCGCGTGCGGGCACCAGCCGCCACAGCTGACCGCGGTTGTTGTCGTCGCGCCGGGACAGCGTGAGCGCGCTGGCCTCCTGCTGGGAAGCCGTCAGGAAGACCTCGCCCTCGTCGGTGCGAACGCTCTTGATCCGCAGCCAGTCGTTGTCCACGACTTCCAGGCACCAGCGCTGGTTGGGCTGGCCGTGCTCGTTGTACAGCCAGGTCTGCCCGGTGGAGTAGTTGTAGTCCATGGCCATCGCCCGGCCGGGGCCGTGCGTGTTGTGCGTGACCTGGGTCTCCAGCAGCCAGGTGCCGTTCTCCTTGGCCCAGAAGACCCAGCCCTGAGCCCGGGTGCCGTTGTCGTGGTACGACTGGATGCGGGTCCCGCGCCCGCTGTTGCTGCCCTGGAGGTCAGCGACGATCTTTCCCCCCGGCCCGTCGAGCGGGGTCTGCAGCGTCCATACCTGGCCGTTCTGCGGAAGCGTAGGCATCTGAATCGTTCCTCTCGTCTGTCCTGGCTGACGGGAACGACGGTCATGGACCGCGGTAGACAGGTGGTCAACGCGCGTAGCGGAGGCCCCTGATGGCCACCGCGGTCCTGGCTACGGCTGCGGAAGCGCCTCCAGCTGGGCCCGCGTCTCCCGGGCGTCGTCCCCGAGACCCAGCCGCTCGTAGACCGCCAGCGCGTCGTCGAGACAGGCACGTGCCTGCCGCGGCCTGCACAGACCGGCGTGCACCGTCCCGAGGGTGCGCAGGAGTGCGGCCTCCAGCGCCGCGCTGGTGCATCCGGCGAGCGGCAGCACCGCCTCGGCGGCTTCCGCGGCGAGCAGCCAGCGGCCCGCCTCGGCGTGGATACGGGCCACCAGATCCCCCGCCGCCGCCTCGAACACCGTCACCCGGAGGCCCGCGAACTCCTCACGGGCGCGCACCGCGTGGGCCAGGGCCGCCTCCGGATCGCCGCACAGCCGCAGCACCCGGGCCAGGTAGTAGCGTCCGGTCGCGGCCGACACCGGGCCCGACCCGTCCATCAGGCGGGCGCCGCGCTCGGCCGCGGCCCTGGCCTCGTCCAGGCGCCCCGACTGGGCGGCGCAGAACGCGAACTCCCCCAGGGCGCTGCCCTCCGCGCGCTCCGCTCCCACCCGGCGGAAGAGCCCGGCCGCGCTGCCCGCGTACGCGGCGGCTTCCGCGTACCGCCCGCGGATACGGAGGTTGCTGCCCAGGGCGAGCAGCGCCTTGGCCCGTACGCGTACGACGGGACCGCCGTCGACGCCCTCGCACAGGGCGACCGCCCGGCCGATCTCCCGCTCGGACTCCTCGTACCGGTTGACGTGCCACAGCATGATGCCGCGTACGTGGCGTGCGAGGGCCTCGGGGCCGCTGTCACCCCGGGCCGCCGCCTGGTCGGCGATGAGCGCGGCCAGGTCGGCGATGATCGTCGTCTGGGCCCGCTCGAACAGCACCGACCCCATCTTGTCGGCGAGTTCGGCGGCGCGGTCCAGCGGCAGGGCCGGATCGGCGCAGGTCAGGTGGATGGCCGCCGCGTGCACGCCGGCCTGTTCGCGCATCCAGTTCACCGCCTCGGCCGAATCGGCCACGGGGCGGCCGGGGGAGGCGACCGGTGCGTCGAGGAGACTCTGCTCCACCGGGTCCACGGAGCGGGCGGCGAGGTCCGCGTTGCGCGCGGTGGCCAGGCAGAAGTCGACCAGCCGATCGGCGGCCGCCGTGCGCTCCGCGGCGGGTTCCTCGGCGGCCAGTCGGTCGCGGGCGTAGTCGCGTACCAGGTCGTGGAAGCCGTACCGCTCGAACTGCGGGGAGTGCAGCAGGTTCAGATCGACGAGTGCTTCGAGCAGCTCGTCGGCGTCCGCCTCGGACCGGCCGAGCAGGGCCGCGGCGCAGGGCAGTGAGATGTCGGGGGCGTCGGGCAGGGCCATCAGCCGGAAGGCGCGGGCGAGGTCCGGGCCGAGCCGGTGGTAGGAGAGGGCGAAGGTGGCCTCCACCGTGCGCTTGCCGTCGTCCAGTTCGGTCAGCCGGCGCTGGTCGCGCAGTCCCTCGGCGAGCGCTGCCAGGCTGAGCGCGGGGTCCGCGGCGAGCCGGGAGGCGACGATCCTGACGGCGAGCGGCAGCAGCCCGCAGGCCGCCACGATCTCTTCGGCGAGGCCGGGCTCGGCGGCCACCCGTGCGGGGCCCGCGATCCGGGTGAACAGTTCCAGCGCCTCGTCCTCGGAGAGGGTCTCCAGGCGCATCTGGTGGGCCCCTGCGAGACCGGTGAGGCGGGTGCGGCTGGTGATGAGGACGGCGCAGCCGGCGGAGCCGGGGAGCAGGGGTTTCACCTGGTCCGGGCCGACGGCGTTGTCGAGTACGACGAGCACCTTGCGGCCCGCGAGCGCCGAGCGGTACAGGGCGGAGCGTTCCCCCAGGTCCAGCGGGATCTCGGCCGCGGCGACCCCCAGCGCCCGCAGGAATCCGGCGAGCGCCGGGCCGGGGCCCAGGGGGGTCCGGTCGGCGCCGCGCAGGTCCGCGAAGAGCTGGCCGTCCGGGAAGCGCTCGTGGACCCGGCGGGCCACGTGCACGGCGAGGGTCGTCTTGCCGACGCCGCCCATGCCGTCCAGCGCGGAGACGACCACCGCGCGTCCGACGCCGCCCACGAGGCGGTCCACCAGCAGCTCGACGGCGGACTCCCGGCCGGTGAAGTCGGCGAGCCCGGCGGGGAGCTGGTGCGGTGCCTGCCAGGCGGGGGACTCCGCGCGGGCGGCGGAGAGGGACAGGAGGGAGGGGTCCTCGCGCAGGATCCGCAGGTGCAGCGCGGCGGGCCCGTCGGAGCGGTTCGCCCCGTCGGCGCGGCCGGAGCCGGAGCCGGGGGCGTCGGCGCGGCCGGAGCCGATGCCGGGGCCCCGGCCGGAGCCGGAGCCGGAGCCGGAGCCGGGGGCGTCGGCGCGGCCGGAGCCGATGCCGGGGCCGGGGCCCCGGCCGGAGCCGGAGCCGGAGCCCGGCCCCGCTTCGGTGTCGGCTTCGGGTGCCTCCCGCGGCAGCGACCGGCGGGCCTCCTCGTACACCGCGAGGGCCTCGGCCTTGCGCCCCGCCTGGTAGAGGGCCCGCATGAGGACGGCGGTCAGCCGGGACCGTCCCGGGTGCTCCAGCGCGAGCGAGGCGGCCTCCGCCGTCAGGTCGGTACGGTCGCCCAGCTCGACGTCCATCTCCAGCTGGAGCTCCTTGGCGCTGAGCCACTGCTCCAGCAGCCGGGCCCGTACCGACTCCGCATGCGGCCCGGCGAGGCCGGCCAGCGGCTCCCCGTCCCACAGCCGGTGCGCCCGCAGCAGCACCTCCCGTATCCCGTCCGCCGCGGCGCCCTGAGCGCGCAGCCGCTCGGCCTCGGCGAGCAGCCGGTCCCAGACCACGACGTCCACCTCGGCGTCCGGCGCCGCGAGCGCGTAGCCGTCGCCCACGCGGACCAGCAGCTGTGCCGCACGCTCCGCCCCGGCACGCGCCTTGAAGGCGGCCCGCAGCCGGGACACGTGCAGCTGTACGGCCTTGCGCGGCTCGGACGGCGGGGCGCCGCCCCACACCCCCTCCGCGAGGACCGCGGTGGCGACCGTACGCCCCGCCGCCGTCAGCAGCACGGCCAGCACGGCCCGCTGCTGGGGTCGGCCCAGATCGACCTCTTCGTCCCCGTACCAGGCCCGCAACGGTCCGAGCAGGCTGAAGCGCAGCGCGGATTCCCCCATGGTCCTTCCCCCAGTCCTCAAGCCCGCGCCCCCGACCGACGCGCACTGCCGTGAGCCCTGCGGGATCCCCATCCCGCCGGTCCTGCCGTCCGCGGACGGCCGTACGGCAATGCGCGACGAAGGCGGCGCTCCCCCCGGTCACCTATCATCTGTCGCAATTGTGCACTGGGCTCATGGGCGGGGGCGGCATGGGTATGGGGCTCGAATTCTGCGTGCTCGGTCCACTGCGCGCCTGGCGCGACGGCCGCGAGATCGACCTCGGGCGCCCGCAGCAGCGCGCCGTGCTCGCCGCGCTGCTGCTCGCCCCCGGGCAACTCGTCCCCCTGGGGCAGCTCATCGACGGGCTCTGGGGCGAGGACGACTCCCGGTGGCCGAAGGACCCCGTGGGCCAGCTGAGCACGCACACCCACCGGCTGCGCAGGGCCATGGCCGCGCCCGGGGACCCGGGCGGCGCGGTGCTGGTCGCCGAGTCGGGCGGATACCGGCTGAACGTGGAGCGCCGGTCCGTCGACCTCTTCCACTACGACGCCGCGGTGCTGGAGTCGGCCGCACTGCGCCACGAGGATCCGGTACGGGCCCGCGAACTGCTCCGCGAGGCCCTCGGGCGGTGGCGCGGGCCGGCGCTCGACGGGGTGCCCGGGGTGCTCGCCGAGCGCGCCCGTCGGCGGCTCGGGGCGGGCCGGCACGCGGTCACGAAGACGCTGCTCGACATCGAACTCACCCTGGGGCGCCATGCGGAGCTGCTGCCCGAACTGGGCGCCCTGGCCTCGCAGAACCCGCACGACGAGGAGGTGCAGCGGCTCTACGTGCTGGCCCTGCACCGCGGCGGGCGGACGGCCGAGGCGCTCGCCGCCTTCGACGCGCTGCGGGAGCGGCTCGACCGGGAACTGGGGCTCGAACCGGCCCCCGCGATGATGGAACTGCACACCCGCATCCGGCACGGCGACCCCGCCCTGACCGCACCCGCGGTCCCGGTGCAGCGGCGCCGCCCGCAGCGCCCCTGCCAGCTGCCGCCGGACATTCCGGACTGGGTGGGCCGGGGCGCCGAACTGCGGGAGGCCGAGGGACTGCTGCGGCAGCCGGACACCGCCCCGGTCCTGGCCCTGTCGGGTACCCGGGGCAGCGGCACCTCGGCGTTCGCCGTGCACCTGGCCCATGCGGTGCAGGACGCCTATCCGGACGGCCAGTTGTACGCCAGCGCGGACGGCCCGCGGGACGGCGGGGCGGCCGACGCCGACGGGCCGGCCGAGCCGCGTGCCGTACTCGCCGCGTTCCTGCGGGCGCTGGGCGAACGGCCGCCCGAGGCCGCCGACACCGACGAACTGTCCCGGCGCTTCCGCGCGACCCTCGCCGGGCGGCGCGTACTGGTGCTGCTGGACGGGGTGGCCCGCCCGGAGCCGCTGCTGCCGGCCACCGCCGGCTGCGCGGCCGTACTGACCGGGGCGGCTCCGGACACCCTGCCGGCGGGCGCGGCGCACATCCGCATCGGCCCCTTGGAGCCGGACGACGCGCACGAGCTGCTCGCCCGGGTCGCGGGCGCCGACCGGGTCCGGGAGGAGCCCGGTCCGGTGGCCGAACTGGCCGCGCTCTGCGGGCACCTGCCCCTGCACCTGCGGGCGGCGGCGACCCGGCTCGCGGCGCGCCCGCAGTGGTCGGTGGCGGGGCTGGTGGCGCGAACGGGCCGCCGGTAGCCGGTCAGTAGGCGTCCGACCTCCTGGTGATCCTGATGGAACCGCTCTGGTTGGCAGCGGCCTGCGGGCACGACAGGTCGGTGTAGTAGACGCTGAATCCGTTCGAGAACACCGTGAGGCAGGCGTTCGCGTACGAGCCCTTGAACTCGTTGAGGGCGTAGCAGACCCGTCCGCCCTGGCCGTAGACGACCAGGTTCCCGTCGGTCTGCATGACCGCCTTCTCGCCGCAGCCGACCGTGTTGGTCGCCCACGTCGCCTTCTGCGTCGGGGGATTGCTGAACCCGCGGTAGAGGACCAGGTTGCCGTCGTCCTGCATGATCAGCCGGGTGTCGCCGTTGTCGACGTGCCAGCCCTTGTAGAGCGGTTCGTCGTTCCAGATGGTGTGGGTCACCGGGTCGTACGCGGCCTGCGCGCTGCCCGCCCCCACGACCGTCCCGGCGAATGCCACCGCACCGGCCGCCAGCACGCCGGCCAGCCGCCGTGCGGTCCCTGCCTTGGTCTTCGTCATCCCCGTGGGCCTTTCCCCAGCTTGTACCGGCGCGCGCATGAGCACGAGCGCCTTGCATGGTGACCTTGGCGCCCTCCGGTAGACAAACGCTGAACGCGAGCGCCCCGGGGGTCCCGGCCCGTCCGGTCGAGGGCGACCCGGCCCGGACGGAGGCCGTCGTAGGGGCGTGCCCTCGACGGCCTCCGCACCGCACCGCGGTGGAGCGGCTTCGCGCGGACCCGCTGCTAGCCGATCTGGGCGTAGTTGTAGTACCGGTCGAAGCGCGGCACCCAGATGGTGGGCCAGGGCACACCGGAGGTGCCGCATGCGCCGAACACCACGGGCGAGCGGCGGCCGGTGTCGTTCAGGCACAGCCCGGTGCCGACCTCCTTGATCTCCCAGTGGTCGCCCTTCTCGCCGCCCTGGAAGACCCACGTGAAGGTGGCGCAGCCCCAGCCGTCCGTCTGGATCAGGGAGACGCCCTGGTAGGCCGATCCGCCCTGCGCGCCGAGGCAGCGCGCGCCGCCGAAGGTGCCGATCGCGAAGTTGCCGTTGCCCAGGCTGTGGAAGGTGAAGCGCTGGTGCAGCGCGCCCTTGCAGTCGTACCGCTGGATGATGGCGCCGGCGTTGGTGGTCCCGCCCCGGACGTCGAGGCACTGCCAGCTGTACCCGGCCCGTATCTCGTAGATGGGGGCGTTGTACGGGGTGGTGCTGTACCGGATCGTCGGGTTCTCGGCGGCCTGCGCGGATGCGGGCAGCAGCATGACGAACAACGCCGTGAGAGCGGCTATGACCCCGCTGCCGAACCGGCGGAACTTTTGCGCCACGTTCTCTCCTGACTGGAAACAACTGACCGGGGACGAGCTTGACGCCGCAGAAGCTACCGAGATCCACTGAGCCTCCGGTACCCACCCTTTCAGGGGGGTGTGTTCACTGCGGAGGCTGTGGTGAGGGTGGGCTCGGGGCTCCAGCGTGCCCAGCGGTTCATGATGCTGGCGACCGGCCTGTACCGGGCCAGCCACCTGACGGCGGGCTTCGCGGCCGTGCTGCGCAAGGCGCCGGGCGAGGTCCTCCCCTGGGCGGTGTTCGGCGGAATCCTTGCCTCCAGCGTGTGGCTGTACGGGAACGCGTACGCCCGGGGCTGGTTCGACCGGCGCTGGGTGTGGGCCGACGTACTGGTGACCGGGTGCTCGGTGCCGCTGCTGGTATGCCTGGCCACCGGTGCGCGGTCGGGCGGCGGCTGGGTGCCCGGGGGCGCCGAAGTGGCCGTGTACGGATGGCTGTTCCTGCTGGGCGGGTCGGTGAGCGCGGCGGCGGGCGTCGCTCTGGCGCCGCGACCGGCCGTGGGGGCCGTACTGATCCTGCTCGGCACCACGCCGGCCGCGTACCTGTGGGTGATCGGGCCGGAGGCGGCTCCGGGGTCCGCGCTCGTCGGGCACCTCAACTCGGTGGTTTCCTCGGCCGTGATGGCCCGGGTCTTCTGGTGGTACCTGCGCCGCCAGGGCACCCAGCTGGACGAGGCCAAGGAGCGGGCGCTGGTCGCCGAGGCCGCGCGCGCCCGGCAGGCGGAGCGGATCGCCCACCACCGGGCCCTGCACGACACCGTGCTGGCCACGCTGACCACCATCGCCGCCGGCCGGGTCGACGCCAACACGCCCCTGGTGCGCGAGCGGTGCGGCCGCGAAGCCGCGTACCTGCGGCGGCTGATCCAGCGCGAGCACGACCCGGAGGCCGCCGGTGCGGAGGCCGCCGAGGTGGCCGTCGGGACCGCGCTGGAGGAGGCGGTGCACTCGGCGGAGTGCCTGGGCCTGAAGGTCACCGCCCAGTACCACGAACTGCCGGCGGTGCCCGGCCCCGTGGCCACCGCCCTCGCGGCCGCCGTGTCCGAGGCCCTGAACAACGTACGGTGCCACGCCGCGACCGGGCAGGCCTTCCTGACGGCCGTCGGGGAGGGCGAGGGGGTGTCCGTCACGGTGGTGGACCGGGGCGCCGGCTTCGACCCGGGGGCCCCGCGGGGCGGCACGCCGGACGGGTCGGGGTCCGGGCTGCGGCGCTCCATCCACGCCCGGCTGGCCGGGATAGGCGGAGCGTCCGAGGTCGACAGCGCCCCCGGCGAGGGCACCAGCGTGCGGCTGCGGTGGCCCGCGTGATCACCGTGGCCGTGGTGGACGACGACCGGATGCTGCGCGAGGGCCTGCGCTCCTGGCTGGCCGGGGTGGAGCGGTTACGGCTGCTGGCCGCGGTGGAGACGGTGGACGAACTGCTCGCGGCGGGCGGCCGGCCCGCCGAGGTGGTGCTGCTCGACCTGGTGCTGCGTGACGGCTCCGTCCCGGAGGAGAACGTCCGGCGGCTGTGTGCGGCGGGCAGCAGGGTGCTGGTGATAAGTACGGTCGCGGACCGGGCCCGGATCGTCGGGACGGTGGCGGCCGGGGCGGACGGCTACCTCACCAAGGACCACTCCCTGGAGACCCTCGTGGGCGCCGTGGAGACGGTTGCCGGTGGCGGTACGGCGCACTCCGCCGAGCTGGCCTTCGCCTGGGTGCACGACACAGGCCCGGCCCGGCCGCCGCTGGCGCCGCGAGAGCTCCAGGTCCTGCTCGACTACGCCTCCGGCCTCACGCTGAAGGCCACCGCACGGCGGGCGGGCGTCAGCCCGAACACCGCCAAGTACTACCTGGACCGGGTCAAGGAGAAGTACCAGCGGGCCGGCCGTCCGACGTACACGAAGATCGACCTGGCCCTGCGCGTCCGCGAGGACGGCCTGGCCCCGGCCGATCCGCCGGGCAACGGCCGCGCGTGACCACGCGTGTTCTTGCCGTGCACGGCTCTGACCAGGTACTCGGGGCGGGCCGAATGAGTAGGCGTACTCAGGTGGCGATCCTCGGCAGCTTCGAGACTGGGCGCAGGTCGAACGGAGCGGAATGGAACGGGGAACGTCATGGTGCGGCGCTGGCCGAAGCCTGAGATGTGGGTGCCGGGCGGATACCTGGCTCTGGTGGTCGCGATGCTGGTCTACGTCGCGGTCGGCAGCCGGACCGGGGACATCGGGTTCTTCGGAGTCTGGCCGATGCTGGCCACCGCGCCGGTCAGCGTCATCCTGCTGAGCGCCTTCGGCCCCGCCGCGGACGTCCCGGACGAGCCGGCCCCGCCTGTGGGGCCCGAGTACTACGGCTCGCAGCCGCCCACCCGGCTCCCCACCGACTACCCCGACCCGTCGGCCCCGCTTCCCGCGGACTGGGTACCGCCGGACACCTCCGTGACCGACAAGCTCGACGTCTGGACCGAACTCGGCTTCCACGGCGCGATCCTGGTCAGCGCCCTGATCAACGCCGCAGCGATCTGGGCCCTGCTCCGCTGCGTGGCGCGGCAGCGCGACGCCAGGGGTGCGCGGTTGTAGTGCCGCGTCGGGCAACGTTCGCCCGTGGTGATGGCTCGCAGGGGTGAAGCCCGGCTGCGGCCCAGGCTGTGGACGCCGCGCGGTCAGATCCACATCCGGTGCTGGTAGGTGTTGAAGATGCCGCTGGTCGCGCCGACGATCATTTCCACCGAGTCGCCGCTGTTGGCCCGAGTGCCCTTGATGGTGATCTTGACCCGGGCGTCGCTGCACCAGTAGCTCTTGTACTGCCAGGAGCCCTTCGCCCCGCCGTACCCAAAGGTGATGGACTGCGCCGTGACCGCCCCGTGGTTGCGGTAGGCGTCCATGGTGGTCCGTCGTGCCGTGCCCGCTCGGACAGAGTTGATCTTGTTCATGGCCTGCCGACGAGTGTCTACCAAGACAGCCCCTCTCCAGGCTCAAACCACCCGCATCAGCCGTCACTGCCCCGCACGCTCCCTCAACCGAGCGCCGGGACCGGCAGCGGTGCGGGCCTGTTCAGCCGGTCGGCACCCGGC
This sequence comes from Streptomyces sp. NPDC051183, assembly GCF_040682455.1. Lineage (NCBI taxonomy): Bacteria > Bacillati > Actinomycetota > Actinomycetes > Kitasatosporales > Streptomycetaceae > Streptomyces > Streptomyces sp. NPDC051183. The sequence goes on from NZ_JBFBBA010000024.1 coordinate 56,694, forward strand.
GGCACGGGCACGGCAGCGAAAACGGCATCCTGCTGGGCCTGGAGCTCCTTCTTCCGGGCCGGGGTGGTGGAGGGCAGGCGCTGCTCCTCGTAAAGGAGGTGGGTCACCTCCTGGGCGTGCTTGCTGGCGGGGGTGTGGAACTGGACCTCGAAGAGCTGCCCGGAGCCGGGTGCTCGCCAACCGGTGTTGAGGCCCTTGTAGCCGTTGGTCCGGCCCCAGGTGTTGGACCACTTGGTGCTGTCGTTGCCCCAGGCGGACAGAAGGGCGGACGCGGCGGCGACGCCGTCCGTGTAGGTGTCCTCCGGCCACTGGAGGGTGTAGCGGACGGAGTCGCCCAGACCCTGAAGGACCGTGTCCACGTTCTGCTCGGGGTGTTCCTTCAGGGAGGTGGCGACCTTCCGCTTGAGGGAGTCGGGCGACTTGAGGCGGTACTCGAAGCCGACCAGCTCCGCGCCCGACGCGAGCGCGGCGGTGCGCACGTCCACGCTGATCGACCGTTCGGCCTCCTTCGCCCGGTCGAGGTAGGCGTCGACCTTGGCGTTGTCCGTGGTGCTCAGTGTGAGCCCGCCCTCCCCCTTCCAACCGTCGTCGCCGGACGCGGCGGCCGCCGATGCGCCGGAGCCGACGATCAGCGCGGTGGCGAAGGCGGCCGCGAGGAGGCTTCGGCCGATGGTGGGAGTGGTGGTCGTGCTGTTGGTCATGAGCTCGCTTTCACGCCGATGGTGATCTCGCGAAAGGCACAACCCGTGCGCTGTCCCCCCGGTTACGCGGTCCTGGACGGGCCCGGTCAGACCGCTGGGCGGTCGTCACCACGATCAGCGTTCGGTCGTCGTCCAGGGTGACCGCGCTGTCTGTCAGTCACCGGACGGCATGCCGGTGCCGGAGAGGGCCGCGGCCGGCAGGCCACAGGTGGTGATCTTTCACCTGGCCTGTGAGCGCGTCCCCGCCCGAGGAGGTCGCGCAGCGGGACGGGGTTTCAGAGGTTCACCGGGAGTCGGTGCGGCGCGTGCAGTCGCAGCGACGTCCGCCGGCTCAGGTCTCGTTCGGGTACCGCGAGCTCGAGGCGGGGCAGGCGGAGGAGCTCGGTGAAGGCGGCGCGGAGTTGGGCGCGGGCGAGCGTGGCGCCGAGGCAGTGGTGCGGGCCGTGGCCGAAGGCGAGGTGGGGGCTCGGGGCGCGGGTGGGCTCGAAACGTTCGGGGGCGGGGGAGCGGTTCGGGGTGTGCTGGGCGGTGGCGAGGCTGAGCATGACGGTCTCGCCGGCCCGTAGGTCCGTACCGGCGAGGGAGAGGTCATCGCGCGCGAAGCGTGGCGCGGCTGCGGCGGCGGGGGTGGTGCGGCTCAGTACGTTCTCCACGGCGGCGGCCATCAGTTCGGGGTGGTCGCGCAGGCGCCGGGCCTGGTCGGGGTGGGTGAGCAGGAGCAGGGTGCCCCGGCTGATGGCGTGGGTGACGTTCTCGATGCCGTCCCACCAGATCTGGAAGGCCAGGGCGGTGAGTTCGGCTTCACTGATCAGGCCGCCCGCCTTGCGGGCTCGGATCCAGCAGGACAGCAGGTCGTGCCCCTGGAGGTGGCGTCGGCTGATCAGAGTGGTGAGCAGGCGGTGGACGCCTGCGACGGCCGCGGCGAGGTCCTCGCGCCGGGTGTACGTGAGCATGGTCCGGGTCCACCGCGTCAGCGCGGGCCGGCCAGCTGAGGGTATACCGAGGAGGTCGGCGACGATGGTCAGTGGCAGCGGGACCGCGAACTCGGCCACGAGGTCGGCCCGCTGTCTGCCCGTCAGGCCGAGGAGCAGGTGCCGGACGGTGGCCTCCACCCGGTGGTGCAGTCCCTTGACGGAACGGGCGGTGAAGGCCGGGGCGGCGAAGCGGCGCAACCGGGCGTGGTCGGCTCCGTCGCGGCCCAGGAGATTGCCGTCGAGCGGTTGCGGCAGCCGGAAGCCGCTGTAACCGGTTCCGGAGTACGACCTGTCCACGGTCAGCCGGCTGTCGACGAGCGCGGCCCGGACGTGGTCGTGGCCGGTGACGAGCCAGTACGACGAGCCGGTCGCTTCCACCGGCACCTTCTGGAGCGATGCCTCATCAGAGGTGGTGCCGGAGGTCGCGTGCATGAGGGGCGTTCTCCCTGGGGGCTGCGGGTGCGGGCCGGCTGGCCGGGTCGCCTCGCGGGCCATGCCCCGCAGGATGGTCTTCTACGGCGCCACGCTGGGCTGCCACGGCCCGCGGGCCCGGAAGCGCCGGATCACCCCCGAACTGCTGCCGCAACCGTTCCGGATGCGGGCCGTACCCACCGATCGGCAGGTACGGCCCGACGTACTTCCGCCGCACTTCCGTGAGCGGTGCGCGCGTCGCCGCCGGGTCGTCGTCAGTGATGGCCGTGGGGCTACCGCCCCCGGCCGTCGCGCCGCACGGACGCATCAACCACCGTGACATCCGGCCAGGACATCAGCCCACCTTTGACGCTCAACGAACCGGCAACCGCCAACGGCGTCCGCCGCTAGCCGGACCTGGCCTCAAGCGGCCGACCGAACGCGTCCCGGAGCATCCCGGCCTGCCTCAGCCGGTGCCGTCCTGTACCGGGTAGTGGATGATGACCGCACCGCCGGTGGCGTAGTTGGCGACATCGGCGGCCAGCCGCTGGCCGTGTGGCGACTTCAGCCCCGCATCCATGGCGATGGCGTCAGCGAAGTCGGCTTCGAAGACCGCGAAATACGGCGCTTCTCCCTCGGCCGCCGCCACGTCGAAGCTGTAGCGCCACGCAAGCGGGCCGGGCCAATTCTTGACCAGCGGAAGGTGGTTGGTCACGTAGTAGTCGCGGAAGTGGTCAGGGTCCGCGGGCTCGGAGTACAGGACAACAAGCCTATGCATGACGACCTCCGTCCAGAGACGTCAGCCGGCTGCCCAACTCGTAGCGACCCGTGTATGGCGCCGGCCATCGGGAGGTTTCCGGCGAACATGTGGAACGCCCGATCGGCGGGGCGTCCCCGGGCATCATGCGCGCGAGCAGCGCGCCGGCCTGGTCGGTGCACGGCGGTTCCAGCAGGGCTATCCGCGACATCGGCTCTCCCGTCGAGTTTGTTTCGAAATCAGAAACGCCGGGGTGGATGCTTGTGTTTCGAATAACGAAACACAAGGAGGGTTGTGTCGACACCGCGCCCAGGAAGACCGGTTCGTGGATCGACGACCGGTCGTCCCCTCATGGCCGCGATGGACCTGTTCGGCCGTCGGTGGGCGCTGCGCATTCTCTGGGAACTGCGTGCGGGTCCGCTCGGAGCCCGCGTGCTGCTGGCACGGTGCGAAGGGCTGTCGTCCAGCGTCCTCTACCAGCGGCTTCGCGAACTCACCTCAAGCGGGATCATCGCCCCTTCAGCCGATGGCCACGAGCTCACCCGGCTGGGGACAGCACTCGGTCAGGCCCTCCGACCGCTCGACGAATGGGCGATCACCTGGGCGCAGGCGCAGGCGCAGGCGCAGGCGCAGGACGATCAGAATCCTGTGGAGGCATGAAGGGCGCGGGCTTTCGAACGTTCCTGGGCGCGGAGGGCCTGGGCCCCGGGTTCCGCTGTGCCGCAGCGCGGAAGCCGGGACACGGAGCTCACGCGGCCTGTGAGAAGCCTCCGGTCGCCAGGTCGGCGCCGCGCAGCGGGGTGAAGTCGATGTCCAGGCGCGGGTCGCAGGCGGCCGGTTCATCGTTGCACCTCGCCGTCTCCCCCTTCTCGACGGGATCGTTGTAGGCGAGTCCGATCGAGACACGCGAGGGTGTTGTGGGCCGGTCTCCGCTCACGCGTCGGTCGTGGCGGGGTCCTCGATGAACTGGGTGACGAGCTTGGTGAAGACGTCCTCTTGCTCGAAGAACATGACGTGACCCGCGTCGATCTCGGCGTAGGAGCTGTCCGCGATCGCGGCGTGGAGGGCGCGGCTGTGCTCGACCGGGACGGTGATGTCCTGGGTGCCTCCGATCACGAGGGTGGGGGCCTCGATGAGGGGCAGCAGGGGCCGGATGTCCACCCGGAGGTCGTAGGCGATGTGGCGCAGGGTGCCGGCGGTGGGCGGAATGTTGGGGATGAGGGCCTCGAAGGCCTCGCGGCCGATGGAGTTGAGGAAACCGCGGCTGAAGCCGGTCATCGCCACCGCGCGGCCGAAGGAGGCGGGGTCGGAGTGGCCGAGGTCCTGCCAGAGGGTGAAGAGGCTGCGCAGGTACTCGTCGCTGTCGGTGTGGGCCCAACCGGCGACCAGGATCAGGCGCCGCACCAGGTCGGGGCGGAGGGCGGCGACGGTGGCCGCGACGGTGGAGCCCATCGAGAAGCCCAGCAGGTCGACGGGCCCGTCCGCCGCGTCCTCTATGACGGCGATGACCTGGGCGGCGAGGCTCTCGGCGGTCAGCGGGGCGCCGTCGTCGACGGTCGCCTCGGTGCCGGACAGGTCGGGGGTGATCACCGTGTGATGCGGGGTGAACCGGGGTGTGGTCTGGCCCCAGTTGACGGCGGCGCCAGCCGATCCGGTGCCGTGGACCAGCACGAGGGCGGGGCCCGAGCCGGTCTTCTCGTAGTGGACCTGTGCGCCGTTGACGGTGACCGTGGCCATGGACTGCTCCTCAACTCCGTTGTCGGCCGGGGCGTTCGTGCTCCGGCCAGACCCACAGTGCCGCCGTCCGGCAACGGCCGGGAGAGCCCTCCGCACCCTGGGATCGGCAGTCCCTGGTTGAGTCCGCGGACCGTCCGGCAGGATGACGGCATGAAGATCGACCGTGAGGCACTCGCCGACTTTTTGCGCCGCTCGCGCGACCGGGTCCGGCCCCAGGACGCGGGTCTGCCCGTCGGCCCCCGGCGGCGTACGCCGGGCCTGCGCCGCGAGGAGGTCGCCCAGCTCGCGGGCATGTCCGCCGACTACTACATCCGCCTCGAACAGGCCCGCGGCCCGCAGCCCTCGCCGGAGATGCTCGCCGCCCTGGCCCGCGCCCTGCGCCTGTCCGACGACGAACGCGACCACCTCCACCTCCTCGCCGGCCGCCGCCCGCCCGCAGCCCGCACCTCGGGCGACCACGTCAGCCCGGGACTGCTGCACCTGCTGGACCAGCTGGAGGGCACGCCGGTGCAGGTGATCAGCGATCTCGGTGACGTCCTGGCACAGAACGCGATGGCCGTGGCATTGCTGGGCGGCGTGTGCACGGTGTCCGAGCACGGCCGCAACGTGGTCTGGCGCTGGTTCGCCGACCCGTCCCAGCGCACCGCGTACCCGCCGGAGGAGCACGAGTACTACAGCCGGCTCCACGTGGCCGACCTGCGGGCGGCCGTGGGCCGACGCGCCGGCGACCCGGCCGCGACCCGCCTGGTGCAACGGCTGAACGAGGCCGGCGAGGAGTTCGCCGCCCTGTGGGAGCTGCACGAGGTTTCCGTACGCCGGGCCTCGCGCATGCGTGTCCTGCACCCGCTGATCGGCCCGGTGGAGTTGGACTGCCAGGTGCTGCTCGCCCCGGAGGGAGATCAGCGTGTGGTCCTGTACACCCCGCCCGTCGGCAGCGACACCGCCGAACGCCTCGCTCTCCTCAAGGTGGTGGGCACGGGCCAGTTCACCGTTGCCGGCTGACGGTCGGCAGGCCAGGGTGCGCGGTGATGGACGCTAGGCCCGGTCGAGATCCGCCACTTGTTCGTGAGCCTGTGCCAGTAGGGCGAGCACCTCGCCTATCTGCTCGCGCACACCCGGATCGGATATGAGTCCGTCCGCGCGGACTGTCTGAGAGGCCACCGGAATCCTGGCGCAGGCCGATTCCACGATGGCGGCTCCGGTGTAGCCGAGTACGAGGCGCAGCGTGGCCTCCGCACCCTGACCACGACCGGGGGAGGCGGCGTTCACCCAGGCCACGGGCTTGTCGGAGATCTCGGTGCCGCCGACCGTCCAGTCGAGCAGGTTCTTGAACGAGCCGGGCAGAGTGCCCGCGTACTCCGGAGTGCAGATCAACACCGCGGCCGCCTCGCCGATCGCCGCCCGTAGCTCCGCCACGGGAGCGGGCAGCGGATCGGTGTCGTGGTCGGGGTTGAAATGCGGAAGCGTTGCCAGCCCCTTGTACATGTCCGTGCGCACCTGCGAGGGGGCTACTGCTTGCGCAGTGCGCAGCACCGCCTCGTTGGACGAACCAGCCCGTAGGCTTCCGGACAGCAGGAGAATGCGCGGCAGCGTAGACATCTCGTCACCTTATCGACCTCACCAGGCAGTGGATGTGCGCTTCCAGCGCGTAGCCTGCTACCCCCTTCTGATCAGCGGTCATGCGGCGGCGGTCGGCTGGCCGGAGCGGCAGGAGCCGCTCCGCGAGGTCGGGCCGGTCGGAAGCGGGAAGCGGATCATCGTTCTGCCTGAGTTCCTCCGCGAGGAGCTGCGGCACCACGTCGAGTGGTACGTGGAGAAGGCCCCCGACGGGCCTTCGTGGGGGAGAAGGGGGCACCGTTCCGGCGTAGGACGTTCGGGATCGTGAGCGTCAGAAGGAGGTCGCCGACGGGCTGTACGACATGGTGCGAGTGGCCCGCGAGAAGGCCGCCGAACAGGTCGCGCGGGGACCAAGTGGTGCGCAAGTGGTGCGGGGCTCTTGACCAGGTCTAGACAATGACGAAGGCCCAGGTCTGTGACCTGGGCCTTCTTGCAAGAGCGGATGACGGGAATCGAACCCGCGCCATAAGCTTGGGAATCACCCGGCACTTGGGTGAGTGCACAGCCTCTGACCAGCGAAAATGGACGCCGGTTTCCTTGTTCCGGCTGCTTCTGCGGACCTCGTGTTTGCCGCTGCTTACCGCCCCTACTGGCAGGTTGTGGCACGGAGTGGCCGGCCCCGGCGCAGTTTCTCCCGTCAGCAGTCCTGCGCGTCGACCGCCGCAGCGTCGACGGAGTCGACGTCCTCCATGAAGGACAGCATCCGGGCGTTGACCACGTCCGGGTGGTCGATCTGCGGGCCGTGCCCGGTCGCGTAGATGATCTCGGCGCGGGCTCCGGGGACGAGGCGCGGTACGCGCTCCAGCTGCCGCTTGGGGTGTACCAGCAAGCTGTGCCTGCCCATGATCAGGTAGAGGGGAGTCCGGATGGACCGCAGCTCCTCCTCGGCCAGCGGCAGCGGTGCGGGGCGGCGGATCCGGTATGCACGGGCGCCGAGCTGGATCCACTTGCGCATCTCGGGGATGGCGAGCACCGGCTGATCGAGCCAGGCGGCGAGGCGCGGTCGCAGCGCCTTCGGCGCGAGGGCGGCGAACAGGCTGACGAAGACCCAGGCGAAGAAACGCAGGCCCACCTTCTCCAGGCCGCCGGGGTCGAGGGCGGTGACCGAGGCGAGCCGTCCGGGACGCAGGTGCGCCTGGTTGAGCACGAGCCAGCCGCCGTATGAGGAGCCGACGAGGTGGACCCGGTCGAGGCCGAGTGCATCGAGGGCCTCGTCCATCCACTGGGCGGCGCGCTCGGGCTGCCACATGGGTTCGCGGTGGATGCTGCGGCCCGCGTCGCCGGGGGTGTCCAGGGCGTAGACGGGGCGGTCGAGGCTGAGCCCGGGGGTGTTGGGGTACCACATCGCCGAGCTGTAGCCGGCGCCGTGGATCAGGACGATTGGCGTCCGGGACTCGGCGGCGGGGTCCGAGGGCGAGGAGTTCGGGGCGGAGCAGGGGATCGCTCTGGAGCCCTTCCTGGAGGCCTTCCGGCTGACCGCCCGGCGCGCCTTCGACACGCTCCACGTACTGATTCGCGGCCATGCCGACCAGGCGCTCGCCCTGGACGTCACCAGCGAGTTCTGGGCCGTTCATGCCGTAGATGGTTCCCACGCGTACGGGTGCAAGGAGGATGGGTCGCCCGCGAGGGGATCTTCTTGAAGTCGTCGCCCCCATGACGCCGACCTGCGGAAACTGGCTGGCTGGGCCCTCAGTCCGACGACCTGTTAGGGCAGTTGGGGCGCGCGAATGGCGCGCGGGCCTCGGTACATCTGGGCAACAGACAAGCCCCCAGGTCGCTGGCCTGGGGCTTTGTCGTGGAGCGGATGACGGGAATCGAACCCGCGCTATAAGCGTGGGAATCACCCGGCACTTGGGGTTGGCGCACAGTCCTTGACCTGCGAAAATGCCCGCGGGGAGAATCCGGGTCGCACCAATTGCACCGATGCGTACATGGTCGGCGGCGATCGCCAGTGCAGACCGCAGCGTGAGTGCCGATTCAGATGGCGGGCAGGTGACGCCCAGATCCTCGCGGCACCGTCGGGTCACCGGGTGGTCCGGGGCCGCCCGGGTCAGGGCGAGATGCAGCATCCCCGTCACGAGCGGCATCCCGTAGAACGAGCCGTCCGGTGACTGCGCCCGCTCCCACTCCTCCAGGGTGCGCCGGGGGAGCGGCATGCCCAGGGCGGCGCCCGCGAGGACCTCGAAAGCCGGTACGACGCTGTTGTTGATCGGCCTCGGCACCTGCTCGGGTTCACGCTCACCCGAAGCACCCTCGGCTTCCTCGGCGCGACGCCCCTGCTCCTGACCTTCGCCGCCGCCTCCTGGACCGCGGTCCTGAATCGGCATGCTGGCGGGCGACGGCGAGAAGGTGCAGGTCTTTGCCTTCACGATCATCTTCCCGATCACCTTCACGAGCACTCCGGTCGGCTCGTCCGTCATGTGGTCGCTGATCTGGGCCGCGGGCATCGCAGCCGTCTTCATGCCGCTGGCCATGCGCGTCTGCAACTCCCGCAGCCGCTGACGCGGCCTCCGGCGCGGATGGAACCGGGCGTCTGGATGCCTCATGGCAGCGCGCTGGTCCGGGAGCGGCATGCCCCTCCGCATCATGTGGTCCAGATGTCCAGCAACTGGTTTGCCGCACTGAAGTTGTCGGGTGCTTCCGTGTTGCACACGACGGTGACGGCCGTACTGCGGTCAGGGCTCACCTTGAAGGTGCTGTGGAATTGCTCCCAGTCGCCGCGGTGCACCAGGCTCTTGTCCGGGAGGAGGAGGATTCCGGCCCCGTACCACCCTTCGTCGATGCCGCGCGGGCGCAGGACGTCACCCACACTCACCGCTCCCTCCGTGACTCCGGTGAGCAGCTCGGGTCCACCGACACGGCCAGTGCGGTAGTTGTCGGCCCAGCGGACGAACTCCCCAGGAGTGGTTTGGATGGAGCCGTCTCCGTACTGCTTCCAAGGGGAGGAGTTGACGGTGAACGAGCCGTCCTTCTCGTCGTACGACTTCGCCTTGCCGGGAACGTCCGCCGCCGGGGACAGGGTCATGCGCAGGCGAAGCGGGGCGAAGAACTCCTGTTGGAGGAAGGCCGGGAACGGCTTGCCCGTGACCCTCTCCGCGACATGCGCCAGGAGGACGTAGTTGGAGTTGGAGTAGGAGAAGCTCTTCCCTGGGGGAGTTTCCGGCTGCGAGGCGAGGATGGCCGCGATCGCTTCCTTCTGGCCGGCCGGATCCGTCAGTCCGATGCCCTTGGCCTCCAGCAGATCCTGGTAGTCGGTGATGCCGCTGGTGTGGTGCATCAGGTCGCCCATCGTGACGTCGCTCGCCCAGGCGGGCGGGTCGTCGAGGTACTTGGACAGGGGGTCGGTCAGCGCGAGTTGGTTCCGCCCGGCCAGCAGAAGGATGGCGTCTGCCGTGAACTGTTTGGAATTGGACGCCATGTCGAAAACCGTCGTCGGCGTGATGGCTCGCCCGGTCGCCAGGTCTGCCTTCCCCCTCCCCGCCTCCCAGACGACGTTGCCCCGGCTGCCGACTGCCGCAGCACAGCCCGGGCCGTCCGAAGAAGGCACCAGTTCCTGGAGAACTCCTGCGCTGCGCTTCTCGCGGTCGTCGCCGGCCGCGTGTGCCTGAGAGCTCGGGATGCCTGCCAGCGCAACCGCGACCACGGCGGCCCCGGCGGTGCACAAAGACGCCAACCGATTCACGTGAACCACCTTCCCTCTCTACCTGGTACGACCTCTACCTGGTACGACGTCGGATCAAGGGCCGATCTCGAATTTCGGGGGCTCTACGTCCTTGATGCAGCCGGTGTCCGGGGCAGTCGGGGTGGTGAAGAAGGAGGCGGCGATGGATTGGGCGCACTTCGACGTGGCGAGGACGACGTGGGGGCTGTACGGGATGGTGACGACGGTGGCCCCGGGCAGGGTGCGGGCCACGTACGTGCCGCTCTCGGCACCGGTCTGGGAGTCGATTCCGCCCGACATGACGAGGGTGGGGATGTCACTGCTGGTGACGTCCCGGACCTGACGCGGGGCCGCGGGGATGTCCCAGACGGCGCAGTCCTGGCGGATGAAGGTGAGTTGGGGGGCCTGGGCCAGTACCGAGCGGGGGAGGGTGGGGAAGGCCGCCTCCGCACCGCGCATGGACTCCGCCTCTGTCTCGTACGGCACCCACTCGCTGCAGAACACGCCGTACTCGAGGCCGTGGGAGATCCGGCCGAAGATCTCCGGGGTGACCCTGCTGGCCGCCCACTGCTCAGCGACCCGCTGCGGGTTGCCGTGGGCCAGTTCGTCGAGGGAGCGGGGGACGCCGGGAGCCATGTGGGTGGCGGTGGTCATCCAGTTCATCAGCGCTCCGCCGTCCAGGACGACCTTCACCGGGTCAGGGCTGCCGGGGGTCGTGACGGTGGTGGTGACCGGCTTGGCGGTGAGCTGACGGACCATTCTTTCGAAGGTGGCCGACAGGTTCGGGTAGCGGTCGTTGCATTCCTGCTGCTCCGCGCAGGCCTTGAACAGGCCGTCGATGCCTTGCCGGGCGCTGCTCCAGGCCAGCGCGAATCCTGCCTTGGACGGTGGCAGGACGCCGTCGAGGCCGACAGAGCGGATCCCCTCCGGGTGGTCGCGCATGTACTGGAGCGCCAGGTCGGTGCCGTAGGAGATGCCGTACACGTTCCATTGCGGGATGTCCAGTGCGCGGCGCAGGTCGGCGTAGTCGGATGCGCTCTCGATGTCGTTGTAGGCGCTGAGGTCGGCGCGGCCTACCAGTTGGTCGCGGCAGCTCTTGATGGCCGCGAGGTGCTCGCGCGCGGTGGACGGAGCGTTGTAGACGAGGCCGACGGCTCGTGCCTCGAACTCGTCGATATTGCGGCAGGTGAGCTCCGGTTGGGCAGAGTAGGTGCCCCGCTGGGACATGAGGACCACGTCCCGGTCGCGGTTCAGGCCGCCGTCGACGGCCATCTTCGCCTGGCTGACGGCGTCGTTGCCGGGCCCGCCGACGAGCATCACGGTCGGATCGGGTTTCGGATCGTCCGCGACCGCCGGCACGATCGCGACACCCAGGGTGATCTCCCGGCTGTCCGCCTCGGCGCGGTTCTCGGGCACGGTGAGCGTGCCGCACCGGGCGTTCTCCAGCTCGGGGATCGGCTCCGGCGTCCTCGGGCAGGGGCCCGGCTCGTAGCGGGCGTCGCCCACGGTGCGGGCGACTGTGCCGCTCGCTCCTCCGGGCGTCTCCCCGTGCGCACTCGCGGGCGCGGCGAGGAGGCCGGTGACAAGGATTCCGGTTGCCGCCGCGACCGACCTGGCGCGCAGCCGGGGAATGTGCGGGCGTGTCATCTGGTTCTCCCGGTCACTTCGGGGTGATGGTGAACGGTTCCCACCCGAGGCCCGCGACGCGCTGCACACCGTCGATTCGGCAGCGCCGCGGGAAGCGTGACGCTGGTGCCGGTCGGCGTCTGCCGTGGGCCGCCAGGACGGGAGGGTCTCAGCCTCCCCGTGGCCCGAATCCCGATGACAGAAGCTGTGCTCCGCCACCGGCACGTACGTAATCAACGTTACCGGGTGGCCGGTGGGAGCGCACAAGGACGGGAGGCGAGCCTCGGCTGACGGTGCACCACAGTCGCACGGGGACGGGCTCGTGAGCAGGAGACGAGGGCTGCTCCGAGTGGCGCTCACGAGTGGCAGGCGTCTGACCACGAACAAAGACTGGCCTACGCGGTCGCCGCCGCCTGAAGCGTACGGGGACCGGCGGAGCCGCCCAGCATCGTCGTCAGCCTCGGCACGCCGAGGCGGTCAGAGAGACGGGATCACATGGCGAAACACGGCATCAGAACGGGCCGCCCACCGTTCGCTCGCGAGAGCGGCAGGTCCGTACGGAGGAGGGCGCAGCGCTGGTACGCACCGCGAGGCCTCCGGCGGTCACCCACCGGGGCGGCGCTCGCCGCGGCCGGTCTGGCGTTCCTCGGCGTAGTCGGCCCGACAGCGGGCAGTGCCGCGGCCCTCCCCCTCACCGGGCCCCGCCCGGGAGAGCCGGCGCGGTTCGTGCCCGGTCCCTGCCCGGCGGCGCCTGAGCCGATCCCCGGACGGTGCGGGTTCCTGGAGGTGCCCGAGAACCGGGCTCACCACGGCGGACGGACCATCAAGCTGCCTGTTGCCATCATTCCGGCCACGACGGCGAAGCCGACCGAGGACCCGGTGGTCTTCATGGACGGGGGGCCCGGCGACAACGCGTTCGGGGCCATCCCGTACCTGCTCGACGCCGGCGTGAACCGGCATCGTGAACTGATCATCATGAACCAGCGCGGCACGCTCCACTCACAGCCGAGCCTCGCCTGCCCGGAGATCGACCGGTTCAACGCGGACGCCGTGGGGCTGCCCTGGGACGCGCCCTCGACCGGGCGGCTCCAGGTGCGTGCCGCCAAGGAGTGCCGGGACCGTCTGGCGGCCGAAGGCATCGACCTGAGCGCCTACAACACCATCGAGAACGCCGCGGACTTCGCCGCCCTGCGCCAGGCCCTGGGAATCCACCGGTGGAACGTCTACGGATACTCCTACGGCACCGAGCTGGCCCTCACCTACCTGCGCCTGCACCCCAAGGGCATCCGCACGGTGACGCTCGACTCGGTCGTACCTCCGCAGATCGTGAGCCTGCCCTGGGCCTGGGACAGCGCCCGGGAGGGGATCGAAGCGATCTTCGACGCGTGCGCGGCACAGCCCGAATGCAAGCGCCGCTACCCCGACCTCCCGGGCACGCTGACGGAGCAGGTCCGGCGGCTTGAGGCGAACCCCCTGACGGTGACGGTGGAGCGGCCGGGGGGAGCGGACCCCGTGAAGGTGGTCCTCGACGGGGGCACGCTGTTCAACGTGCTGGTCACCGACGGAGGCGCCCTGGCCGCCGTCGACTTCCCCGCGGCGCTCTACGAACTCGCCGAGGGAAACCCGGACCGCCTCGCTCGCGCCCGCGCCGGCAGCGCGACGCCCGTCATCGGAGTGTTCGCCCACGGGTTGACGAACTCGGTGGCCTGCGCCGAGTGGGTGCCGGGCTTCTCGGAGCGCGACGTGCTGAAGGCCGGACGCCGGGCCTTCCCCGGATGGCCGGACACGGTGCTGGCCCAGCCGCCGCAGCTGAACTTCCAGCACGACATCTGCCGCGCCTGGGACGTCCCGGACCGCACCGCCCTCACGCGCGTGGCCACGCACAGCAAGGTGCCGACGCTCATCGTCTCCGGGACGTTCGACATGAAGACCGGGGCGAGCTGGGGGCAGTTCACGGGCCGCACGCTGCCCCGCTCGACCGCCGTGCAGATTCCCGGGATCGGCCACGGGGTGATCCTGCAGTCGCCGTGCGCCCAAAGCGTCCTGGCTTCGTTCCTCGCGCTTCCAACCGCCCCCGACACCGGGTGCGTGGCAGGACTCGAACCGAAACCGTTCACGGTCATCCCCGACCTGGAGCGCCAGTGATGTCTTTCAACCCGCCCCGGCACCGAGGCGCCTCGCGCGGACTCCCGGCCACGCTTGCCGGGGTCACGGCCACCGCCCTCGCCCTCGGTCTCGCGGCGGTACCCGCACGAGCCGGGACCGGCGCAGACCCCCTCGGCACGGTCGCCCGCAAGGTGGGCGACGCCCGCTACGAGCCGGGCCCCTGCCCGAGGACGGCGGACCCGATGCCCGACCTGGAGCGCGCCCGCTGCGGAACGCTCACCGTCCCCGAGAAGCGCTCGCGGCACAAAGACAAGGGAAAGAAGATCACCCTCGCCGTCGCGATCATCCCCGCGGTCACGAGCAGACCGGCGCCCGACCCGATCGTGTGGCTCGCCGGCGGGCCCGGCGACGACGCGGTCTCCGAGATCCCGATGGCGCTCGCCGGCGGCCTGAACCGCGACCGGGACGTGATCTTCATGTCCCAGCGCGGCACGTACTCGGCCGACCCGCAGCTCACCTGCCCGAACGTCGACCTGTTCAACGTGCGCGCCCTGGACCTCGTCTTCGGTGCGCCGTCCACCGGGCGTCTGCACGTAGAGGAGACGCGGAAGTGCCGCGACGAGCTGGTGAGCCGCGGGGCCGACCTCAGCGCCTACAACGACACCGAGAGCGTCGCCGACTACGACGGCCTGCGCAAGACACTCGGCGTCAAGCAGTGGAACCTGTTCGGCATCTCCTACGGCACCGACCTGGCCCTCCAGTACATGCGCCTGCAGCCGAAGGGCCTCCGGTCGGTCGGCATCGACGGCATCCTGCCGCCCTCCCTGGGAGGCGGGGCGGTGACCTGGAAAGCCGCGCGCGAGGGCTTCGACGGCATCTTCAAGGCCTGCGCGGACCAGCCCGCCTGCAACACCCGCTATCCGAACCTCAAGGCTACCTTCGAGCGCCTCGTCAGTGAGCTCGAAGCCCGTCCGGTCACCACCACCGTCACGGTCCCGGGCCAGCCCGAGCCGGTGAAGGTCGTACTGGACGGCGGAGTCCTGGTGACCTGGCTGACCTTCGCCAGCCACCTCGCGGCCGGGGTGCCCCGCTCCATCGACGAACTGGCCCACGGCAACCCGCAGCGGATCGCCGAGCAGTGGGCGGGCGGAAAGTTCAGCCCGCAGGCCATCGGGAGGGTCTCCCACGGTCTCACCTTCGGCCTCTTCTGCAGCCAGTGGACACCGTACGAGAGTGAGGCCGACGTGCTCCGGGCAGGCAGGCGGCTGTTCCCGACGTTTCCCGACTCTGTGCTGGCCAATGCCCCGCTGCTCGCCTGGCTGCACGACGACTGCCGTGCCTGGGACATCCCCCCGGCGCCGCGCTCGATCCGGGACGTGACGTACAGCGACATCCCGACGCTCGCCCTGTCCGGCGGATTCGACGCCCAGACCGCGCCGAGCAGCGGGCCGTATGTCGCCCGCACGCTGAGCCGCTCCCACGTCGTCACGGTCCCCTACGTCGCCCACGTCGTCTTCGCCGACTCGCGGTGCGCGCAGACGATCACCACTTCCTTCTTCGCCCGCCCGGAAGACCCGGACACCAAGTGCCTCGCAGGGCTCCAACCGCCTCAGTTCGAGATCGCGCCGTAGCAGCCGACCGCTGCAAGCGCCCGAGCCCACGGGCGCCGCCGACTGCGATCGGCGGGCGCCTAGGAGGCGCGGGCGCCGTGTGAGCGGAGGGCGGTGCGGACGCGGCGCGGTGGTGTGGCAGCAATCCGACTTCCCGATGGGGGAGTTATGACACGCGAATGGCACGCACACCATGAGAGGTCTGGACGACAAACCAGCCCCAGGTCGCTGACCTGGGGCTTTGTCGTGGAGTGGCTTTCGGTGATGTCGAAAGGCTGCCCGATGCGGCGGACGCCTACGGCGTCGGCGATGCGTTGGGCGAGGGCCTCCACCTGGTCGCGGTGCTCCTTCAGCATGTCGCCGACAACCCATACCGTGCCGGGTTCGTACTCCCGGGTCCAGTCACTCACGCGGCCGCGCCACCCGGCGGGAGCGTTGAGGGGTGCCGGGCCAGGCCCGGAAGGCGAAATAAGGGTCCTCGGCGGTGACCAGTTCGGCTCGGATGCCGTCGATCAGGTCGCGTACCGGCTTGGGCAGGGAGTCGCGGGTGGTCCGGGCCGTATCGACCCAGTCCATCTGCCAGGGCGGCCCCATGAAGTCGCTCACTGGCCGGGCTCCGCCTTCCCGGCCTCGCGCCGAAGGTGCGCGGCCTGCGTGAGTAGCTGCGTGGCTTCGGCATTCGTCGTTGCGTCGGCTGCCCGGTTTTCCAGGTCGTGGATGTGCCGGTCGAGCGCGGGATCGCGGGCGATGGCGAACTCGGCCCACCACTGGGCGAGGAACGCCGGTACCGGGGCGATGTCGTGCGCGTCGCCGATGGCCCACTTCCAGTGGGTGTCGAAGTCGGCGAGGAGCTGCGGTGTGTGCTCGGCGATCGCGGCGCGCAACGCCTTCGTGTTCCGCTCGGGCATGGGCGGGATGCCGGACGGCCTGTAGGCGGTCGTCATGCCGCCACCTCCTCGGTCTCGGTGGCCTGGGCGGCCTGCTTGGCCTTGTAGGCGGCGGCGAGGGTGGATGCGTACTGGGGTGTCCACTCCATGTGCCTGGCGACGGCCGGCGCTCCGCCGCGGCCGAGGTCCACGGCGATACGCCCCGCGGTCTCACGGAAGTGCGCGGCGGCGGCGTCGGCGGCTTTCTTCGCCCGGTCCAGTTCGTGCTTCTGCGCGTCCGTGAGAGCGGCCTGCGGGGCTCGGGTGCGGAGCTTGTCGGTCATGGGAGGAGTGTGTACCCCACGCCAATAAACCACAATGCAGACTTGATGTTAAGGGAGCCGCTCGAAAGAGCTGATCTTGGATCGCTGCATAGACAACAGCAGGCCGGGCGTGTCCGGGGCCGCTGGTCAGGTCGACGTCGACGGCGGCTGTGGCAGCGAGGGCCGTACGGGTGTCGGTCAGGGGCCAGCCGGTCCACCACTTGAGGTCTTCGGTGGTGGCGGGGCCGAATGCCTGAAGGTAGGCGGTGGCGAGTTCGGCGCGGGCCTGGTCGGCCGGGAGTTCGGGGTGGGGTTCGGCGATGGTCCAGCGGAACTGGGAGGAGGCCCAGGTGCCCAGGGGGCGGCCGCGGCGGATGCGGCCTTCGGCGGCGAGGACGGACAGGACCCGGCTGGTCAGACGCGGCCTGGACTCGTACGGTTTGCCGGCTGCGACGACGGTCCGCTCGCGCAGCTGCGGTACGGCGTCGGCGAGCTGGGTCGCGGACGCCTCACCGCGCTCGGCGAGCGCGGCCAGGACGGCCTGCTCGGCGGCCCTCAGCCAGCGCGCGTCATGGCCGAGCTGTGCGTTCAGGACCTTGAGGAGGTCTCTGCGTTCGCGGGCCGCGACGGTGCGTGCGGTGGAGGCGTCGACGACGGGTGCCAGGTGGCGGGGGACGACGAACATGGTGCGGCGCATGCACAGCATCCGCACCAGGGTGCGGTCGGTGTAGAGGGCCCGTTCGGCCTCGGCGAGGGACGGGGCGGCCAGGCGGGCGGCGAGGCTGAGGTGGACGCTGGCCGGGTCCGTGGCGTGCAGGGCGAGCACGGCGTCGACGGCCTGCTCGGGGGTGGCTGCGCGGGTCGCGGGGGTGAGCAGGTGCCGGGTGGTGAGCAGGTGTCGCCGGTGCTCGTCGGTGATCTTCGGCCGTATCGGGGTCATGGCAGTCGCCCGGCGACCGCGGTCGCCGGGTGGGTGTCCCTTCGGATCGGGGCGGACGGAGCGGCACCGCCCCGGGGCTCGGTGGTGTCCCGGGGCCGTGCTGGTGGTGGCAAGGGTCAGCCGTCGATGGCCGCGAGCCACTCGGTCAGCAGCTTGCTGATCTCTTCGGGGCGTTCCTGCTGGAGCCAGTGGCCTGCGCCGTCGAGGATGTGGGTGGTGTGGATATTCGGCATCGTGTGCTCGAACGCCTTGATGACCTCGCCCTGCATCATGACGGTGCCGTCCAGTGCGCCGCCGATGAACAGCGAGGGCTGGGTGATCGGCGCCGGTCACGTGATCGGGCAGACCACCGAGGACTGCGGCCGGGGCAACTCCTGCCCGGCCCCGGCGCCCGACCCGGCGGTCGGCTCCCCGCGTGGCGGGCGGGCTCTCGCTACCGGGCCGGCAACTGGCGCCCTTGGTGTGGTGGGGGGGCCGCCGTCTTCAGGCTGGCGAATGCGCGGAACCGTGCCGAAGTGTGGAGATGCCCGCTCGCGCCGGAGAGGTCACCGACCTTGGCGAGGCCCGGGACATCGACGGCGAGATCAGCCGCATCAGAATTGCTGCCGTCGTTGAGGCGGGCCGACCGGGCGGCTGCCCGGTCAGGAGGCGCGGGTGAAGGTGCCGAGCCCGCTGTAGTCCAGGTACTCGACGCGGACCGTGTCGTTCTTGAAGGTCACCCCGGTCAGGCCCACCGCCATCTCGCCGGTGGTCCGGAGGCTGAAGACGTCGCCGTCGTAGTGGGTGAGCGGGAAGTCCATCGCCTTCGGGCCGAGCTTGAGGGTCAGGCCGCCGTCAGCCGTCTTGGCGACCGTCAGCCGGCCGTAGTACGGGTTGTCGTAGGTGCCGGTGTACGCGTCGTCGGTACGGGCGGGCTTGGCGTCGGCCGGCGGCTTGCCGTAGTCCGTCTTCGATTTGCCGGTGTTCAGTTGCTCGTCGTACGCCTTCGCCACCACCGGCAGCCAGTCGCGGGTGGGCGCGCCGTGTTCGACGGTGTCGAGGAAGTTGATGGCCACGGTGTCGGCCGCGCCGATCGGAGCCGCGTTGGTGAGCACCACGACGCCCAGCTTCTCGGCCGGCAGCATCACCACGGAGCTGTTGGTGCCCAGTTCGAAGGCGCCGGAGTGGCTCAGCCGCAGGCGGCCCTGGTCGTCGTACCTGACGTTCCAGCCCAGGCCGTAGAAGCCGGGGGAGGCGTCCGGGGTGGCGGGCGGCTGGGCGATCGCGTGCGGGAGGTACGTGGTCGCCAGGCCCTCGGCGTTGATGATGCGCTTGCCGTCCAGCTCGCCGCCACCCAGCTGCAGGCGCACGAAGCGGGCCATGTCGCGGGCGGTGGAACTCACCCCGCCGGCCGGCGACTGCAGGTCCGGCTGCCGGACGAACTGTGGCTTCCAACTACCGTCGCTTTGCTTGACGTGGGTCAGGGCTCGGTCGGCGGCGTGCTCGTAGTCGCTGAACAGGTTGCTGGTGCGTGTCATGCCGGCCGGCTTGTAGAGCGTGTCGGCGGCGAGCTCGGCCCAGGACGCGCCCTTGTCCCGCGCGACGGCCTCGGCTGCGGCGGTGAGGCCGAAGTTGGTGTAGGCGTAGCTGGCCCGGAACGGCGACAGCGGCTCGTACTTCAAGTGGGACAGGATGTACGACTGGTCGAAGCCGAGGTCCTCCAGCATGTCGCCGGCGTGGTCCGGCAGGCCCGAACGGTGCGAGAACAGGTCCGCAGCGGTGACGTGTTCGCTGACCCAGGGGTCCTTGAGCCCGATCCCGGTCAGCGGCTTGTCCCAGCCGGCCGCGCCGAGCACCTGGGCGAGGACCGTGGCGGAGACGGGCTTGGAGACCGAAGCGATCTGGAAGACCG
Organism: Streptomyces sp. NPDC051183; assembly: GCF_040682455.1. NCBI lineage: Bacteria > Bacillati > Actinomycetota > Actinomycetes > Kitasatosporales > Streptomycetaceae > Streptomyces > Streptomyces sp. NPDC051183. The sequence goes on from NZ_JBFBBA010000024.1 coordinate 75,914, forward strand.
TGTCCGGGCCGATCCGCCCGCTCTGCTCGGTGCTGCGCACGCCGAAGCCCTTGAGGTAGACCACGTCGTCGCCGTGCACCACGGCGACCGCGACACCGGGGATCCCGGTACGGTCCATGACGTCCTTGACCTGGGCGTCGAGCCGGTCGATCGCCTTGGCGACGCTCTGGTCGTCGATCTCGCCCGCCGTGGAGGGACTCGGTGTCTCGGCGGCCGACGCTACGGGAAGTCCTGCGGCGGTACCGGCCGCCCCGGCCGCCAGGACGAGCCCGACGGCCATGGCAACCCCCCCGCGCCTGTGTCCGTACCACATGTTTCCATTGAACGCCGGTGGCGGCGGTGGCGCGCGTCGGGTGGCCGCCCCTCTCACAGGCCGGCGATGCGGTCGGACATCCACTGCTCCGGGACGACCGGCGGCTGTCGGGTGGCGGTTACAGCCAGGTGCGCTTCTTGGAGCTGGAGTTCCGGCACGGTCTCGAAGTCCATGCCGCCGGGGCCGACGTGTTGATCACATGGAACCTCGCCGACTTCCCCGCAAGCGACTTGGCTGAGCGCGGAGTACGGGTGATCGACCCGGACTCGTATCTGTGTGAGCTGTACGGCGAGTTGCCGCATGAGGCGGTGGAGACGGTGGTCCGGCTCGCCGAAGAGAAGCGCAACCCGCCAGTCACGATCGACGACGCCGTCGCCCGACTTGTGAAAGCCGGCTTGCCGCGCTTCGCGGACCTTCTGACGCGTCACCTTGGGCACCGCGCGAGGTGACGCGGGCGTGCTTTGGTGCACAGGTCGTGCGCGACGCCCGAAAAGGTATAGACAATGAACAAGCCCCAGGTCGTTGACCTGGGGCTTTGTCATGGAGCGGATGACGGGAATCGAACCCGCGCTGGCTCGGGCGGTACGTACTTCCGACACCCGTGGTGACCTCTGTTGACCGCCGTGAAGGGCAGGCTCAGGGCACGTCGCCGGCCCGCGTCCGGGCGAGGCGCCGCCGGGCGCGTCTTTGGCGGTCTCACCCACCTGCACATGAGTGGTGTTGCGTGTGTAAGTGGTGTTCGTTCTGACGTCGAGGGTTGGCGATCTGCGTGATCGGCTCGGTGCGCGGTCGCCTGACCTCGCTGCGCATCGCTGGATTGCGGGTTATCTCCTGAGCTCGGGAGATTTGACGCAAGGCGAGGCGTCGGTGGATGATTATTGCGTCTTCCCTCCCGATCTCGGGATGGAAGGCGAAAGGAGGAGGCGCTATGGACCTGCTGTCGGTGCATGAAGCGGCTGTAGCCCTGGATGTCGACGATTCACGCATTCGTCAGTTGCTGCGTGATGGGAGACTCCTGGGGCGGAGGGTCGGCGGGCGTTGGCTCGTCGATGGGGCTGCTGTCCGGGACCGCAGGGAGCGCGGCGCCCGCCCTGGGCGTCCGATGTCGGCCCGCAACGCATGGGGTCTCCTGGCGGTGCTGGCAGGCCAGGTCCCCACGGGGCTGTCCGATGCGGAGAAGTCCCGTCTTGTGGCGCGGCTGCGCAATTTGGCCGTCCACGACCAGCTGCCTGTCGTGCGCCTGCGGGAACTCCTTGAGGCGCGGGCGGAAACGCGCCGGTACCGGGTGCACTCGGGCATGCTGCAGGCAATCCTGGCTCACCCGGACGTGGTGCGGGCCGGCGTGAGTGCCACCGGGGATGTGGGTGCCGACTATGTGGCGCCAGGGCGGGCCGAGGTCTATGCGCTTCCCGACAGCGTGGGCGAGCTGGAGGCGGCGTTCGGCATGGTCCGTGATCACGACCGGGGCAACTTGGTGGTTCGCATTCCTCCTGCTGACGCGTGGCCTTTCCTTACATCGTTCACGCAAAAAGGTGCCGCGCCTTCCTCCGTGGTGGCTGCCGACCTGCTCGACATTTATGAGGATCGCGCAAACGCGGCCGCGGTTGGGCTTCTGCGCCCGCTCCTGGCCCATTACCCGCAACCTGGGGGTCGACGATCGTGACCGCTGCCGTACCTCACGTCCGGCTGGGGTCCGACCTGTTCACCGGCCCGCTGTCGGAGTTGTGGACCGTGTTGCTCGATCTGTCGGAGCAGGTGCCGAGTGCCTGGTCGCTCATTGGCGGGCAGATGGTGCTCCTGCATGGGCTGGAGCACGGACGGACCCCGCCGGCGGCCAGTGCGGACCTGGATGTGCTGGCCGACGTGCAGTCCGACCAGCAGAGCCTGCGCCGCTTGGTAGCCGCGCTGGAGCGGCTCGGCTTCGTCCCCGCCGGCATGTCTCCGCAGGGCAACCTGCTCCATCGGTACCACCGGGGTGAAGAGCCGGGCCGACTCGTGGTGGATCTCCTGGCTCCCGACAATCTCGGGCCCCGGGCAGACCTCACGACAACTCCGCCTGGCCGCCCGCTGGAAGTGCCCGGAGGCCGTCAGGCCGCGCAGCGGACCCAGGCGGTACGGGTCCAACTGGGACCGCGTACCGGCCATATTCGCCGTCCCAGCCTACTGGGGGCGATCGTGGCCAAGGCGGCCGCAGTGAGCATCAAGACCGCTCCGCCGGACCGCCACTACCGCGACCTGGCCTTCCTGCTTTCACTGCCCGGCAACCCACTGGAACTCAAATCCCAACTCGACAAGGGCGACCGAAAGAAGCTCGCTCTGGCCGCTGCCCTGCACGATCCGTACCACGCTGCCTGGCATCAACTGCGGGACGATGATGCCCGAGCAGATGGCCAGGCCATGTTTGTGTTCCTGTCGCCTGCCGTGTCGTGAGGAAGGTCAAATCGAGACGGTGAGCCATGAGCCCGCTTTCCCCGTCCAAGCGAGCAGGAAAGGTGGTGCGCAGGTGGTGCGCGGCTCCCGAATCGGTCTAGACAACGACGAAGGCCCAGGTCTCTGACCTGGGCCTTCGTTCAAGAGCGGATGACGGGAATCGAACCCGCGCTATAAGCTTGGGAATCACTGCCGCCTGGACCAGTCGCATGGTGTGTGACCTGCGGTTTCCCTGTGTAGGGGGGCTTCTGGCGGGGTGCTCCCGGCACCCGTGGTGACCGTTGTTTACCGCCCTGAAGGGCACGGCTGGGGCACGTGCGCGGGATGCGGCGGGACAGGCGTTCCTCGACCCCGGCGGAACCGGTATTTCTGAGGTCCGGCCGTGGCGCCTGCGGGCGGGCGTTGCGGGCGCAAGCGATGCGTGGCCAAGGAGCAGAGAAGGAGATCCGAGACCACGGGGCTCTCGGGAAGGGCGAGGCCATCAATCTTTGGCTGTCATGGTGCGTGCCGTCCCCGGCGGTCCCTGCGGAGATCGGGGCAGCGTCATGACCACGGCAAGGCATCCTGGGGCCGTGCAGAATTCCGTGCAGTCTCAACTCCCTGATGCAGCGGGCCGGATGGTCGTCTGTGGTGATGACGGCTTGGCCCGGCGGCTGGCCGCCGAGCTTCAGGAGGTGTACCGGGAGCGGGTGACGCTCGTGGTGCCGGCCACCCGGGAGCCGCAGCTGACCGTGGGCCGGCGTGCCGGGCGTGGGCTCGGCCTGCTCGGACGGGTACCGGTCGCCAGGTCCCGGGTGGCCGAAGGGCAGCGGCAGGGCGTGCGTGAGCTGCGGATCCTGGAGGCGGTGGAGCCTGACGAGGAGGTGCTGGCCGCTGCGGGGGTGTCCGGGGCCGCCGCGCTGGCGCTCGTGTACGAGGACGACGACACGAACGTACGGGCCGCACTGGTGGCCCGGCGGCTCAATCCGCGGCTGCGGCTGGTGATCCGGCTGTACAACCGGAAGCTCGGCCAGCACCTGGAGGAGCTCCTCGACCAGGCGGCGATCGTCGCCGAGCCGGGGATCGACCTGCGCGAGCTGGACTCGTCGACGACCGTGCTCTCGGACGCCGATACGGCGGCCCCTGCTCTGGCTGCCAGTGCCGTGGCCGGGACCAGCAAGGTGGTGCAGGCGGACGGCCTGCTGCTGCGGGCGGTGGAGCGTACCCCTCCGGGGCGGGGCGAGGTGGCCGATCCGGGGCTGTGCACGCTGGCGCTGCTGTCGGCGACGTCCAGCGATCCGGCGGGCAGCGAGGGGGCCGAGCTCAGCGGCGACAGGGGTCCCCAACTGCTTCCCGACGACCGGGCGGTGGCCGCCGCGACCGGACGCGGGATCGTGGCTCTGGAGGCGGTCTCCCACGCCGCGCCCACGCCCTCGGGTACCCGGCTGGCCGCGGCGTCGCTGCCGGTGGCGTCCCTGTTCTCGCGGCGGCTGCGCTGGTCGCTGGCCGGTGTCGTCGGGGCGGTGGCGGCGCTCGCGGTGGCGTCCTGGGTGACCACCGGGGACCATCCGCTGCACGCCGCGTACATCACCCTGCTCGACATCTTCGCGATCAACGACCCGGCGGTGGGGGAGCCCGCCGAGCGCCAAACGCTCCAGATCCTGTCCGGGTTCGTCGGCCTGCTCCTGCTGCCCGTGCTGGTCGCGGCCGCGCTGGAGGGGCTCGGCGCGTTCCGTACGGCGACGGTCCTGCGCCGCCCGCCGCGCGGTCTGTCGGGGCACGTGGTGCTGCTCGGGGTGGGAAAGATCGGGGCCCGGGTGCTGGCGCGGCTGCGAGAGCTGGAGATCCCCGTGGTCTGCGTGGAGTCTGACCCCGAGGCCCGCGGCCTCGCCCTGGCCCGCCGCCTGCGCGTGCCCGTTGTGCTCGGGGACGTCACCGAGGAAGGTGTACTGGAGGCCGCCCGCGTCCACCGGGCGCGCACGCTGCTCGCCCTGACCAGCTCGGACACCACCAACCTGGAGGCGGCCCTGTACGCCCGTGCGGTCAAGCCGGATCTCAGGGTCGTGCTGCGGCTGTACGAGGACGACTTCGCCACCGCCGTCTACCGCACGCTGCGCGCCGCCCACCCGGCGGCCCTCACCCGCAGCCGCAGCGTCACCCACCTCGCCGCGCCCGCGTTCGCCGGCGCGATGATGGGCCGGCAAATCCTCGGTGCGATACCGGTGGAGCGCCGGGTCCTGCTCTTCGCCGCCGTCGAGGTGGCCGGGCACCCGCAGCTGGAGGGCCGGACCATCGCCGAATCCTTCCGGCCGGGGGCGTGGCGGGTGATCGCGCTGGACACCGCGGCCCCCCAGGACCGGCGCCCCGACCTCGCGACCGCGCTCGCGGACGGCAGCGGGCAGCGGCCCGGACTGGTGTGGCAGCTGCACCCCGGCTACGTCCTGCGCCCGGAGGACCGCGTCGTCCTCGCCGCCACCCGGCGGGGCCTGGCGGAACTGCTCGGGCGCGGGCATGACCGTACACCCAGGGTCTGACTCCGGGAGCGGCGCACGGCGGCGACAAGGAGCCTCGCGGTCCGCGCGGGGGCGGGACCTGTACCCCGCTCCGCAGCCGTGAGAGCCTGGGGCTACTGCCCTTCCTGCCAGGAGCCCTTCGCATGCCCCGACCTGCCCGGTCCGGCCCCGCGTCCCCCCTCTTCGCCTTCGGCGTGATCCTGACGGCGGCCGGCGCGGTGATGTACGTGCTGCCCGACAGCCCAGGCCTGCCGCTGCTCGGCCTTGGCGCGCTGGCCCTGGCGACCGCTGCCGCGGTGTGGAGTGCCGCCCGGCGGCGTTGAGGCCGTAAGGGAACCGTCATCCGCCAGGTCTGGCCGACCCCTGCGCCCACCCCGTTGAATACGGGCGAAGGCAGAATCGTGTGACGGTGAAGGAGCGGCAGTGCAGGACAGGAAGCGGCGCACAGGGCTGGCCATCGGCGGGCTGGTCACGGCCCTGGTGGTGCTGGCCGTCGGGCTGTACTGGTTCCAGCCGTGGAAGCTCTGGCAGGACGACACCGTCAACGACGCGCTGCCGACTGCCGCCGCCCCGGCTCCCACCTCCTCGCCCACGACAGCCGCAACCGCAGCCCCGTCCGCTCCTGCCGGACCGCAGACGCTCGCCCAGGGCTCCCTGATCAGCCACGAGCACGCCACCACGGGCACCGTGAAGCTCATCCGGCTCCCCGACGGCTCCCGCACCCTGCGGCTGGAGAACCTCGACACCAGCAACGGCCCGGACCTGCGCGTCTGGCTCACCGACGCCCCCGTGAAGGAGGGCAAGGACGGCTGGGACGTCTTCGACGACGGCAAGTACGTCAGCCTCGGCAAGCTCAAGGGCAACAAGGGCGACCAGAACTACGAGATCCCAGCCGACGTGAACCTCGCCGACTACACCAGCGTCACCATCTGGTGCGACCGTTTCAACGTGTCCTTCGGCGCGGCGGCCCTTCAGGCAGCATGACCCCTGCGAGCGGCCCGTGAGTGATGCCCGCGCCCGTAGTTGCCCTTGCGCCCGTGTCACCCTGGTCGTCGCGTCAAGGGCGCGTGCACATGCGGATCGGGATCGGGGGAAGACGTGGCGGACCGGGAGACACCGGGGAGTCATCTGGCGGGGTATGCCGGGATTCTGCGCGACGCGTGTGCCACGGGACGCCGTCTCACCCGTGCTGAGCTGGAGGCCCGCCGGGCCGAGGGCGAGCGGGCGGCGGAAGCGGGACTGCCGCTGCGGGCGCTGATACGGGACCACTTGGCCGCCGCCCAGAGGGTGGAGTCGGCGCCAGCGTCCAGGCCGCTGTTGGCCGTGGTGGAGCAGGCGGTGGACGCGTTCGTCGAGGGGTACGAGCGGTCCCAGCGCCAGGCGGTCCGCCAGGAAGAGGCCGCGCGCCGCGAGTTCATCGACGACCTGCTGTACGGGCGCGGCGGGCTGGGCCGACTGGCGGAACGGGCCGAGCGGTTCGGACTGCGGCTTTCACAAGCGCACGCGGTGGCGGTGGCCGCCGGGCCGGAGCCGTACGGGGACGGCTACCCGGTCGCCCGCCGTATCGAGGAGGCGGTCCTGGGCCGGTTCGGTAACCGGCAGATTCTGCTGGCCACCAAGGACGGCCGACTGATCTGCGTGGCCCCGGGGGACCAGCCCGACGTCCTCGCGTACTTCGCCAAGCAGGCGCACGCGGCCACCGACGGCGGACGGGTGGCCATCGGCCGCTCCCACCCGGGCCCGGGCGGGGTCGTCCACTCGTACGAGGAGGCGCTGAACGCCCTCGACCTCGCCGAGCGGATGAGTCTGGAGGGACCGGTGCTGCACGCCTCCGATCTGCTGGTTTACCCGGTGCTCACCCGCGACCGGCAGGCCATGGCCGACCTCGTGGAAAGCGTCCTGGGCCCGCTCCGCGGGGCGCGCGGCGGTCCCCGGCCGCTGCTGGACACCCTCACCGCCTACTTCGACTGCGGCTGTGTGGCGACGGAGACCGCCCGTCGCCTCTCGTTGAGCGTGCGGGCCCTGACGTACCGGCTGGAGCGCATCCACACCCTCACCGGCGCGGATCCGGCGGATCCGGTGAACCGATACACGCTCCAGACCGCGGTGATCGGCGCCCGCCTGCTGGGCTGGCCCGACGCCGAAGCCTGACGACGGAGCCTCAACGGTCCCGATTGTTGCGGACCGCGAGCCAGGCCCGGCGCCGGCGGCGCAGCCAGTCGCCGGTCTCGCCGCAGGCGACCAGCAAGGCGGCGCTCGCCGCGCAGGCCGCAAACGAGGCGGGCTGGTCGAGAAGGCGGCCGGCACCCCACAGGAGTACGGTCAGGGCTGCCCACCAGACCGCGACGGAAGCGATCTCCGCCCGGTTGTTGCGTGTCATGGCACGTCTCCTCTCTCCGCGCCTGCCGGTCCGTCCCGCTACGCGAAGGCGAAGTAGCGCAGCCACAGGTACAGGGCCGAGACGGCGATGGTGACGGCGGCGACGACGAGGCCGTACTTGGTGAACTGCCAGAAGCTGATGGGCTGGCGGTTGCGTTCGGCGATGCCGAGGACGACGACATTGGCGGAGGCGCCGATGGCGGTGGCGTTGCCGCCGAGGTCGGCGCCGAGGGCCAGGGCCCACCACAGGACGTGGTCGGGGTCGCCGCCCATGTCGGTGACCAGCTGGCTCGTGATGGGGGCCATGGTGGCGACGTACGGGATGTTGTCGACTATCCCGGAGAGTACGGCTGAGCCGCCGAGCAGCAGCATGGAGCCGCCGAGTTCGTCGCCGCCGATGGCGTCCGCGAGGGAGCCGGCGAGGGTTCCGATGACGCCGGTCTCGATGAGGGCGCCGACCATGACGAAGAGCCCGGCGAAGAAGGCGAGGGTGGGCCACTCCACCTCGCCGAGGACCTCGCCGGTCTCGACCTTGGAGATCGCGATGAGGAGGCCGGCGCCGAGGAGGGCGACGACGCTGGGCTCGTAGTGGAGTACGGGGTGCAGTACGAACCCGGCGACGACCAGCGCGAGGACGCCCAGGCCCTGCGCGAGGAGCCGCGGGTCGGTGATGGCCTCGCGTTCGCGCAGCTCCATCAGCTCGGCGGCGCGCTTCTCGTCGTAGACGAAGGCGCGAGCGAACAACACCCGGCACAGGGCCAGCAGGACGACGGTCAGGACCGCGCACAGGGGTGCGAGGTGGACGAGGAAGTCGTTGAAGGTGAGCCCGGCCCGGCTGGCGATGATGATGTTGGGCGGGTCACCGACGAGGGTGGCGGTGCCGCCGATGTTCGAGGCGAACACCTCGGCGATCAGGAAGGGGGCGGCCGGCAGCCTGAGCCGGTCGCAGACCAGCAGGGTGACGGGTGCGACCAGCAACACGGTGGTGACGTTGTCCAGCAGCGCGGATGCCACCGCGGTGATGAGGACCAGCATCGCCATCACCCGGAACGGGCGGGCGCTCGCCCTCTTCACCGACCAGATCGCCAGGTACTCGAAGAGACCGGTCCGCTTGAGCACGCCGACGATCATCATCATGCCCATCAGCAGGAAGATGACGTTCCAGTCGATACCGGTCTCGTCCGAATGGAAGGCGGCGGTGTCGTCGGTGGCCCGGATGGCCAGCATCAGTCCCGCGCCGCCGAGGGCGGCGGCGACGCGGTGGATCTTCTCGCTGATGATGAGGACGTAGGCGCCGGCGAAGACGGCGACGGCGGCCCAACTGTGCCAGTCGCTCACGCTCTGCCGCCCGCCTCGAGCAGGTGCCGCATGAGGGCGGCGGCGGAGACCACGCCGAGCAGCCGGCCCTGTCCGCCGGTGCTGTCGCGTTCGATGACGGCGACCAGTGGCACGTGGGTACGGGCCATGGTGGCCGCGATCTGCATCGTCCCCGCGTCCGGGCCGACGTACGGGGGCTTGAAGGTACGCCTCGGCAGCCACTCGGCCACCGTCTTGCCCGCCAGGGCCTCGGCGAGCGCGTCGGCGTGCCGGTCGTCGATCACGGCGGCCAGCAGCGGGTCTTCCATCACGTATTCGGGCACGAGCTGGCGTACCAGCTGGGAGCCGGGGACGGCGGCGTACGGGATGCCGTCGGCGTCCAGGACCAGCAGCGCGGGCAGGTTCTGCCCGGCCAGCAGCCGGACGGCGTCCACGGCGGCGTCGTCGGTGGTCACGTGCGGGTAGGGCTCGGCGAGGTCACGGGCCGACATGGCTCTTCTCCTGGTCGGGGGCACTGCTCGGGCTGGGGACGGCGGCGGTCGGGTGGGCAGCGGCGTCGGGCCGAGGCGACTCCTCGCCCGGGATGCCGGCCAGGTCGGAGACCTGGAACAGCCGGGCGATCGGTACGTCGGTGCTGCTGTGGGCGATGATCGAGAAGGCGATGCAGACGGCGATCAGCGTGTACGCCTTCTCGCCCTGAGGGATGCCGGCCTGGAGGACGAGCAGGCCGTAGACGACGGACGCGAAGCCCTTGGGGCCGAACCAGGCGGCGACCAGCTTCTCGCGCCGCTCGATCCGCGCGCCCAGCAGCGACACGAGCAGCGAGGCCGGGCGGATCAGGACGATCGCCAGCACCACCGCCACGTACCCGCCCGCCGACAGGTCCCCGAAGAGCTGCGGGGTGAGCAGCGCGCCGAAGACCAGCAGCGCCGCGAACTTCGCCAGCTCCGCCAGCGCCTCACCGAGGGGCTCGAAGGCGGTCTTCGACTCGGGCGACACCGATGCCAGCACGGCGCCCGCGGAGAAGGCGGCCAGATAGGGGTTGGCGTGGGTGAGGTGGCACAACGCGTACAGGATGATCCCGGTCGCCAGGGGCAGCAGGGGCTGGAGCTTGGGCTCCGCGCCGAGCAGTCGCAGGCGCACCAGGCCCGCGACCGCGAGCGGCAGGACGATTCCGAAGGCCAGTCCCAGGCCGAGCTCCAGGGCGATGGTGCCGACCGATGCGTCAGCCGTCCCGGAGGTGGGCCCGGCGGCGGCGATGAGGATCAGGACGACGGGCAGTGCGAGGCCGTCGTTGATGCCGCTCTCCACGTTCAGCAGCTGCCGCAGCTTCGCCGGGACCTCCCGGCGTCCCACGATGGCCGAGGCGAACACCGGGTCCGTGGGCGCCAGTACCGCCCCGACCAGGAAGGACGTGGTCCAGTCCAGGCCGACGAGGTAGTGCGCGACCACGGCCATGCCGGCCATGGCCAGCGGCATGCCCAGCCCCAGCGCGCGGGCCGGGTTCTTCCAGTTCTGCCGCAGCTTGGGGAACGAGACGTGCATCCCGTCGGTGAACAGCACCGCGAACAGCGCCAGGTCCGCAGTGACCCCGACGATCTCGCTGTCCGCGCTGATGTGGATCAGCCCGAGGAACCCATCGCTGACCAGGGCCCCGCCCAGCAGGAAGAGGAGCGAGGTCGACAGCACCGTGCGGGCGGCCAGTCCCGACAACAGGACGGCGATCAGCAGCGCCACACCGAAGACAGCGACGAGCACCATGGCATCCAGCCCCGTTCCGCGAAGAGAGTCTTCTCCTATTCGCCGACCAGGCTTCCCGGCACACCACCGGCTACTTTATACATTTCTTACGCGTCTTTAACGGGCTTCTGACGGCAGTCCCTCCTGGCGAACGCTGCCGGTCTCCGGCATGAACGCGCCGCCGAAGGCCCGTCTCGCGTGGGCGTGCACATCAGAGAGGTACCGATGAACGGAAATCCGGCCTATCACGCCCTCGCCCTCGCGGCGGCGACCCTGCTGATCCTGCCCGTCCCGGTGGCCATGCTGGCCGGCTGGACACCGCCCAGGCTGCCGTCCCGGGCCGCGGTGCGCCCGTACGCCTATGCCCTCCTGTGCCTGTACGCCCTTGCCCCCCTCAACGCCATCCCGCGCATGGTCGGTGCGCCGGCCCAGGTGGTGACGGCCTGCACTGCCGCCGGCCTGGCGTTCAGCGGCGCGGCTGTCGCCTTCGTCGTGCGGAGCGTGTGGGTCTCGCGTCGCCCGGCCGTCGGAACGGAGAGCTGACCACCATGCCCGCTACGAGAGCCGTGGCCCGGATGCTGCGCAGCGTCACGGAGTTCCGCATCAGCATCGCAATGGTGGCCTTCGGCGCCCCCACCGCTGTGGTCGGAGCTGTTCTCCGGCCCGTGCCGGGCGCCGGCGCCCCGCCGCTGTACATCGGCCTCTCCTGTCTCATCACCGGCTTGGCCATGCTGGGCTCCGGGGCGGGCCGCCACTGACCGTCGTGGCGCGTCCCGGCCGCTCCCTGCCGTCCCTGCTGCGTTAAAGCCACGTAAAGATTGCCGAAGGTAGGCAATGTGCGGCACCCGGTCGCGCTGGCACGATGCCGTTGTCCGGCGGAAACGCGTGCCAAGCGGGGAGGTGCTCATGGGCTTGTTTCTGGGTCTCGGCATCGGGGGAATCGCCCTGTTGGCCTGTTCGCTGGTGTTCGACGGGGTGCTGGAGGGGGTCTTCGACGGCGCCCTGGACGGACTGTTCGACGGATGGCTGTCGCTGCCGGTGGTCGCGGGCTTCGTTTCGATGCTCGGTTTCACGGGGGCGATCGTGCTCGGGGCCACCGGCCTCGGGTCGGGAGCGGCAGCCGCCGCGGGGGCCGTGGCCGGTTCGGGGGCGGGCTGGCTGACGTACCGGTTCAGCCGCGCCCTCGCCCGGGCCGGCAGCGGGGGTGCCCCGCGTGCCGCCGAACTCCTCGGCTCGGCCGGGACCGTGGTCACCGCCATTCCGGCGGGTGGCTACGGCGAGGTCCTGCTGCGGCTGGGCGGGCAGCCGGTCAAGTACGCCGCGACTGCGGACGCCCCGGTCCGCCGGGGCGCCGAGGTGTGGGTGACGGCGACGCCGTCGGCCACCTCGGTCAGCGTCCGCGCCGTCGAACGCTGACACGGCGGACACCCTTCTCACCCTTCTCATCCACCACCGATCTGTCCCCTCGACCGAGAGCGGGCAGGGGGGATCCACCATGAGTTCAGTCGTCATACCGGTCGTGGGAGTGGTCGTACTCCTCGTCCTGCTCGCCCTGGTCGTCGTCACCCGCTACAAGGTGGCCGGCCCCAGCGAGGCGTTCATCATCACCGGCCGGCGCGGCAAGAAGTCCACCGACCCGGACACCGGTCAGGTCTTCACCGACAACAGCGGCCAGAAGGTCGTGGTCGGCGGCGGAGTGTTCGTCGTCCCCTTCGTGCAGCAGCGCTACACCCTCGACCTCTCCAGCCGGCACATCCCGATCGCCGTTCGCGGCGCGGTGACCCTGCGCGGCATCAAGGCCAACCTCGAAGGCGTCGCGATCGTCAAGGTCGGCGGCAACGAGGACGCCATCCGAGCCGCCGCCCAGCGCTTCCTCCAGCAGCAGGACGGCATCGTCGGCTTCACCCAGGAAGTGCTCTCCGGCGCACTGCGGGCCATCGTCGGCCGGATGTCGGTCGAGGACATCATCCGCGACCGCGCCGCCTTCGCAGGGCAGGTCGCGGAAGAAGCCGAGGCCAGCCTCTCCGGCCAGGGACTCGTCCTGGACGCCTTCCAGATCCAGGACATCACCACCGAGGGCTCCTACCTCGAAGACCTCGGCCGCCCCGAGGCCGCCCGCGCCAAGCAGGAAGCCGACATCGCCGAGGCCAACGCCCGCCAGGCCGCAGAACAGGCCCGGCTCAAGGCCGAGGAGGAGATCGCGGTCGCCCAGCGCACCCTGTACCTGCGCCAGGCCGAGATCAAGGCCGAGACCGATGCGGCCGCCGCCCAGGCGAACGCCGCCGGCCCACTTGCGGACGCCGACCGGCAGCAGCAGATCCTCGCCGAGCAGGAGAAGGTCGCCGAACGGCAGGCGGCGCTCACCGACCGCCAGCTCGACACCGAGGTCCGCAAGCCCGCCGACGCCCGCCGCTACCAGGCCGAGCAGGAGGCCGAGGCGCTGCGCGTGGCCCGCGTCAAGCAGGCCGAGGCCGAACGCCTGGCCGCCATCGCCGCCGCCCAGGCGGAGGCCGAGCGGGCCCGCCTGACCGGTGAGGGCGAGAAGCAGCGCCGCTCCGCCCTCGCGGAGGCCGAGGCCATCGAGGGCGCCAAGCGCGGTGAGACCGAACGTGCCCGCCGTGCCGCGATCGCCGACGCCGTACGACTGGAGGGCGACGCGGAAGCGGCCGCCATCGCGGCCAAGGGCTCGGCCGAGGCGGAGGCCATGCAGAAGAAGGCCGACGCCTTCGAGAGCTACGGCGAGGCCGCGAAGATCCAGATGCTGGTCGAGGTCCTCCCGCAGGTCGTAGCCAAGGCGGCCGAACCCCTCGCCGCCATCGACAAGATGACCGTCATCTCCACCGACGGCGCGAGCAAGCTCTCCCGCACCGTCGCCGACAACGTCGCACAGGGCATGGAACTCCTCGGCTCCACCACCGGCGTCGACCTCGCCCAGCTCCTCAAGGGCCTCACCGCGCCCAAGCCGGAACCGGCCGCCGAGCCGGTCACGGCCTCGCTCAACGGCAAGATCGCCATCACCGACTGACCTCCGGCGACGTCTGTACGTCGACCAGCGCGGGGCCCGCCTCGGAAGAGGCGGGCCCCGCGGCTTCGGATCAGCCGGCGACAGTGGCGGGGGTGAACGGAGTGACGAGCGGCCACTCGACGTCCACGTCGAGCGCTTCATTCACGTAGTTGGTGAAGATGTTCCGGACCGTGTTGGCGATCGTCTCGACGATCTCTTCGTCGGTCAGGCCTGCGTCGCGGGTGTCGGCGAAGGCGTCGTCGCCGATCCGGCCGCGGCTCTCGGTGACCGCGACGGCGAGCCGCAGCACGGCGGCAGCCTTCGGGTCGGCGCTCGTTCCCCGCCGGGCGGCCTCGATCTCCTCGTCGGAGAGCTTGGCGACGTTCCGGGACACCATGGTGTGGGCCGACAGGCAGTAGCTGCAGCCGTTGAGTTCGGCGACGGCGAGAGCGATCCGCTCCTGTATCCCGGCGGAGAGGACCCCCTCCTTGAGGGCGCCGAACAGGCCCAGGAATCCCTTCAAGGCGGCCGGGCTGTTGGCCATTGCCCGAGCCATGTTGGGGGTGACCCCCAACGTCCGCTGTGTCGCGTCGAGTTGCTCGGCTGCGGCGCCGGTCGCGGTGGCCGGGTCGATGAGGTGCACGCGGGACATCGAGGCTCCTTGGAGTCGAATCGAACAGATCTGTCTGTTCGGTTTGATCAAGGTAGGAGTGCCCATCTGCGTTGTCAAACAGATCTGTTCGTTCGATACTGCTGCGATGGACCAAAAGTCAGGAGTTCCGTCGGTACGCGAACGGCTGCTCGCCACAGCGGACGAGCTGTTCTATGCCGAGGGCATTCGCGCGGTCGGCATCGACCGCGTCATCGCGGAGAGCCGCGTCGCGAAGTCGTCGATGTACGTCCACTTCCGCACCAAGGAAGACCTGGTGGAGGCGTACCTCCGCGGACGCACCGACCATTGGCGCGAGCACGTGGCACGGGAAGTCGACGTGCGCGCCCAAGAGCCGGCCGCCCGGGTCCTGGCCGTGTTCGACGTCTTCCACGAGGCGATCTCCCAGCCTGGCTTCCGCGGTTGCCCGTTCACCAACGCCGCCGCCGAGTACCCCCATCACGAGGGCATCCAGGCCGTCATCGCCTACGACCGCGCCTGGCTGCCGGCCCTGTTCACCCGCCTCCTGCAACCGCTGGGTGAGGGCGAGGGCGGCCAGCTGATCGCCGCGTTGGTCCAGCTGTGCGACGGCGCCATCGCCGCCGCCCACCTCGACCGATCGCCCACCAGCGCCCTGACGGCCAAGGCGACGGCCGAACTCTTGCTGGCCGCCCGAGTGCCGGGAGGAGTGGCCTGACGGGTGCACCCGAAACGCGATGTCCCGGAAGCCCGCCGGTGGCGCGCGCCTCACTCGGGGTGACCTGCCAGATCGCCTCGTTCGGCCCGGCCCGCATCCGAGCCACCTCGGCATCGCGAGCACCGTCGACTACCACCCCCGCTGCCCTGTGGCCCAGGTCACACATGCTTCCTGTCAGGAATCGGGTCGCTGTTCCGCTCAAGTCACCGAGACCAAGCGAACCGACGGGAGCATCACATGAAGTACCGCATTGTCGTCCTCGGCGCCGGCTACGCCGGGTGCTACGTGGCCGGGACTCTGGCCCGGCGGCTGTCCCCGGCCGACACCGAGGTCACCGTGGTCAACGCCGAGCCGGACTTCGTCCAGCGGCTGCGGCTGCACCAGCTCGCGGCCGGCCAGGAGATCGAGGCTCCCCAGCTCGCCGACGTCTTCGCGGGAACGGGGATACGGCTGCGCCTCGCCCGTGTCACCGATGTCGACCCCGAGCGCCAAGTCGTCGCCGTGGCCGACACCGACGGCGGCGGCGAGCTCGGCTACGACACGCTCGTCTACGCGCTCGGCAGCCACGGCGACGACCAGGGTGTCCCGGGCGTGGCCGAGTACGCCTTCGACGTCGCCGCCAGGCCATCGGCGTTGCGCCTGCGTGAACGCCTGGACGGCCTGGAGGGCCGAGGCGGAGGCGGGAGCGTGCTGGTCGTCGGCGACGGGCTGACCGGCATCGAGACCGCCACAGAGATCGCCGAATCCCGGCCCGGCCTGTCGGTGTCGCTGATCGCCCGCGGCGAGCTGGGCGCCCCGCTCTCCGCCGGAGCCCGCAGCCACCTGCGCCAGACCTGCGACCGGCTGGGCATCACCGTCCTGGAGCACACCAACGTCGAAGCCGTCGAAGCCGCAAGGGTGTTGTGCGCCGACGGCACCACCCTGGCGTCCGACGCGACCGTGTGGACGGCCGGATTCGCGGTCAACCCCATCGCTGCCGCCGCAGGGTTGGAGGTCACGGAGGAGGGGCGGGTCGTCGTTGATCGCACGATGCGGTCGCTCTCGCACACGAACGTCTACGCCGTCGGCGACAGCGCCTATGCCATCGGCGACAACGGCCGACCGCTGCCGATGTCCTGCGCTTCGGCCGGCTACACCGGCATGCAGGCCACGGCCGCGATCGTAGGACACCTGACCGGCAGCAAGGTCCCGAACACCAAGCTGGAGTACCCGGGCAACCACATCAGCCTCGGGCGGCGGGACGGGATCCTGCAGATGGTCGACGGGGAAGGACGGGCGAAGCCGAAGTACATGGGCGGCCGGAAGGCGGCCCGGATCAAGGCAGGCATCGTCAGGATGTCGCTGTGGGCCAACTCGCACCCGACCTTCGGCCTGCCCAAGCGCAAGCGCCGCCTGGCCGCCGTACCCCAAGCGTCAGCCGAGAAGGCAGTCGCATAAGCACCCGCCTGGAGGGGTGGTCATCTAGGGTGACCGGCGTGGACAGCACCGCTACTGATCGCTTCGACACCAGTCGGTTCGAGGCCAGCCGGAACCGGCTGGCCTCGCTGGCGTACCGGCTCCTGGGCTCCGCCAACGACGCCGAAGACGCAGTGCAGGACGCGTTCCTTCACTGGCAGGCCGCCGACCGGCAGCTGATCAAGGTGCCGGAAGCATGGCTGACCAAGGTCGTCACCAACCTGTGCCTCGACCGCCTCCGCTCCGCACAATTTCGCCGCGAACGCACCGCCGGCGCCTGGCTGCCCGAACCGCTCCTCGACAGCGACCCGATGCTCGGCCCAGCCGACACTTTCGAGCAGCGCGAATCGGTCTCCCTGGCCGTGCTGACCGTCATGGAGCGCCTGTCACCCCTGGAGCGGGCTGTCTACGTTCTGCGCGAAGCGTTCTCCTACAGCCACGCCGAGATAGCCGGAATGCTCGATATCACCGAGTCCGCGAGCCAGCAGCACCTCCACCGGGCCCGGCGGCACGTCGCGGCCGCGCGCCGCGGTGGCGGCGAAGTCGACGCGGCGTCCGCCCGCAGGATCGTCGAGGAATTCCTCGCCGCGGCCTCCTCGGGCCACACTGACCGGCTGGTGGCACTGCTCACCGATGACGTGATCGCGATCTCCGACGGTGCCGGCCTGACCGAGAAGCTGCTGCGGTACGACACTCCGGAGCGCGTCGCCGCGGTCGCACGGGGCGGCTTCAAGTCCACACCGGCGAAGCAGCGCCTGGCCGGCGGCCCGTCCGCCGTCCACTCCGCGCTCGTCAACGGTGCCCCGGCCATGTTGTTCGTGGTCGGCGACCAGGTCGTCGGCGCCGTGACGTTCGACATCGCAGGCGGCAAGATCGCAACGGTGCGCGGCATCGCCGCCCCCGCCCGCCTCGTCCGCCTCACCGAAGCCTGGCGGCAGCACGGACCGGACACACCGCTCGTCAGCCAGTGGTGACCCGACCAGCGGGTCCCTTCGCGACGGTGAGGGCGTCGGATCAGCTGGTGGCACGCGAGATGTTGAGGCTGAAGGGCGCGTGGCCGTCGTTGGTCCGGGAGGGGCCGTTCCCATCCTGGTAGCGCCGGCGCTCGGCAGTGCCAAGGGGTACGCAGCCATCGTGATGTGGGAGGTGCCTTCCCCGCGCACCAAGGTGTGGACCTGCCGCGTCCACTGATGGGGAGTTTGTCGGCTAAGGCGCCCCGTTGATTGACGTGGGTGACCTCAGCCTGCAATGCGGGCTGCTCGTTCACGAAGTTCCTGAGCATCGGGAGCTCCGCTGTAGCGGCGGAGACGGACACGCATGTCCTGGAGGGCGGCCTGGACCTTCACCGAGCGGATGCCGTCGGCGGAGTCGAGGAAGTCGCGCCAGGTGGCCATGGCTCCGTCCACGTCGCCCTGGCGCAGGCGGACGCCTCCGAGGTCGGCCAGCACGATGGCGCGGGTACGGCGACGGTCGAGGCCGTGGATGTCGGCGCGTTCTGCTCCACCACCGGACTGCGCTGCGACGGCGGCCCGGTCGCCGAACCGGCCATAGAGGAGATCACCATCAACCTCGGCGGATCCCGGATCGGCACCGGGCAGACCAAGTTCGGAGCCGTCATCGGCGACGAGGTCGCCCTCCCCGCCGGGACCACGCTCGCCCCCGGAACCCTGATCGGCCCCGGCACCAGCCTCTACCCCCGCAACCAGATCGGCGGCTTCCTCCCCGCCGGTTCCAGGGCCAGGTGACCGCCATGACCCCGGACTCCCTGATCACGGGGCCGCCGCCTTCGCGACGGCGGTCTGGTACGAGGTGGTGTCGATCGCCCTGGCGGCGGCGCCGGCGCGGTCGAGAACGTCCCCGACCACGGCGAGGACGGCGATGTCCCCAGGATGTGGACGGTCGCCGGAGTTCAGCTTCTTGGTGATCTGGTTGAGGTTGAGGCCGATGTGGCCGACCTCGGAGCGCAGGGCGGCGAGTTCGTCGATCAGGTCGTCGAAGGCGTTGCGCTGGCCTGGGAGCGTGTGATCACCGTCGATGAAGGCCATGACGATGGCGCCGACGAGGTGGGCGCCGGCCAGACCCATGCTCTGGGCCATGGCCCGGATCGCGGTGTGCTCGTCAACGCTGTAGCGGACATCGACACGCTGCTGGCGCTGCTCGGCGTCACGGGTGCGACGGCGTGCGATGCGGCGGAGCGCGGCTTCGTCGGCGGCGCGCATGCGGGGGCGGCGTCTTTGCGGGGGGTCAGACGGTGCCGGCGGGGATGGCGGCTTCGCCGAGTAGTCCGGCCCTGATGCCGCCATCCGCGTCGGGCTGGGTCTGGCCGGTGCGCTCGGCCTGCAGTTGGTCGCGCAGGAGGCGGGCGGGCTTCTGACCGATCCGTAGCGTGGTGCGCAGACGCTCGGCGTTCAGTTCGTCGTCGCTCCAATCGGCGGTCAGGATTCGAGCCTTGTGGAGGACGTCGTCGGCTGTGCGGGTGCGGTTGGGGGTCGGCTTGACGGCGGCGGGGACCCGACCGGTCGCCCGACGCGGGGCCGATCCCGTCGACTCCGTCACGGCGGCCGACCGTGGCGGCCGTGCAGCGGGAGCCGACTTGTCGGCCTCGGTCGGCCCCGTCGAGGGAGCCTCGGCGACCTTCGTGGGGGTCGATTCGGTCGGCTGCTCGGAGGCCGACTCGGCCTGGCCAGACCTCGACTCTGGGGCCTGCGCGCTGGCCGACTGGTCGGCTTGCTGGCTCACCGACTGGCCGGAGGCCGCTTCGGGAGAGTCGGCCGACTCGGGGTTGGGGTGCAGAACCTTCGCCACGAGGTCCGATCCGAAGTAGATCGACCCGACCGGGAGCGAGGTCGCCAGCAGTACGAGGGCCCAGTTCGCGGGGTCCCAGTCGGCCAGTCGGCCCCACTGGACCGAGGTGGTGTGCAGGGCCGGGACGAGGCCGTGCACGTAGTTCAGCAGGAGGCTGGCGACGGTGTAGGTCGCAAGGACCCGCAGTGCGAACTTCCGGTCGGCGCCGGTGAGCACGAGCGCGGCGACCAGCGCGAGGGCCATCAGTCCGTCGACCACGATCGGGTAGAGCAGGGCGGCGGTGGGATCGGCTCCGATGGCGCGGGCCACGTCGGACAGCGCGTTCCACGATACGCGGAAGGCCATGAGGACCACGGCCACCAAGCCGACGACGAGGGCGATGCGCCCCTTGCGGTTCACGCGACGACCGCCCAGCGGGTACGGGGTGGGGTAGGTCATGCGGCTCCCTGTCGCGTGAGTTCCGCGGCGAGGTCGATGCGTGTCGGGTGGGGTACGGCGCGGTACGCGTTGCCCCGGGCGCTGCCGTCGGGGCCCACACGCCGGCTGCGGCACTGTTCGCCCTCGCGGGCGTGGCACCAGGTGCACGGGACACTCAGGGCGTCAGGGCGGCCCTGCGCGATGGCGGCTTCGCGGGCGGCGCGGGCTGGCCGGTAGCGGGCCAGGTCGGCGCGTGCCGCTGGCGGGATGCACGATCCAATCGCCCGCAGGCGGGTCTCCACGTCGGGGGTCGGGCCACCGGCGGTGAGCTGTGTTCCCGGTACGCCTGCCGTCCCGTTCCTAGCCACACTCCTGCCCATTTCACGAGAGGACACTCTTGCGTCGATCGCCGATAACCCCTGCCCGAAAAATCCTCGCCGCCGATGGAGCGGGCGGGAAGAGTCGGAAATCAATTGCCGAGGGATCCAGTGCCGTGAAGGAGGCGACGACAAACGACCGTCTACTCACGGTCGAAGAAGCCGCAGAGCGCCTCGGCACCGGCGTGCGCTTTATCCGCCGCCTCATCGCCGAGCGGCGCATCCGCTACGTGAAGCTCGGCAAGCACGTCCGCATCGCCGACAGCGTGCTGGCCGCCTATATCGCCGAGCGGACCGTCGAGCCCGTCCGCGGGCGCCGCGTCGGCTACGGGCTGGTGGTCTGAGTGGCGCGCTCCCGCAGAAGGGCCCCGCGCCGCAGCTTCGGCGCGATCCGCACCCTCCCCTCGGGCCGCTACCAAGCCCGCTACCCCGGCACGGACGGCGTGCTGCGACCCGCCCCGCAGACGTACGAGAGCAAGCGGGAAGCGGAGCTGTTCCTCGCCCAGATCCAGGCCGACCAGGCTCGTGGCGACTGGATCGACCCGACCGCAGGCGAGGTGCTGTTCGCCGAGTACGCCCTGCGCTGGATCGAGGAGCGGGGCATCGCGGCCACCACCGACGAGCTGTACCGACGGCTCCTGCGCCTCCACCTGGAGCCGTCCTTCGGGGAGGAGTACGTCAACGCCATCAGCCCCGCCAAGGTCAGGACCTGGCGCGCGGAACGGCTGAAGGCGACCGGCAAGACCACGGCGGCCAAGTCCTACCGGCTGCTGAAGGCGATCATGCAGACGGCGGTCGAGGACGAGCTGATCCGGCGCAACCCGTGCTCGATCCGAGGTGCGGGGTGCGAAGACGCCGACGAACGGCCCGTGGCCACCGTCGAGCAGGTCTTCGCGCTCGCCGAGGCCATCGGGATCCGCTGGCGGCTGATGGTCCTGCTGGGGGCCTTCGCCTCCATGCGGCCGGAGGAACTGGCCGAGCTGCGACGCGCCGACGTCGATCTCGACGCGGGCTCGGTCCGCGTACGCAGGGCCGCCCCGGAGCTGAACACGGGGCACAGGGTGATCGGGGATCCCAAGTCCCGCGCGGGCAAGCGGGAGATCATGCTGCCCAGCCTCGTGCTTCTGGACGTCCGCCGGCATCTGGAGTGGTTCGCAGAGGACGGACCCGAGGGTCTCGTCTTCGTGGGGGAGAAGGGCGCACCCCTGCGAGGTACGTCCTTCGGTCGGAAGTGGCGCAAGGCCCGTGAGGCGGTCGGCATGCCGAAGGAATTCCGCTTCTACGACCTGCGCCACACCGGGAACACCCTCGCCGCCGACACCGGGGCCAAGCTGAAGGACCTCATGGTCCGCGCGGGCCAGTCCTCGGAGCGGGCCCCGCTGATCTACCAGCACTCCACGAAGGAGCACTAGCGCAGGCTCGCCGCCGACATCGACGTCACCGTCCGGCTCCAGCGGGTGCCTGCTGACGGCGGGCAGCCCAGCCCGACTGGGACCGGGCGAATGTTCGTGCTCGGCGCCGGCACCCGGTCGGACCGCTCGGGCGAGGTGATCCTCACAAGGGGCACGTCACCAACCTGACGCCCCGTTAGGACAGTTATGGCACGCGAATGGCACGCGGGCTGAGATAGGTCTAGACAACAAACAAGCCCCAGGTCGCTGACCTGGGGCTTTGTCGTGGAGCGGATGACGGGAATCGAACCCGCGCTATAAGCTTGGGAATCACCCGGCGCTCCGGCAGGAGAACGCCATCTGACCTGCGGAAATGTTCTTCACGAAGGGGCTTCCTCCGGTCCCGGGTGTATCCCTTGTTGACCGCTGTGCACCGCCTCTACTGGCACGTTGTGGCACGGCCCCGCACGCAGCACTCGCCGGGCGCGCCTCTCTTGCCTCAACCGCTGTGCCGAAACCCCTTGCCCGTGCGGTCCAGTGGGTCGGGCGAAAGGCCCAGGAAGCGGTCGCGGAGGCTGTCCCACGCGGTGAGGCGGGTGAAGTCGGGGGTGTCGAGGATCTCTTGGCGGTCGGTGAGGAACGGGTTGGGCAGCAGGACGGTCATCATCTGCTCGTCGCGGCCGTTGAACAGGCGGGCTCCCCAGCTGACAGGGGCGCCGTCGGAGCCGAGGCTGCGGTAGAGCTCGGCGCGGGAGCAGCGGCGGATGCGGCCGAGTTCGGGGCCGGAGGCGGTGTGCTCGCCGATGCACAGGTGGAAGTGCCAGGCGCCGAAGTCGACGGTGGAGTAGCCGTCGTTCATGGTGATGGCGGTGGGGGCGCCCGGGGCCCCGACCTCCCAGGCGGCGCCTTCGATGATGGGTCCGAAGTGGATGTGCTGCCAGTGGTCGGTAAAGACGGTGGTGACGAGGTCGAGGAGGGTGGCCTCGTCGACGGGGAGGGGCCAGACGTGTTGGGTGCCGCCGCCGGGGGTTTCGACGACGGTCGGCTCGGAGTTGGTCATGCGGTCTTCTCCTTGGGGTTGAGGACGCAGTCGCCGCAGGTGCCCGCGCCCGGCACCCGGTAGTACAGACAGCAGCTGCGGCGTCGGAAGGCGAGCGGTGCGGCGGGGGCGACGCGGTACGTACCGGCGCCTGCCAGTGGAGGCCGGTCCAGTAGGGCGCGGACGAGCGGTACGACGGGCAACGGGGTGCGTGGCTGCCTGGCGAGCAGGACGCGGTGGGCTCCGATCAGCGCCGAGGCGGCGTTGCCGCGCAGGGTGTGGGGGGACACGCCGGACACGCGCCGTACGGCGTCGGCCCACGGGGCCAGGTTCTGGACGGCGACGGTGTTGTGCAGGGCCGGGAGCGGATCCTGCTCCACCTCGCGCACGTCGGGAAGCCACAGATCGAGGGGCCCGGAGGCGGGCAGGCGCCACCGCAGCCGGTCGGGCCCCAGGTCCGGGACGCGGCCGGTGAGCGCGGCGCAGGCGAGGGCGATCGACCAGAGTCGGGAGGCGGTGCCCAGGTGCAGGGTGGATGCGGCCACCCTGGACTGGTCGGTGCCCAGCCGCCCGGAGACGTTCCGTACGCATTCCTCAAGCACACCCGGGTCGGCGTACAGGTCGGTTATCGGCCGGAAGCCGTTGGCATCGGGACGGGGGCCGGTGGCCACCGCGAAGTAGGGGCCGATCGTGGAGATCCGCGCCAGGGTGTCGGGGGTGACGACCGCGTTCACCACGTCCGTACCGCCCGCGTCAGCTCGTGGAAGCTGGGCGTGCGGACGACCCGCCCGTTCGGGCTGGTGAGGACGATCCCGTCCGCTCCGTCCCAGCTCACCCTCGGGCCGGTGGCCGGGTCGCCCGGATCCGCGACGGCCAGTCCTTCCCGGGCGAGGGCGCGTTCGAGGAGCGGGAGCACATCGGGCGGCGCGTCCACCGTTACGCGGGCCCGCTCGGCGCGGCGCAGTCCGAAGGTGCCGGAGACCGGGTCGAAGGCGAGGTGGTCGGCGTCGAACGCGGCGCCCACGGCGCCCCCGCGGATCAGGTCCTCGGGCGCGCCGGCGTGGACGCGGGAGTCGCGGTCGACGAGCCAGACCGCATCGGCCACCCGCAGGGCCAGCTCCAGATCGTGCGTACTGACCACGACGGTCAGGCCCTTGTCCCGGGCGAGGTCCCGCAGCAGCACCGTGAGCGCCACCCGTGAGGGGACGTCGAGGAAGGCGGTCGGCTCGTCGAGGAGGACGACCTCGGGTTCCTGGGCGAGGGCGCGGGCGGTCAGGACGCGCTGGCGCTCGCCGTCGGAGAGCTCGGCGGCCGGCCGGTCGGCCAGATGCCCGGCCCCCACCGCCCCCAGCGACCACTCGACGGCCGCGTGGTCCGCGGCCGTGAGGCGGCCGGTGAAGCCGGTGTGCGGGTGGCGGCCGAGCCCGGCCAGTTCTCGTACGGACAGCAGCCCGGGGTCCACCCGGTCGGTCAGGACGACCGCGAGCCGCCGGGCGAGCGCGGCCGGCCGCTGCCGTGCGAGGTCGGCGCCACCGATGCGTATCCGGCCGTCGAGCGGCGGCAGGAGCCCGCACAGGGTGCGCAGGAGAGTGGACTTGCCCGCGCCGTTGGGGCCGAGCAGGACGGTCAGTTCGCCGGCCCGCGCCTGGAGGTCCAGCCCCGAGAGCACGGCACGCCCCGTGCCGCGGCGGCGCGGCGACCGGGTGCGGTAGCCGACGGCGAGCCCCTGGGTGACCAGGCCGCCGGTCCGGTCCGGTCGGTCGGCCGTGTCCGTGACGGGTCCGGTCATCGTGTCGGTCACGAGGCCACTCCTTGTACGCCGCGACGGCTGCGGATCAGGAACGCGATGACGACGGGGGCGCCGAACAGTGAGGTGATGGCGTTGAGCGGCAGCACGGAATCCGTGCCGGGCGGCTGGCTCAGCAGCGCGCACGCCAGCGCGAGGAAGGCCCCGGCGAGCATGGACGCCGGGATGAGCGCCCGGTGGTCCGAGGTCCCCAGCGCCACCCGCGTCAGATGCGGCACCGCGAGGCCCAGGAAGGCGACGGGGCCGCAGAACGCGGTCGCCGCGCCCGCCAGCAGCGACGTGCCGAGCAGGGCCAGATCGCGGCTGCGCCGCACGTTCAGCCCCATGGTGCGGGCGTAGTCCTCGCCGAGCAGCAGGGCGTTGAGGCGTTTGGCGGTGAGCAGGGCGGTCAGCAGTCCGGCTCCGATGACGGGCAGCATGACCTGGAGGTCGGGCCAGGTCGTGGCGCTGAAGCTGCCCAGGCCCCACATGACGAACTGCTGGGCGCGTTCGGGACGGGCGTAGACGAGCATCACGCCGACCACGGCGGTGGCCGCCGACCCGATCATGACACCGATGACGAGCAGGGTGACGGCCGACTGGACCCATCGCGAGAGCAGCAGTACGAGGGCCAGCACGGCGGCGGCGCCGAGCGAGGCGGCCAGGACGACGCCCCCACGCCCCAGTCCGGCGAGGTTTCCGGTGAAGCTTCCGGCCACCCCGCCGGTGCCGACCACCACGGCGGCGACGCCCATGCTCGCGCCCGAACTCACCCCGAGGGAGAACGGGTCGGCCAGCGCGTTGCGGAACAAGGTCTGCATCTGTGCGCCCGCCACCGCCAGGGCGGCACCGACGGCGGCGGCGGTCAGCGCGCGCGGCAGCCGCACCTGCTCGACGATCACCGTCCATCGCGGGTCCTCGGCGGTGCCGCCGAACAGGATCCGCACCACCTCCGCGACCGGCACCGGGTGGGAGCCGGTCGCGATGGTGAGGACGAACAGCGTGGCGGTACCGGCCGCGAGGGCGAGGACGACGGCGAGGCGCCGCCGCCCCGCCCGCAGCGGCCGCGGGGCGTCGGGGGCATCCGGGACGGCGGTCGGCGCGGTTGCCGTGTGCGTCGTCACGCCTTCGGCACCGGCTGGTAGAAGGTGAACGTGTGGTCCTTCGCCTGGTCCGGGTGCATCAGCGCGAAGAGGTCGGCGAGGACCAGGTCAGGGCGCAGCACGCCGCGCTCGAAGTAGTCGTTGCCGCCGCCGGGGCCGAGCGCCTTGGTGTTCGTCCAGACCGCACCGCCGGAGAGAGCCTTCAACTGCCCGTACCGGTTGTCCGCCTTCACCGCGTCGGCGGTGGACTTCCACTTCTGGTCGGCGATCCAGACCGGGGCCTCGCCGCCCTTGGCGTACACGGCCTCGAAGTTCAGCTGCAGGTTGCCGGTGCCCGCCTCGCCGGCCCAGGGGTAGGTGCCGCCCGCGTCCTTGATCAGCTGGGCGGCGTAGCTGCCGCCGGCGGGCATGTACCAGGTGCCCTGGTACATCGTGCCGGGCAGGATTTCGACGGTCTTGCCGTCCTTTACCGCCTGTGCGCCCTTCTCGGCGACCTTCCGGTAGTCGGTCTCGATGGTGTCGAAGACCTCGCCGGCTCGCTGCTCCGCCCCGGTGAGCGCGGCCATCGCCTTGACCCACTCGGCGCGGCCGAGCGGACTGGCCTCCAGCCACTCGGCGTTGGCGACGACGGCGATTCCGGCCTGGCGCAGCTTCGGGTACTGCGGGTCGTCGGTGCCCTGGGTCATCAGTACATCCGGCTTGGCGCCGATGACCGTCTCGGCGTTGAGCGTACGGTCCTTGGCGTACTCGGTGACCTTCCCTGCCTTCACCCGCTCGATCACCTGGGCGGAGGAGATGGTCGCGGTGCTCGCCACCCCCGTCAGCACGTCGAGGGCGCCGGTCTCGGTGAGCAGCGGCAGGTGGGTGGTGGAGGCGGAGTACAGGCTCTTGACCGGAACCGTGACCTGCTGCGCGGACGCCAGCTCACCGGTCAACTCCGGCTTTGGCGCACCGCACTTGACCAGGACGTACGACTCGGGCTTCCCCTTGGGGAAGGGCTCGTTGACGGTGAGCACCTGGTAGCTCTTCTCGTACCGGAGCGTGAAGTTCTTGGCGTGCTCCACCGTCGACTTGACCGGGAAGTAGTCCTTGGCCGGGTCGAAGTCCTTGATGCAACCCCCCCCGACGGCCTGGGCCTTGGCGTCGGCGGGCGGGCCGGCGTCGCTGCCGCACGCGGTGAGCGTGAGGGCGGCGGCGAGGAAGGCCACCACGGCTGCCTGACGGCGACCGGGCATGGCGGATCGTACGGACAAGGTGACTCCTGGTGACGTTCATGGGCAGTGCGCAGCACTGGTACGCAGGGCACGTGATGCGGGCGCACGGGAAGGAACCCGCTGGGGGAGGGGGTCGTCAGAACCTGAGGAGGGAACGGGCGCGGGAATCAACCCGGGCAGACCGGCTCCGAAGAACCACGGGCAGCGCGAAGCCGCCACAACGCATACGCAGGCACACGAGTGCCACCGCCTCTCCTGGGGAAATCCGCCCCGTACATCGAGGTGCGACGGCGTGAGTCTCCTGACTCGGGATCACGGCTTCTCCGGCCTTCCCACCCCCGGATGGGGCGGTGGCCATGGGTGGAGTCGCTCCCCCTACACAGTGGCGGTACCGTGCCGGAATCTCACCGGCTTCCTCGTTCCGCCGTCGCTTGTCGGACGGAAGCATCGCAGAACCGGCCGCAGCCCCGCCAGACCCACAACTGTGCGACCGGCCACAGCGCGTGGTCGTCGGGCTCGGGGGAGCCCGCCCGGAGCTCTGCCTCAGCGAGCTCGTGGCGCGCATGGCACCCAATAGGTCTAGACAACAAACAAGCCCCAGGTCGCTGACCTGGGGCTTTGCTATGGAGCCTGTCGTTCTGCCGGGACGGGGCGCTAGGTTCGGCCCGTCATCAGCGACCGACCAGGGGGAACGATGCGCATCCGTCATGCCCTGCCGACCGCCGCGGCCGCCGCCGCGGTCGTCCTCGCGCTTCCAGGCACCGCCCACGCCGCTACCGGATCCGCCTCGGTGACCAGCGGATACGGCACGGCGAGCGCCTCGTGGACGTGGGCAGGCCCGGGCAGCCTGTCCAACATTAACCTCACCGTCCGCGACACCAAGTGCAATGCCAACCCGGTGTACGCGAAGTTCAAGGTCTACCGGACGAACGGTCAGTACTGGACAACCTCGACGCTCCGCTACGACTACAACGGCTGCAACGGGAGCGGGACGCCGCACAATGGCCTGAGCCTCTCGGACGGCTACAACATCGCCAACATCGCACTCATCATCTGTAACGAGGAGTGGGGCACCGACCCCTGCTCCGAGGGCTCCAAATCCGCCCGCAACCCCCTCGCCTGAGGGCCGGAGCGGCAGGGCGTCCGCCCCTCGGGGTACCGGGGGCGGGCGCCCGTACAGGTTGTCGTGCGCGAATGACGGAAACCCGGGGCTATGAACTGGCCCAGATCAACATATCCCGCCCCACCACGCGCAACCTCCGCAACAGCCATGCACGCGGGGCAAGTCAGCCTCTCGAGATCGCCCTACTATCCCTTCCGGCCGTATCTCGGCTGACCCCGGTATTGGTCCGTACGGGCCGACGCCTGCCCAAGGGGCCGCGGGGGGAGCGAGAATCTGACCGACGTGCTCGATGGCAACAGTGCGTGGCCCCTCTGCGGCCCCGGCACCAGACTGACCTACGGGCTCAACGTCCCAACGAGCTACCGGCATCGGCGGGCAGGCGCCGCAGCCATGTTTTCACGCCGGCAAGACGCACCCGAAGGGATCAGGGGGACTGACCTGCGGAAACATCCGAAAGCTAGATGTCGGACTTGGGTATGGTCCGAAGCGTAAGGAAACTCCCGGTTTGTCTGCTCCCTGCCGCTCATCGCAGGTCAAGGGCGGGCTGCGCAGAGTACAACCATCGGCCTCACGGATCACGGCCGATACGCCGGAGGCGATGCAGTTGCGCTTGCTGCAGACGGTGGTCGAGGTGGCGGCGGAGAAGAACTCCACCCTCGTGATGCCGTTCCCGGTCGAGCTGCTGCGCTACTTCGACCGGGCGGCCAAGCACTTCGACGCCGCGGACACCGCTACTGGAACCTCGGGCATCACACCCGAGGCTTAGGTCGCGTCAAGGACCGATCTCGAACTTCGGGGGCTCCACGTCCTTGAGGCAGCCCGTGTTCGGGGCCGTGGGGGTGTTGAAGAACGAGACGGCGATGGACTGCGCGCACTTCGACGTGGCGAGGACCACGTGGGGGTTGTACGGGATGGTGACGACGGTGGATCGGGGCAGGGTGCGGGCCACGTACGTGCCGCTCTCGGCGCCGGTCTGGGAGTCGAATCCGCCCGACATGACGAGGGTGGGGATGTCACTGCGGGTGACCTCCCGGGCCGACGGCGGGACCGCGGGGACGTTCCAGCCGGCGCAGTCCTCGCGTACGAAGGTGAACTGGGGGGCCTGGGCCTGTACCGAGGCGGGGAAGCCGGGGAAGTTCGCCTCGGCGCCCTTCACGGATTGCGCCTCGGTCTCGTACGGCACCATCGAGCTGCAGAACACGCCGTACTCGAGGCCGTGGGAGATCCGGCCGTCGTACTCCGGGGTGACCCTGCTCGCCGCCCACTGCTCGGCGACCCGCTGCGGGTTGCCGTGGGCCAGTTCGTCGAGCGAGCGGGGGACGCCGGGGGCCACGTGGGTGGCGGTGGTCATCCAGTTCATCAGGGCTCCGCCGTCCAGGACCACCTTCACGGGTTCGGGGCTGCCGGGGGTCTTGACGGTGGTGGTGATCGGTTTGGCCGTGAGCTGATGGATCATCCTGTCGAAGGTGGCGGGCAGGTCCGGGTAGCGGCTGTTGCACGCCGGCTGCTCCTCGCATGCCTTGAACATGCTGTCGATGCCTTGCTTGGCGCTGCTCCATGCCTGCGCGAATCCTGCCTTGGACGGTGGCAGGACGCCGTCGAGTGCGACCGAGCGGATTCCCTCCGGGTGGTCGCGCATGTAGCCGAGCGCCAGGTGGGTTCCGTAGGAGATGCCGTACACGTTCCACTGCGGGAGGTTCAGCGCGCGGCGCAGGTCGGCGTAGTCGGCGGAGCTCTGGATGTCGTTGTAGGCGCCGAGGTCGACGCCGCGGGCGGCGAGTCGGTCGTGGCAGGCCTGGATGACCGCGAGGTGCTCGCGCTCGGTGGACGGCGCGTTGTAGACGAGGCCGACGGCGCGTGCTTCGAACTCGTCTATGTTGCTGCAGGTGAGCTCCGGGTCGGCCGAATAGGTGCCGCGCTGGGACATGAGGATCACGTCCCGGTCGGTGTTCAGGCGGCCGCCGACGATCATCTTCGCCTGACCGACGGCGTCGTTGCCGGGTCCGCCGACGAGCACCACGATCGGGTCGGGTTTCGGCTTGTCCGAGGTCGCCGGCACGATCGCGACACCCAGGGTGATCTTCCGGCTGTCCGTCTTGGCGCGGTTCTCGGGCACGGTGAGAGTGCCGCACCGGGCCCCTTTCAGCTCCTCGAGCGCTTCCGGCGTCCTCGGACAGGGGCCCGGCTCGTAGCGGGCGTCGCCCACGGTGCGGGCGACCGTGCCGCTCGCTCCGCCGGGCGTCTCCCCCTGTGCGCTCGCCGGCCCCGCGAGCAGGCCGGTCACGAGTATTCCGGTGGCCGCCGCGGCCGACCTGGAGCGCAAGCGTCGTACATGCGGGCGTGACATCTGCCCTCCCGGTCACTTCGGGGTGATCGTGAACGGTTCCCACTTCTGGTCCGCCACGCAGCCGGTGTCGGGCGCGGTGGGACGGCTGAGGAAGGACTCCAGCACCTTCTGGCCACAGGGCGACTGCGGGACCACCCAGTGCCCGATGCCGGGGATCTGAACGGTGGTCGACCCGGGCAGTTGACGGGCCGTCTTCTGCGCCCAGCTCGCCCCGCTCTTCATGTCACCGGTCCCGTTGATGAAGAGCGTCGGCACCGAGCTGACGGGCGCCTCACGTATCAGGGCGGTGCGGTCCGGGACGTTCCAGATTCGGCACACCTGTTCCTGGAAGGCCAGTTGGGGCGCTTGGGTCAGGACCTGGTCCGGCCAGTCGGGGAACGCCTCGCGGCCCGCCTTCAGGAGGTCGGACTCCGAATGGTCCGGCGTCCATTCGCTGCACACCACCGAGTTCGTGAGGCCGTGGGCGCTCTGGCCGATGACCTGGGACGAACCGGCGGCGCGGGCCTTTGCGAAGCGCTCCGGGTTGCCGCGGCCGAGTTCGTCGATCGCCGCCGGGACGTCCTTGAACGGGATCGCCTTGGCGACCAGCAGGTTCACCAGTGCCCCGCCGTCGAGGACGACCTTCACAGGGTCACCGCCCTGCGGCGGCTGGACGTTCAGCGTCAGCGGCCGGGCTTCGAGCTTGCGCACCTGCTGGTTCAGGGTGCGCTCGATGTCCGGGTAGCGGCTCTTGCACTTGGGTTCCGCCGCACAGGCCTTGTAGAGGTGGTCGAGGCCCTCGGCGGCACCCGCCCAGGCGAAGGGCAGGGAGACGTACTGCGCGGGGGCGATGGAGTCGAGCGCCACCGCGCGGATCCCCTGGGGGTGCAGGCGCAGGTAGGTCAGGGCGAGGTTGCTGCCGTACGAATGGCCGTAGACGTTCCACTGCTTGATGCCGAGCGCCGTGCGCAGGTCGGCGAAGTCGGCGGCGTTCTCGAAGCTGTTGTAGGCGCTCAGGTCGGCTCCGTCGGCCGCCAGGCGGTCCCGGCACTGTTTGACCGCGGCGAGCATGAGGCGCTCGGTCTGCGGTGCGTACGAAGGGAGCCCCACGGCCGCTTCGTTGAAGCGGTCCGCCTCCGGGCAGGCGAGGTTGGGCTTGTCGTAGAGGTTGCCGCGCTGCGCCATGACGATCAGCTCGCGGTCCTTGTTCAGGCCGGAGGAGATCAGGAACGGGATGTCGTCGAAGACCTCGCCACCGGGGCCGCCCGCCATGAACACCACGGGGTCCTGGGCCGGTTTCGCCGAGACGGCCGGGATGACGGCCACGGCCAGCCGGATGATCCGGCCATCGGGGCGGTCACGGTTCTCGGGGACCTCCAGCTCACCGCACCGCGCGGTGGCCAGCGCTTCGATCGGCTCGGGCATGGTCTTGGGGCAGGGACCCGGTACGAAGCGTGCGGCGGCGGCCTTGCCGGGCCCGGTGATCTCGGTGGTGGCGCTGCGGGGTGGTGCCGCGCCCGCCGCACCCGGGGCCTGTGCCGTCAGGAGGCCGAGAACGGCCGCGGTGATCGCTGCCCCGATCCTGAAGCCCTGCTCTGCCATAGGATCCCGTTCCTTCGCCGATGAACGGCTGCCTCACCGGGGCCATGTGCCGCGGCGGTAAGGGCGGAACTCACGTAATCCACGCTAGCAGGGGGCTCGGCGGCCCGCACGGCGGCGGCCCGGCACAGCGGCACCCCTGACCGGCGTCCCAGCGGCCCCCGGCTCAGCGGAAGATGGACCGTCTGCTGGACGAGATCGACGTGGGACGATCACGTCCTTCTCCTCCAGCACGTCCATGACCAGGCCGATCACCGATATGGGCTCGGCGACTTCCAGGTACCTGCTGACGACCTCGCGGTTCTCCCGTCGGCCCGCGTCCGCCCCGACCCCGAAGACCTTGGTCCGGATCGTCCCGTCCTTGCTGTCGCTGGTCCGCTGCTCGACCTCGCGGCGCAGCGCGGCCGCGTACCCGCCCCGCTGGTGGGTGGCGCCGTCGATCAGCACTACCCAGGTGCGGTGGTGTTCGGGGTCGCGGGCCTCGGCCTGGCCGAACGCGGCGGCGATGACCGTTTCGGCGTCCTCGCGGACGGAGGCGGTGAGCCATTTTGCCCGCGCGACCGGTCCTTTGCGGACCGTGCGGTGTCCGGTGCGGCCGCCGGGCGGGGCGATGATGTCGTGCGGGCGGCGGATTGCGGGCTCGGCGTCGTGGACGACGGCGAGGGTGGCCATCCGTTTCCGGCAGGACTTCTCCCCGGTCGACAGCCGGGTGCGGAGGGTGTGCCGGGCCTTCGCGGCGGCCTTCGCGGTGGCCTCGCGCAGGTGGCCCGGGCGCATCACGATCCAGCTCCGCGATCGCCCGCTGATCAGCCTGCCGCGTGGCACAGGGCTGCGCGGGGTACTGGACCGCGCGTGCGCGCAGGCGGGGTTCCGGCCCCGCATCGCCTTCGAGGCAGCCGCTCCGCTGTTCCTTGCCCAGCTCGCCGCCCGCGGTCTCGGCGTCGCGGTGGTTCCGGCCCTCCCCGCCGGCGCGGCAGCGGCCTCCGGGCTGCGGACGCTGGAGATCACCGAGCCGCGGCTGCGCGGCCGGGTAGCTCTGGCCTGGCGCACGGACGGCCCCTCCAGCCCCGCAGCCACTGTCTTCCTGGACCTGCTGCGTACAACCCTCACCGCGCCAGGGGCCGACACCCGCACCGCCGAACGTGAGGCCTCAGCGGGCTGACCTGGGTCCAACCTGATGCGCCGTGAGGGCAGTTATGGCACGCGAAGGACACGCGAGCCCTGAGAGGTCTAGACGACGAAGAAGGCCCAGGTCGCTGACCTGGGCCTTCTTGCAAGAGCGGATGACGGGAATCGAACCCGCGCTATAAGCTTGGGAAGCTCATGTTCTACCATTAAACTACATCCGCACAGCGTTCCAGTTGCCTGGAGCCGTATCGTTGCACACTCTACCCCATGATCGACCTCCGGTGAATTTGCCCGGGGGTCGTTGTCATGTGCGGGGTGCACGGAGGCTCGTGGGGGCGGGAGTTGGGGCGTACCTTGTGGGGGCGGAGTGGTGGCTGGAGTGGGTCCCGATCATCCCCTAATGTGGCGATTCGTCGCAGTACAGCTCGTTGGGGAAAGGGACTCGATGGAGCACACCGTCGTCCGTTGTGCCGAAGGGCACGTGTTCAGTACCGCCTCGTTCCCGCTGCAGCACCTCGGTGCCGGCCGGATCGGGCCGGGGCGGCTGCTGCGGTGCCCGCGGTGCGCGCGGCTCAGGCACGCCGTGCCCGTGGGGGCAGCGGTCAAGCGCTAGCGCCAGGGGGCGCGCGGGGGCCCGCCTCGATTGGGGCGGCCCGCGCGCTCTTGCGTATCCTCGGGACGTGCTTCTCTCTGACAAAGACATCCGGGCCGAGATCGACAGCGGACGGGTGCACATCGACCCCTTCGACGAGTCGATGGTGCAGCCCTCCAGTATCGATGTACGCCTCGACCGGTTCTTCCGGGTGTTCGAGAACCACCGCTACGCGCACATCGACCCCGCGATCGAGCAGGCCGACCTGACGCGGCTCGTCGAGCCCGAGGGGGACGAGGCCTTCATCCTTCATCCGGGTGAGTTCGTGCTCGCCTCGACGTACGAGGTCATCTCGCTGCCCGACGACATTGCCTCCAGACTGGAGGGGAAGTCCAGCCTCGGCCGCCTCGGCCTGGTGACGCACTCGACCGCCGGTTTCATCGATCCCGGGTTCTCGGGCCACGTGACGCTGGAGCTGTCGAACCTCGCCACGCTGCCGATCAAGCTGTGGCCGGGCATGAAGATCGGGCAGCTGTGCATGTTCCGGCTCAGCTCGCCCGCGGAGTTCCCGTACGGCAGTGACCGGTACGGGTCCCGGTACCAGGGCCAGCGCGGGCCGACCGCCTCGCGGTCCTTCCAGAACTTCCACCGCACCCAGGTGAGGCACGAAGCATGAGTGACGGAGTACGCGAGAACCTCGACTACGAGGGATTCGGGCGGGCCGTGCGCGAGCTCGCGCAGACCATCGCCGACGACGGCTACGAGCCCGACATCATCCTCAGCATCGCCCGCGGCGGGGTCTTCGTCGCCGGCGGTCTGGCGTACGCGCTCGACTGCAAGAACATCCACCTCGTGAACGTGGAGTTCTACACGGGAGTCGGTACGACCCTCGAAATGCCGGTCATGCTGGCGCCCGTGCCCGAGGCGATCGACTTCACCGACAAGAAGGTGCTGATCGCGGACGACGTCGCCGACACCGGCAAGACGCTCAAGCTGGTGCACGACTTCTGCCTCGGGCACGTCGCCGAGGTGCGCTCCGCCGTCATCTACGAGAAGTCGCACTCGCTCGTGAAGTGCGAGTACGTCTGGAAGAAGACCGACGAGTGGATCAACTTCCCCTGGTCGGTCGAGCCGCCCGTCGTGAAGCGTGAGGGTCAGGTCCTCGACGCCTGAGATACCGGACGCGAATACGAAGGGGCCCGTCGCGCGAAACCGCGCGGCGGGCCCCTTCGCGTTCGTTCGTTCTAGATCGTGCCCAGCTTGATGATCGACAGCAGGGCGACCAACTGGATGGCCGACGCGCCCAGCGCCTTCGGCCACGGCAGGTCGTGCGACTTGCTGACCAGCGAGGTGAACAGCGCGCCCGCCGCCAGCCAGGTGGCCCAGCCCAGCACCTGCACGAACATGTTGTCGCCGCCGAGGAACACCGCGAACAGCAGCCGCGGTGCGTCCGTGAGGGTCATGACCAGCATCGACAGGCCGACCGTCGGCTGCCACGCCCCGTCGCCGCCCAGCTGGCGGGCCAGCGTGTGCGTGACCGCGCCCAGGACCAGGCCGCAGATCACGAAGGCCACGCCCGCCGACAGCACGATCGGCACGGCCTTGGCCAGGGTCGCGTTGATGACGTCCTTGCGGGCGTCGTCGAGGCCGAAGACCGCGAGCAGGCCGTAGAGGAAGGTGACGATCAGCGCCGGCCCCCAGACGGCGTAGTCGCGCATCTGCAGGAAGGTCGGCCCCGGGCGCATCACGATGCCCCGGAGCAGTTCCTTCCACGGCAGCCGCGGACCCGTCGGCGCGGCCGCGGACCCGCCCGCCTGGTACGTCGCGCCCTGGCTGTAGGGGTCCTCGCCGTAGGCGAAGGCCTGGGTGTGCCCCGGGTTGTCGCTCGCGTACGAGCCCGGGTGCCCGCCCTGGTGCCCCTGGGCGTACCCGTGCCCGTGACCCTGCCCGCCGTGCCCGCCGTGGCCGTACGGGGGCTGCGCCTGGGGCTGCTGGCCGTGTCCGTACGGGTCGAAGTACTCGGGCTCGCCGTGGCCCCCGGCCTGCTGCGGCCACTGCTGCTGAGGGGCCGCCGGGGGACCGGCGGGCGGGTAGGGCTGCCGGCCGTACGGCGGTTGCTGCTGACCGTACGGCTGCTGCTGCGGGGGTTGTTGCGGGGTGCGGTTGTTGTCCCGGCCCCGTCCGATCCTGAATCCAGCCACGTGATCGAAAGTACCCGCTCCGGCGGGGCCCGGTGGACGGGCGGCCGGAAGAAGCACCCTTTGCGGCTGACCTGTGACATCCCCTAGGGGGTACCCGAGGGGCGTTCTCGGGGTGGTTTACCTGGCTGCGCGGCAGTCTGCGGCCCTTCGTTACATCGCCGACGGAATACGCACATATCGGACCCGTAGCTTCGTATCCGTCGCCGCCGCCGCGAGCATCCACGAACGAGCACGAGAAGAGCCCTCCACATGCGCCGCACCCGCTGCACCACCCTCCGTACCGCCGCCGTCGTCGCCGGCGCGGCCGCCGTCCTGGCCCTCCCGGTCGGGTCCGCCTTCGCGGACTCCCCGGCCGGCCCGGACGCCGAGGTCCTGCCCGGCATCGAGCAGCCGACGGTGGAGCCGTCCGTGGAGCCGTCCGTGGAGCCGTCTGTGGAGCCCTCCGTCGACCCGTCCGTCAAGCCCTCCGTGGACCCCTCGGCCCGGCCCACCACGCCTCCGGTGAAGCCGGGACTCCGCGCGTTCGTCACCACCGTGAAGCTGGCCGACGGCACGGTCGCCAAGGTCTACAAGATCAGCGACGACCACTTCGAGGCCGAGATCTTCGACGGCCCGACCAAGCTGGACACCCTGGTCAGCAAGGGCGGCTCCCCGGCCTACGGCCAGAACAACGGCATGCACGTCGTCCTCCAGCCCAACGGCACCGTGACCTCGTGGATCGAGGGCGCGCCGAAGCCCGTCGAGAAGCCGAAGCCGCAGGTCAAGAAGGAGACCTCGGTACGGATCACCATGCCCGACGGGCGCATCGCGAAGCTGGTCGACGGCCCGAAGGGCAAGCGCGTCGAGCTCTCCATGCCGAACGGCAACTTCCTCGGCACGATCGACCTCAAGAACCCGACCGCGCAGAACGACGGCTGGACGTACAAGATCGTCCAGGACGGCCACCGCGCGAAGTTCGTCGTCATCGACGGCAAGAACGGCGGCAACAGCTGGGTCTACGGCTTCGACGGCAAGCTCATCGAGAAGTACACCGTCCGGGACGAGAAGCCCGCCAAGCCCGCCCAGCCCACCGCCAAGCCCGCCACCGGCACCGCCACCGGCCACAAGATCGTCCCCAAGGGCGGCGTGAAGGCCGGTGCGGAGGGCGTGCCGACGCCGGAGGCCGACACCCCGCTGCTGCTGGCCGCCGGCGGCGGTATGGCCGCCGTGGGCGCCGCGGGACTCGGCTTCGCCATGCTGCGGCGCAACCGCGCCTGACGCGCACAGACGCACATACGAAACGGCCGGCCCCCACAGGGGACCGGCCGTTCTCGCGTCGCGTCGCGTCTCGTCGCGTCGTACGGGCTACTTGGCCCCGGCCTCGTCGGACGCTTCCGCCTCCGCCTCGGCCTCCGCCCCGTCGGCCGCGGGCGCGCCCACCGGCTCCGGCGTCTTCACCGAGTCCAGCAGCAGCTGCGCCACGTCCACGACCTGCACGTGCTCCTTGGCCTGGCCGTCGTTCTTCTTGCCGTTCACCGAGTCGGTGAGCATCACCAGGCAGAACGGGCAGGCCGTCGAGACGATGTCCGGGTTCAGGGACAGGGCCTCGTCGACGCGCTCGTTGTTGATGCGCTTGCCGATCCGCTCCTCCATCCACATCCGCGCGCCACCGGCGCCACAGCAGAAGCCCCGCTCCTTGTGGCGGTGCATCTCCTGCTGCCGCAGCCCCGGCACGGCCGACATGATCTCGCGCGGCGGCGTATAGACCTTGTTGTGCCGGCCCAGGTAGCACGGGTCGTGGTACGTGATCAGGCCGTCGACCGGCGTGACCGGCGTGAGGCGGCCCTCGTCGATCAGGTGCTGGAGCAGCTGCGTGTGGTGGATGACCTCGTACTCGCCGCCCAGCTGCGGGTACTCGTTCGCGATGGTGTTGAAGCAGTGCGGGCAGGTCGAGACGATGCGCTTCGCCGACTTCGGCTTCTTCGTCTCCGGGTCCTCGTCGTCCTCGCCGAAGGCCATGTTGAGCATGGCCACGTTCTCCTGGGCGAGCTGCTGGAACAGCGGCTCGTTGCCCAGGCGGCGCGGGGAGTCACCGGTGCACTTCTCGTCGCCGCCCATGATCGCGAACTTGACGCCCGCGATGTTGAGCAGCTCGGCGAAGGCCTTCGTGGTCTTCTTGGCCCGGTCCTCCAGGGCGCCCGCGCAGCCGACCCAGTACAGGTAGTCGAACTCGGAGAGGTCCTCCGCGTCCTTGCCGATGATCGGGACCTCGAAGTCGACCTCCTTGGTCCACTCCACCCGCTGCTTCTTGGCGAGGCCCCAGGGGTTGCCCTTCTTCTCCAGGTTCTTGAGCATCGTGCCCGCCTCGGACGGGAACGCGCTCTCGATCATCACCTGGTAGCGGCGCATGTCGACGATGTGGTCGATGTGCTCGATGTCGACCGGGCACTGCTCCACGCACGCACCGCAGGTGGTGCAGGACCACAGCACGTCCGGGTCGATGACGCCGTTCTCCTCGGCGGTCCCGATCAGCGGGCGCTCCGCCTCGGCGAGTGCCTCGGCCGGGACGTCCTTGAGCTGCTCGGCCGTCGCCTTCTCGTTGCCCTCCATGTCCTTGCCGCCGCCGGCCAGCAGGTACGGGGCCTTGGCGTGCGCGTGGTCGCGCAGCGACATGATCAGGAGCTTCGGGGACAGCGGCTTGCCCGTGTTCCAGGCGGGGCACTGCGACTGGCAGCGGCCGCACTCGGTGCACGTGGAGAAGTCGAGGATGCCCTTCCAGGAGAACTGCTCGACCTGGGAGACGCCGAAGACGTCGTCCTCGCCCGGGTCCTCGAAGTCGATGACCTTGCCGCCGCTGGTCATGGGCTGCAGGGCGCCGAGCGCGGTGGAGCCGTCGGCCTTGCGCTTGAACCAGATGTTCGGGAAGGCGAGGAAGCGGTGCCAGGCCACACCCATGTTGGTGTTGAGGCCGACCACGATCATCCAGATCAGCGAGACGCTGATCTTGATCATCGCGGTGAAGTAGATGGCGTTCTGCAGCGCGCCGAGCGAGAGGCCCTTGAAGGCCAGCACCAGCGGGTACGAGGCGAGGTACGCCGGCTGGTAGCTGTCGACGTGGTGGATCGCACCCTCAAGGCCGCGCAGCGTCAGGATCGCGAGGCCGATGGTGATGATCACGGTCTCGACGAAGTACGCCTGCCCGGACTTCGAGCCGGCGAAGCGCGACTTGCGACCTGCCCGCGAGGGGAGGCTGAGCATCCGGATCGCGATCAGGATGACGATGCCGACGACGGTCATCAGGCCGATGAGCTCGGTGTAGAGCTCGAAGGGCAGCCAGTCGCCGACGAGCGGCAGCAGCCAGTCGGCCTTGAAGAGCTGCCCGTACGCCTGGACCAGGGTGGGCGGCAGCGTCAGGAAGCCGATGGCCACGAACCAGTGGGCGAAGCCGATGATCCCCCACTGGTTCATCCGGCTGTGGCCGAGGAACTCCCTGATCAGGGTGAGGGTACGGGCCTTCGGCCGGTCCGTTCGGCTGCCCGCGGGGACGGGCTGGCCGAGCTTGACGAACCGGTAGATCTTCGCCACGGCTCGGGCGAGCAGCGCGACGCCGGGCACGGTCAGGACCAGCGACACGATGATCGCGGCGAGTTGCATGGGAGGGCTCCTCGGGCGGCACTTACTAAGCGGTAACTTATCCAGTCAAGGCTTGAGGTTACCCAGTCCCGACGCCGCAATGTAGCCGAGCGCGCGGTGATCTGCGTCGCTCAGGCTCGCCTCTGTCGCCAGGCGGCCCGCGGGGTCTGCGCGAGGATCGCCAGATCCATCCCGAGCCAGTGGTTCTCCACATAGTGCCGGTCCAGCAGGTCCATCTCCTCCCAGGGCAGGTCCGAGCGGGCGCTCACCTGCCACAGCCCGGTCATGCCGGGCCGTACGAGGAGCCGCTCGGGCCGGTCCGTACGGGGCTCAGGACGCGGCCCGACCAGGGACATCTCGCCCCGCGCCACGTTGAGCAGCTGTGGCAGCGCGTCCAGGGCGCACCGCTCCAGGGCCTCGCCGAGGCGGCCCGCCGCGGCCGTGCGCAGCCGCCAGGTCCGGAACGGCGCCCCGGCCAGGCCGGCGGCGGGCTCCCGTACGAAGGGCCGCCCGCCCTGGGTCACGTACAGCAGCCCCGCTACGGCCGCGAGCGGCGGGCCGAGCAGGGCCAGCAGGGTCGCCGCGCCGAGGAGGTCGAGCACCCGCTTGGCCGGCGGCCCGGCCGGCCGTTGCCCTGGCCGGGCGGGGAGGGTCAGCAGCAGAGGCATGCCAGCACCGTGCCGTACGC
Source organism: Streptomyces sp. NPDC051183 (assembly GCF_040682455.1). NCBI lineage: Bacteria > Bacillati > Actinomycetota > Actinomycetes > Kitasatosporales > Streptomycetaceae > Streptomyces > Streptomyces sp. NPDC051183. The sequence goes on from NZ_JBFBBA010000024.1 coordinate 115,791, forward strand.
CTCCGGCGGTGGTGCGGTGCCGCGCGGCGGCGGTGCCCCGTTCGGCTGCGCCGCTACTCCAGGGGCTCCACCCCGGGTCCCGCGCCTCGAACGCCGGTAGTTGCGCGTAAGGACCGCCTAAAGGTTGAGTCGCCTGGACTCAGGTCTGTTGACGTCCGCGCGGCGGTGCGGCATCCTTGAGTCTGTTCCACTCAAGTCAGCTGGAGGAATCAAAATGGCACGTGCGGTCGGCATCGACCTGGGCACCACTAACTCCGTCGTCAGCGTTCTGGAAGGCGGCGAGCCCACCGTCATCACCAACGCCGAGGGCGCCAGGACCACGCCGTCCGTCGTCGCCTTCGCCAAGAACGGCGAGGTCCTCGTCGGCGAGGTGGCCAAGCGCCAGGCGGTCACGAACGTGGACCGGACCATCCGCTCCGTCAAGCGCCACATGGGCACTGACTGGAAGATCAACCTGGATGGCAAGGACTTCAACCCGCAGCAGATGAGCGCCTTCATCCTGCAGAAGCTGAAGCGCGACGCCGAGGCGTACCTGGGCGAGAAGGTCACGGACGCGGTCATCACCGTCCCGGCCTACTTCAACGACTCCGAGCGCCAGGCGACGAAGGAGGCCGGCGAGATCGCGGGCCTGAACGTCCTGCGCATTGTCAACGAGCCGACGGCCGCCGCCCTGGCCTACGGCCTCGACAAGGACGACCAGACCATTCTCGTCTTCGACCTCGGTGGCGGCACCTTCGACGTGTCGCTCCTGGAGATCGGCGACGGTGTCGTCGAGGTCAAGGCCACCAACGGTGACAACCACCTCGGTGGCGACGACTGGGACCAGCGCGTCGTCGACTACCTCGTGAAGCAGTTCGCCAACGGCCACGGCGTCGACCTGTCCAAGGACAAGATGGCGCTCCAGCGTCTGCGCGAGGCCGCCGAGAAGGCGAAGATCGAGCTGTCCTCCTCTACGGAGACCTCGATCAACCTGCCCTACATCACGGCTTCCGCCGAGGGCCCGCTGCACCTGGACGAGAAGCTCACCCGCGCCCAGTTCCAGCAGCTGACCTCGGACCTGCTCGACCGCTGCAAGACCCCGTTCCACAACGTCATCAAGGACGCCGGCATCGCGCTGTCCGAGATCGACCACGTGGTCCTGGTCGGCGGCTCCACCCGCATGCCGGCCGTGGCCGAGCTCGTCAAGGAGCTCACGGGCGGCCAGGACGCCAACAAGGGCGTCAACCCGGACGAGGTCGTCGCCATCGGCGCCACCCTCCAGGCCGGTGTGCTCAAGGGTGAGGTCAAGGACGTCCTGCTCCTCGACGTGACCCCGCTGTCCCTCGGCATCGAGACCAAGGGCGGCATCATGACCAAGCTCATCGAGCGCAACACCACGATCCCGACCAAGCGGTCCGAGATCTTCACGACGGCCGAGGACAACCAGCCGTCCGTGCAGATCCAGGTCTACCAGGGCGAGCGCGAGATCGCGGCGTACAACAAGAAGCTCGGCATGTTCGAGCTGACCGGTCTGCCGCCGGCCCCGCGCGGCATCCCGCAGATCGAGGTCTCCTTCGACATCGACGCGAACGGCATCATGCACGTCACGGCCAAGGACCTTGGCACGGGCAAGGAGCAGAAGATGACCGTCACCGGCGGCTCCTCGCTCGGCAAGGACGAGGTCGACCGCATGCGTCAGGAGGCGGAGCAGTACGCGGACGAGGACCTGCGCCGCAAGGAGGCGGCCGAGTCCCGCAACCAGGGCGAGCAGCTCGTCTACCAGACGGAGAAGTTCCTCAAGGACAACGAGGACAAGGTCCCGGCCGAGGTCAAGACCGAGGTCGAGTCCGCCGTCTCCGAGCTGAAGGAGACGCTGAAGGGCGAGGACACGGCCGAGATCCGCACCGCGACCGAGAAGCTCGCGGCGGTCAGCCAGAAGCTCGGCCAGGCGATCTACGCCGACGCCCAGGCCGCTCAGGGTGCCGCCGGTGCCGCGGGCGCCGAGGGTGCCCAGCACGCCGCGGACGCCGCTGACGACGTCGTCGACGCCGAGATCGTCGACGACGAGAAGCCGAAGGGCGGCGCTGCCTGATGTCGGAGGAGACCCCGGGCTTCGACGAGAAGCCCGAAGTCCCCGTCGACGGCACGCCCGACGAGCCGAAGGCCGCCGATTCCTCCAAGGAGGAGGCGGCGGCCCCGGCTGGGGACGCAAGCGCACCGGATGTAGCCCTTCTGGCGCAGCTGGACCAGACCCGTACCGCGCTCGGCGAGCGCACCGCGGACCTCCAGCGGCTCCAGGCGGAGTACCAGAACTACCGCCGCCGGGTGGAGCGGGACCGGATCGCCGTCAAGGAGATCGCGGTCGCGTCCCTCCTGACGGAGCTCCTCCCGACCCTGGACGACATCGGCCGGGCGCGGGAGCATGGCGAGCTGGTCGGCGGCTTCAAGTCGGTGGCCGAATCGCTGGAGACCGCCGCGGCCAAGATGGGCCTGCAGCAGTTCGGCAAGGAGGGCGAGCCCTTCGACCCGACGATCCACGAGGCCCTGATGCACTCGTACGCGCCGGACGTCACCGAGACGACCTGCGTGGCGATCCTGCAGCCGGGGTACCGGATCGGCGAGCGTACGATCCGCCCCGCGCGGGTCGCGGTGGCCGAGCCCCAGCCGGGCGCGGCCCCCAAGTCCGAGTCGGCGGAGGCCGACGCGCCGTCGGACAAGGACACGGATGCCCCCGACAAGGGCTGAAGTTGAACACGTAGAGGTACGGGAGGAGGGACACCGGGGATGAGCACGAAGGACTTCGTGGAGAAGGACTACTACAAGGTTCTCGGTGTCCCGAAGGACGCCACCGAGGCCGAGATCAAGAAGGCGTACCGGAAGCTCGCGCGCGAGTTCCACCCGGACGCCAACAAGGGCGACGCCTCGGCCGAGGAGCGCTTCAAGGAGATCTCCGAGGCGAACGACATCCTCGGCGACGCGAAGAAGCGCAAGGAGTACGACGAGGCCCGCGCGCTGTTCGGCAACGGCGGCTTCCGCCCCGGTCCGGGCGCGGGCGGCGGCTCGTTCAACTTCGACCTCGGCGACCTCTTCGGCGGTTCGCAGCCGGGCGGCGGCTCGGGCGGCGGCTTCGGCGGCGGCCTGGGCGATGTGTTCGGCGGCCTGTTCAACCGCGGTGGCGCGGCCGGTACGGGCACCCGTACCCAGCCGCGCCGCGGCCAGGACATCGAGTCGGAGGTCACCCTCTCCTTCACTGAGGCGGTGGACGGGGCCACGGTCCCGCTCCGGATGTCCTCCCAGTCCCCGTGCAAGGCCTGCTCGGGCACCGGCGACAAGAACGGCACCCCGCGGGTGTGCCCGACCTGCGTCGGCACCGGCCAGGTCTCGCGCGGCAGCGGCGGCGGCTTCTCGCTGACCGACCCCTGCGCGGACTGCAAGGGCCGCGGTCTGATCGCGGAGACCCCCTGCGACATCTGCAAGGGCAGCGGCCGGGCCCGCAGTTCCCGGACGATGCAGGTCCGGATCCCGGCGGGCGTCTTCGACGGCCAGCGGATCCGGCTGCGCGGCAAGGGCGCACCGGGCGAGCGCGGCGGACCCGCCGGCGATCTGTACGTCGTCGTGCATGTCGACCCGCACCCGGTGTTCGGCCGCAAGGACGACAACCTCACGGTGACCGTGCCGGTGACGTTCGTGGAGGCGGCGCTGGGCGCCGACATCAAGGTGCCGACGCTGAACGGCCCCGCGGTGACGCTGAAACTGCCGCCGGGCACGCCGGGCGGCCGCACGATGAGGGCCCGTGGCAAGGGCGCGGTCCGCAAGGACGGCACCCGGGGCGACCTGCTGGTGACGGTCGAGGTGGCCGTCCCCGCGGAGCTGTCCGACAAGGCCCGTGAGGCGCTGGAGATGTACCGCGACGCGAGCGGATCGGAAGACCCGCGCGCCATGCTGTTCGAGTCCGCGAAGGGAGCATGACATGGACGGCCGCCGCAGGAGCCACTACCAACTGACCGATGAGACACCGGTCTACGTGATCTCGGTGGCCGCCCAGCTCTCGGGCCTGCATCCGCAGACCCTCCGCCAGTACGACCGCCTCGGCCTGGTCTCCCCGGACCGTACGGCCGGCCGCGGCCGGCGCTACTCGGCCCGCGACATCGAACTGCTCCGCACGGTGCAGGCGTTGTCCCAGGACGAGGGCATCAACCTCGCGGGCATCAAGCGGATCATCGAGCTGGAGAACCAGGTCGCCGCGCTCCAGCAGCGCGTGGCCGAGCTCTCGGCGGCGGTCGACGGTGCGGCCGCGGTGCTCCAGCAGCGCGAGGCCCAGGTCCACGCCTCGTACCGCCGCGACCTGGTCCCGTACCAGCCGCCGGTGCCGGGCAACGCGCTGGTCGTGTGGCGCCCCAAGCGTCCGCAGGACTGACCCGCGGCCGACAGGCGCGGCCACAGTCGCAGCAGCCACAGCCGTAGCAGGCGCAGGGAGGCCCCGGTCCACCGGACCGGGGCCTTCGGCGTACCCGCGGCACGGCGTGCCGCCACAGGGGCCCGTGGCGGCCCTGTGGGGGCCGTTCTCAGAGCTCCTGGTCCTTGAGGATTCCCGACTTGGCGATGAGGAAGCCGAGTTGGGCCCTGCTGCCGCTGCCCAGGGCGGAGGCGAGCTTGGCGATGTGCGCGCGGCAGGTCCGTACGTTCATCCCCAGCCGGCGCGCGATGGCCTCGTCCACGTGTCCTTCGACGAGGAGCTGCGCGATGGACCGCTGGACGCCCGAAATCCCTTCGGGGGTGGGCGTGTAGGTCACTTCCTCGTTCAGGGGCGTGGCGCGCCGCCACAGCTGCTCGAACACCTTCACGAGATACTCGACCAGTCCGGGGTGCCGCAGTTCGAGGGCGATCCGCCGGTCGTCACGGGCCGGGATGAAGGCCACGGTGCGGTCGAATACGATGAGGCGCTCGATCAGTTCCTCAAGGGTGCGGATCTCAACCTTTCCCTTGGAGATGCGGTCCACATAGGCGAGCGTGCCTTGGCTGTGCCGGACCGTGTGCTGGTAGAGGGTGCGGATGCTGACACCGCGGTCGAGCAGGGGCTGTTCGCGTTCGAGGGCCTGAGTCAGGGAGATCGTCGGCCGGCCCCCGCCGGGCTGTACGGTCAGTACCTCGGTGTGGCACTCGGCGGAAGCGAGGTCGAGGGCCGCGCTGATCGAGTCGAACCCCTCCAGCACGGTGATGGCGTGCGTGCTCGAAGGGGTCTGCGCACTGATGGTCATGAACGGTTCGAAGGAGTCCGTCAGTTCGACCGAATGGCGGCGGCGGTCCTGGATCTCCCGCTCCAGGGGGTGCAGGCGCTGGGCGAGGGCCACGGCCGGTGGAACCGGACGGAGCGAGTTTTCGTCATCAGGGTCTGGGTGCAGGAGCGCGAATTCCAGCAAGCAGGGGGCGTTCGCGATATCCGCCCGGGCTACGCGTCCCGCGCTGAGGGCGGCCGCGTAGAGCCGCCTGCCTTCGTCGCAAAGCTCCGTGACGGGGTGGCGATGTGTCGGATTTATGCTGATATTGGGCAAATCTCCACCCCCCAGGGTCCTGAACATGCAAGAACATGATGCATCGTGCCTGTGGCATTGACGTGCCCAAATGAGCCATCGTCTGACACGCGGGGGAGAGGATTCCATCAAGTGAGGACGAAGCCGACCATGTACAAGAGAATGCTTCGCTCGGCGCTTGCCGTTCTTTTCTCCACTATTGCAGCCTATGCGGCACTGGGAGGTGGTGGCGCCGGAGCAGAGGGTACGGGTTCTGTTCGGGCGGACACCGGCTGGCACGCGATGCCCGCCGAGCCCGGCACGGATGGGCACACCGGGCCTGCTGGGGAGGGATCCGCATGACCCCCGACGACCGCGGCTTCCGCCGCGAGATGGCTTCCGCGTACCGCTCAGGGTGGCAGTTCATCGACCTTGCCACCGCCATCCCCCATGTCGGCGATTCGTTGATGGTCACCCTGTTCGGCCAGCCGATCGTCGTGGTTCGCGAGGAGGACGAAGACGTCCGTGCCTACCGCTGCCTGCGCCGCCCCCGGGGCGCGCCGCAGCCCGTCCGCTGCGAGGTCAGGTACGGCATGGTCTTCGTCAATCTGGATCAGCGCGATCACCAGCTCTTCGAACCCGATATCACCACCGCCACCCCCCGCAGTGCCTGAAGCGATTCCCCCGTCGTTGCAGATCGCTCAGGCGCTACCCCCACACAACGGCGCCATCGTGGACCTGACCACGATGGCGCCGTTGTGATGTCCGCGTCCAGTAGTTGAACCGGACAACTTCGAAGCCCGCCGGGTGCCGCTCAGGCGCGCCCCATGGCCCGGTCCAGGGCGATCTCCATGACGACCCGGTCCGGATTGGGCGAGGGCATCCGCCCGTACCGCTCCGCGTAGCGGCGTACCGCCTCGGCGACCGAGGCCTCGTCCGTACGGATCACCGCGCGCCCTTCGAGGGTGGCCCAGCGGCGCCCCTCCATCTGGCAGACCGCGACCCGCGCGCCGCCCTGCGGCCCCGCCTGGGCGGCCAGGATGTTGCGGATCTTCTTGCTGTTCTTGTTGCTGATCACCCGCGCCAGGCCGGCCTCCGGGTCGTACGTCACGCCCACCGGCACCACGTGCGGCGTGCCGTCGGGGCGCGGTGTGGTGAGGGTGCAGACGTGCCGCTCCTGCCAGAAGGCGAGGTACTCGGGCGTCGGGTTGAGTACGTCATGGGACATGCGCGAAGGGTACGGCTCCGGCCTTGAGTGGAATAGACTCAACTTTGTGCACGTTGCCCATGTCAGATTCATGGCTGGTGCACGCGCCGCATGAACCCGTACGGAGAGGAGAAGTCGCACGTGGACGCCGAGCTGACCAACAAGAGCCGGGACGCGCTGAACGCAGCCACCAGCAGGGCCGTCAAGGACGGCCACGCGGACCTGACCCCCGCGCACCTGCTGCTGGCCCTGCTCGCCGGCGAGGACAACGAGAACGTCACCGACCTCCTCGCCGCCACCGAGGCCGACCAGGCCGCCGTGCGGGGCGGGGCGGAGCGGCTGCTGGCCGCCCTGCCCAGCGTCACCGGCTCCACGGTCGCGCCCCCGCAGCCCACCCGCGACCTGCTCGCCGTACTCGCCGAGGCCGACGCACAGGCCGGCAGGCTCGGCGACGAGTACCTCTCCACAGAACACCTCCTCATCGCCATCGCCGCCAAGGGCGGCGCGGCCGGTGAGGTCCTTGTCCACCAGGGCGCGAGCGAGAAGAAGCTGCTGGCCGCCTTCGAGAACGCACGAGGAGGACGGCGGGTGACCACCCCCGATCCCGAGGGCCAGTACAAGGCCCTGGAGAAGTTCGGCACCGATTTCACGGCGGCCGCCCGTGAGGGCAAGCTCGACCCGGTGATCGGCCGGGACCAGGAGATCCGGCGGGTCGTGCAGGTCCTGTCGCGCCGTACGAAGAACAATCCGGTGCTCATCGGCGAGCCCGGCGTGGGCAAGACGGCCGTGGTCGAGGGTCTCGCGCAGCGGATCGTGAAGGGCGATGTCCCGGAGTCGTTGAAGAACAAGCGGCTGGTCTCCCTGGACCTGGGCGCGATGGTCGCGGGCGCCAAGTACCGCGGCGAGTTCGAGGAGCGCCTCAAGACGGTCCTCGCCGAGATCAAGTCGAGCGACGGTCAGATCATCACCTTCATCGACGAGCTGCACACGGTCGTCGGCGCGGGCGCCGGCGGCGATTCGGCGATGGACGCGGGCAACATGCTCAAGCCGATGCTGGCCCGCGGCGAGCTGCGCATGGTCGGCGCGACCACGCTGGACGAGTACCGCGAGCGGATCGAGAAGGACCCGGCACTGGAGCGCCGCTTCCAGCAGGTGCTGGTCGCCGAGCCGTCCGTCGAGGACACCATCGCGATCCTGCGCGGGCTGAAGGGCCGCTACGAGGCCCACCACAAGGTCGTCATCAACGACAGCGCGCTGGTCGCGGCGGCGACGCTCTCGGACAGGTACATCACCTCCCGGTTCCTCCCCGACAAGGCCATCGACCTCGTCGACGAGGCCGCATCCCGCCTGCGCATGGAGATCGACTCCTCCCCGCTGGAGATCGACGAGCTCCAGCGCTCGGTGGACCGGCTGCGGATGGAGGAGCTCGCGCTGAAGAACGAGTCCGACCCTGCCTCCCGCGAGCGCCTCGACAAGCTGCGCAAGGACCTCGCCGACAAGGAGGAGGAGCTGCGCGGCCTGACCGCCCGCTGGGAGAAGGAGAAGCAGTCCCTCAACCGCGTCGGCGAGCTCAAGGAGCGCCTGGACGACCTGCGCGGCCAGGCGGAGCGCGCCCAGCGCGACGGCGACTTCGACTCGGCCTCCAAGCTGCTCTACGGCGAGATCCCGGCCCTGGAGCGCGAGCTGGCGGAGGCCACCGAGGCCGAGGCCGAGGCGTCCAAGGGGACGATGGTCAAGGACGAGGTCGGCCCCGACGACATCGCCGACGTGGTGGGTGCCTGGACCGGGATTCCGGCCGGGCGCCTGCTGGAGGGCGAGACCCAGAAGCTGCTCCGCATGGAGGACGAGCTGGGCCGGCGTCTGATCGGCCAGGGCGAGGCGGTACGGGCGGTGTCGGACGCGGTGCGGCGCACTCGTGCGGGCATCGCGGACCCGGACCGGCCGACGGGTTCGTTCCTGTTCCTGGGCCCGACGGGCGTGGGCAAGACCGAGCTGGCCAAGGCGCTGGC